>JBAVPB010000483.1:0-4596 GCA_049692655.1 Chthoniobacteraceae bacterium | reverse complement strand
ATCCGGCATTATCCGACCAAATCCGACTTAGAAAAACCACGAAAACCCTGAATAAAACCCTCTTCACGGATAAAAAAGCTCAAAACAGCAACGAAATTAAAAACCAGACAACCATCACGAACGCAATCCCGACCTTGCCGATCATGCCAGCCGTGGTTCCAAGGAATGTGCCCCACGTGGAACGCCCTGCCGGAAGGATGCCTCGGCCTGCAAGCAATTCCCCGATCAACACGCCGACGATCGGCCCGACAAATGCACCGATCAGCCCGAAAAACATCCCGACCACGGCGCCGACGATGCCTCCGAGCGCCCCCCAGCGGCTGGACCCGAACATTTTCGCCCCCACCGATCCGCTCAGGACATCCACGGCCAGCGCAATAATCATCAATACGCCCAAGGTCACGAGCATGATCACGCCCGCGCGATTTTCCGGGCCCAGAAAGAGGTAATGCAGCACGGCACCGGCAAAAATCAGCACAGCCCCAGGGATCCAGGGCAGGACCGATCCGACCAAACCCACTATCATCAAAATCATGATCACGAACCACCAAATTGTCGTCATATGAATTTAAGATTTGCGATTTGCACGGGAGAAACTAAACATCATAGTTCCGAAACATAAACTTAAACAGGAGAGATTTTTTAATATGGCACTCGCAGTAGGCAGCAAAGCACCCGATTTCACCCTTAAATCCAAAAATGCAGACGGACTCGTCGATGTGAGCCTGTCAGCAAACCTCGGCAGCAAGAACACACTCATCCTGTTTTTCCCGCTCGCTTTCACCGGCGTCTGCACCACGGAGTTGTGTGATGTGAGCCAGGGGTTGCAGGGATTTTCCGATCTGAATGCGAGCGTCATCGCAATCAGCGTGGATAGTCCGTTTGCACAGGAGGCATGGGCGAAGAAGGAAAGCATCACGCTCACGCTCGCAAGCGATCTCAACAAGGAAGTCACGAACGCCTATGACGTTCTGTTCAAGGGTATCGCGGGAATCGGCGACAGCTCGGCGCGCGCCGCTTTCGTGGTCGATAAATCAGGCGTGATCCAGTATAGTGAACAGACGCCTACGCCGAAGGATCTTCCAAATTTCGACGCGATCAAGGCGGCACTCACAAAACTTAACTAATCAAGCATCGGACAACATCACGGGGAGGGGACATCACAAATCATGAGCGACACGTTCAAGGCACTTCGGAAATTCGATCTCGGCAATGGCAAACAGGGCGGCTACTTTTCGCTGCCCGCATTGGAAGAGGCAGGCATCGGGAAAACCTCCAGGCTTCCCGTTTCGATCCGCATTGTCCTTGAATCCGTGCTGCGTAATTGCGACGGCAAAAAAGTGTCGGAGCAGGATGTCCATGCGCTGGCAAACTGGAATGCGAAGAAGCCGGCTCAGGTGGAAATTCCCTTTGTCGTGGCCCGCGTGGTGTTGCAGGATTTCACTGGAGTGCCTCTGCTCGTGGATCTCGCGGCGATGCGCTCCACGGTGTCCCGCCTCGGGCGCGATCCGAAAATGATCGAGCCGCTCGTTCCCGTCGATCTCGTGGTGGATCATTCGGTGCAGGTCGATTTCTTTGGCTCGGCACAGTCCCTGGGTTTCAATCTGGAACTCGAATTCAAGCGCAACCGCGAACGCTACCAGCTCCTCAAGTGGGGACAGCAGGCATTCGAGACATTTGGCGTGGTGCCTCCCGGCATCGGCATCGTGCATCAGGTGAATCTTGAATATCTCGCAAAGGGTGTGCTCGAGCGCGGCGGTGTCTGGTTCCCGGATACGCTCGTGGGCACGGATTCCCATACGACGATGATCAACGGTCTCGGAGTCGTGGGCTGGGGCGTGGGCGGCATCGAGGCGGAAGCCGGCATGCTGGGCCAGCCTGTTTATTTCCTGACCCCGGAAGTCGTGGGCGTAAATCTCACAGGCACGCTCAAGGAAGGCGTCACCGCCACGGATCTGGTCCTGCATATCACGCAGATGCTGCGCAAGGCAAAGGTCGTCGGGAAGTTCGTGGAATTTTACGGCACGGGAGCGGCTTCGCTCCCGGTCGTGGATCGCGCGACCATCGGAAACATGGCTCCGGAATACGGCGCGACGATGGGCTTCTTCGGCATCGATGAGGAAACGGTCACTTACCTCCGCGCCACGGGCCGGAGCGACGAACAATGCGATGCGTTCGAGAATTACTACAAGGCGCAGGGCCTCTGGGGGACTCCGCAGAGCGGACAGATCGACTACAGCGTCGATCTTGCGCTCGATCTCTCGACGGTGGTGCCCGGCGTGGCAGGGCCTAAGCGCCCGCAGGACCACATCAATCTTCCGGAACTGAAGGAGACCTTTAACACGCTTTTCAAGAAAGCGTTGCCCGATGGCGGCTACGGCAAAAGCGAGGCTGATCTCGGCAAAAAGGTGGAGGTTCACCTCAATGATGGCGGACAGCACAGTGGCCGCACAATTCCCGATGGCGCAGCCGGTGCGGAAGCGATGAATGTCACCGAGATGGTTTACAATCGCCCGACTCCCGATGTGGTGGAGGATTTGAAATCCGATCCGTACAGGCACGGCAACGTCAATGTAGGCAATGGTACCGTGCTCATCGCGGCGATCACCAGTTGCACCAATACGAGCAACCCGAGCGTGATGCTCGCGGGCGGCCTCCTCGCGAAGAAGGCGGTGGAGCGTGGCTTGACGGTTAGTGCGGCAGTGAAGACCTCGCTAGCCCCCGGGTCACGGGTGGTTTCCGACTATCTGGACAAGACCGGCCTGCAGCCTTACCTCGATAAACTCGGTTTTAACATTGTTGGATTTGGTTGTACAACGTGCATCGGCAACTCCGGCCCTCTGCATCCCGCGATCGAGGACGCAATCATCAAGAACGATCTCATCACTGCGGCCGTGCTCAGTGGCAACCGTAATTTCGAGGCGCGTATTCATCAGAACATCAAGGCGAACTTCCTCATGTCGCCTCCGCTCGTCGTGGCGTTCGCGCTGGCGGGCCGCGTGAACATCGACCTGAGCAAGGAGCCGATCGGGAAGGGGAGCGATGGCGCCGATGTGTATCTGAAGGACATCTGGCCAACCCTGGCCGAAATCCGCGAGGCAATGGCCAGCGCATTGAAGCCGGAGGTTTTCCGCAGGCTCTACACCAATTTTGCAAACCAGAATCCAAAGTGGAACGAGATTCCATCCTCGGTCGGCGAAGTGTACGCATGGGACAACGATTCGACCTACATCCAGGAACCTCCGTTCTTCGCGGATTTCTCTATGCAGCCCGGGGAGATCACCGAGATCAAGGGTGCGCGTCCGCTCGGCATCTTTGGCGACAGCGTCACCACCGACCATATCAGCCCCGCTGGCGCGATCAAGAAGACGTCGCCTGCCGGCAAGTTTTTGTCGGATAATGGCGTCGCGTACGAAGACTTCAACAGCTACGGCTCACGCCGCGGCAATGACCGTGTGATGACCCGTGGCACTTTTGCCAATGTGCGCATCAAGAACCTCATGGTTCCAGGGGTGGAAGGTGGCGTTACTGTCCACCAGCCCGACGGCGAACAGCTTTCGATCTACGATGCTTCCATGAAGTATCAGGCCAAAGGCACACCGCTCGTGATTTTCGCAGGCCAGGAATACGGCACAGGCTCCAGTCGCGACTGGGCGGCAAAGGGAACCCGGCTTCTCGGGGTAAAGGCGGTCGTGGCGCAGAGCTTCGAGCGGATTCATCGTTCGAACCTGGTGGGAATGGGCGTGCTTCCATTGCAATTTCCGGAAGGCGTCAGCGCGCAGACATTAAAGCTCGATGGCACCGAGACATTCGATCTCATCGGCTTTGACAACAATATCAAGCCCATGGGCGAGGTCACATTGGTCATCCATCGCGCCGATGGCACCAAGGTCACACAAGCTCTCACGAACCGCATCGATACCCCGATTGAGGTCGATTACTACCGTCACGGCGGCATCCTGCCGTTCGTGCTCCGGCAGTTATTGAGCGCGTAAATACTTTGGAACGGGTTTACCCGCCTGAGCCTCTCATCTTGTAAACGATGGCATCGATCAGGAGATAGATGAGGTAGTACAGAAAAAAACCGGCCAGGGTCCATTTCCACGATCGCTCGCGCAATCCCCGTATAAACAACAGTAAAGAACCAAGGACGAGCAGCAGCACGCCGACTCCGGCCGCTCCACCGCAAATGTATGAAAAAGCATCCAAGGTGGATCGCCTGAATTTTAGACTTCCTGTCTCCAGCTACTTGTTCAATAGCTGCTCAAGGGCGGCATCGGGCTCGGAACCGAGTTCAACCGCGCGCTTGTAATTCTTCTTGGCCGCTTCCTTGTCGATGGGAGGAGTAGTCAGATAAATCACAGCGAGGTTGAAATGCGCGTCCGAATAATTCGGGTCGATCCTGATGGCGGTTTCCAGTTCCTTGCGGGCGGCTTCCACCCAGCCTTTTGCCGCAGCGGTGATGCCGAGGTAATTGTGCGCGGTGGCGTTCTTTGAATTGATCGCGAGCGCCTTGGTCAATTCACCCACCGCCTCGTCGAGCTTGCCCTGGCTGTAGTAAACGATGCCGAGTGTGCAGTGTGAAAATGCATCATC
>JBAVPB010000482.1:0-1821 GCA_049692655.1 Chthoniobacteraceae bacterium | reverse complement strand
GATGATGTATGCGACGAGCCAGAGCAGGATGGCGGAGATGAATGTCGTCACCGTGAGCAGGATCACCTGGCGGTTGTGCTCCGCAAAATGCGCGCGAAATGCCCGGGGTGTGCCGACGGCCCGCTGCATCTAACTAATGGGGTGAACGGTAGCCTTCCGGGTCGATCTCGACCGAGGAATAGCCCACCGCAGCGAGGCCGGAGACTAGGGATTCCCTGCATGCCGGGATGCCGCCCATTTCCTCGGGGGCGATCTGCACGCGGGCCACGTATTTTGCGGCAGTCTGGTCCTCCACGACGTGCCGTACGCGGAAAATCTTGAAACCGAGATTGCGGACGAGGGCCTCGCCTTGCTCGATCATGGCCAGCGCCCCGGTGGTCACCGGAGTGCCGTGAGGGATGCGCGAGCTCAGGCAGGGTTGTGCGGGCGCATCGGATGTGGGCAGGTCGAATGTCCGGGAAATTTCGCGCACCTCGGCTTTTGTGAGGCCTGCGTGCTTTAATGGTGCTATGATTGAGAACTCGGCAGCAGCCTTGGAGCCGGGGCGGAAATGGTGGGCGTCGTCGGCGTTTTCGCCGTAGGCGATTGCGGCGTAGCCTCGGTCGTGGGCGAGCTCGTCGAGTTTTGTGAAGAGCTCGGCTTTGCAGTAGTAGCAGCGGTTGAGCGGATTGCTGACGTAATTTTCGTCCTGCATCTCGTCCGTCTTCACGACCTCGACGGTGGCGCCAATTTGTTTCGCCACTGCGAGGGCATCGGCCAGCGCCTGGCGCGGGAGGCTCGGGCTGTCGGCGATCACGCCGAGCATTTTGTCGCCCAAGGTCTCGTGCGCCACGGCCAGCAGGCACGCGCTATCGACGCCGCCGGAGTAGGCGATCACGAGCGGGGCATGTTCCCGCAGGTAAGATTTCAGGGCGTCGAGTTTGGTGTTCATTGCGATCAGAGCTGCATCCTGCGGAAAAGATCGTCCAGCGGGACGCGAAGTCCAATATAAAACTCGCCGAAATCACCGTAGTCGGCGGTCACCGGGTCGAAGCGCATCTCGTAAACGATCTCCTTGATGTGAAATGTATCGTGCGCAAAGAGCGACACGCCCCATTCCGCATCGTCGAGCCCGGTCGAGCCGGTGATCAACTGCAAAATCTTGCCGTGATATTTGCGGCCCACGCGCGCGTGGCCGGACATCAGCTTCTTGCGCTCGTCGAAGGGGAGCTTGTACCAGTTCTGGGTTTCGTTGCGCCGCTTGCTCATCGGGTAAAAGCAGAAAACCGGCCAGTCGGGGAGATTCGGGTAGAGCTTGTCCTTCTTGTATTTCGCCATGCGGGCGCGGATTTTTTCCATCTCCGCCTCGAACTCCGGCGTCTCCTCCTTCACCTCGCCCTCCGCGGCGAGATTGGCGGCGAGTTCCGCGTCCGAGCTGGTGTATTCGCTCGACTCAGTGAGCGAGAAGTAGCTGTACACCGCCGTCAGAACGTCCGGCCCGAGCGCGATGCTCAGGCGTTTCTCGAACTGGTTCGCGGTCTGCAAATCGGGCGTCAGCAGCATGAACGCGATGTCCGCCTTGGGCGACACGATGCTGAAAATCAAAAGCTGCGTGGAAGGCGTCGCGCGGATCTCCTGCACGAGCGAGGAGAGCGCCGTTTTCGCGCGGCGTTGCTCGGCATCATTGAAAAGCTGCCACTGGCCGTACTCGATCTTGTAAAAAAGATGCAGCACATGCCAGCCTTCAGCGGGAATTACGGGGTCAACAACCTTGTCACTCATAGAGCCGGTAACATTCTCGGGAATGAGGGGCGGTGTCAAGAGGGCGGGATGATGTTAGAT
>JBAVPB010000481.1:0-10113 GCA_049692655.1 Chthoniobacteraceae bacterium | reverse complement strand
TCGCGATCCCCCGGAGGTGTGTTGTCCCCAATTTTTGAAATGCGCGAATGATAGATGAGTCTGAAACGCTTCCAGGGCCAATACCATCTGCGAATGAGATCGAGGTTGTGGAGGGAGACCGCAATCTCGGTTTCCAGGCATGCGAGGAAAAGCATTTTGCCGGTCCACGCGAAAGGAAGCATCGCCGCCTTGACGATCCAGGATGTCTTTGCCGGGTCGCAGTAATTATCCCACACATGAACCGCGGTATGGTTTGTTGCAATGGTGACGATGCCCGCAAGCCGGGTAAACCAGACGGGCGAAATCGCAGTCCAGCGGCGGCGCCAGCTATTATTGCCGGAATGAAAATGGACGAGGGCGACGTCCCTTTTTTTGAGTTCAAGCGCGAGGTCGCGGCAGGCGGAGAGGGGAGGCTGCCCATGGTTCCATGGGATGTGGCCCGAGAGCAGGGTATGAATCGGAGATTTTACCAGCGTGTTATTGGTATCAGGCGAGACGAGAACGATCCGGTAATCCGCGGCAAGTCCCTCAATGAGCGCCTCAATGAGCACGCTCACCCCGCCCCTGAGCGCGATGGGAGCTTCAACACAGAGCGCGATGCATGGAAGCTGGGAAGTCATTCCGGAAGGTTTTATGAATTTCGCGAGACGGGCGATGCGCCATTTATTGCAGCCATTTTGTCTTTGGCAACATTACTTTTTCAAGGGAGACTGCATTCCATGAAAGTCATGATCGTCGCGACAGACAATCGGGAGCATGCCAGGCAATACGCGCTTGCCACTCCTTACTTCGGTACGGCGGTCGAGTCATTGCTGCAAGGACTTGCGGATTTTCCCGGCACGGAAATCCATGTGGTGACCTGTGCGCGGCAAAGGATGCAGTCGCCGGAAAAAATCGCAGGGAACATCCATTTTTACAGTCTTCTTGTCCCGAAGACCGGATGGATGCGGACAGGCTATCTCGGGTGCATCCGCGCGGTAAGGAAGATCGCGAGGGAGATCCGGCCCGACATTGTCCACGGCCAGGGTACGGAGAGGAATTGCGCGATCAGCTCCGTGTTGTCCGGCTTCCCCAGCGTGCTCACCATCCACGGCAACATGCGGTTGATCGCGCGGGTGAACCGCGTGAAACCGTTCTCGTTTCACTGGCTCACGGCGCATCTGGAAAGTTTTACGATCCCGCGGGCGCAGGGGGTGGTCTGCATCACAAACTACACCCGTGAAGCGGTGCAGGATCTGGCGCGGAAAACCTGGGTGGTCCCCAATGCGGTGGACCGCACTTTTTTTGAAGTGGAGCGGGAGGATACAGCGGAAACCACGCTGCTGTGCGTGGGGCATGTCTGCTACCGGAAAAACCAGATCGGGCTGATGCAATCGCTGGACACCCTGGCGACCGGGAGAAAATTCAAATTGATATTTGTGGGCGCGACCAGTGGGGAAGACCCTTACAGCGCGGAATTCCTGGTCGCCGTAAAGTCGCGGCCATGGTGCGAATACCGGGGCCAGGCAGACCGGGATGAACTCAAGCGGCTTCTTGCCCGTGCTACGATGTTAATCCTGGCCTCGCTGGAGGATAATTGCCCGATGGTAGTGCTGGAGGCGATGGCTGCGGGTGTGCCGGTGGTGGCTCCGGATGTGGGTGGCGTGCCGGATTTGATCCAGGATGGCGAAAACGGGTTGTTATGCGACCCGCTGCAGCCCGCGACGATTGCGGATGCCGTGTCGAGGCTGCTGGATGCCGCACTGGCTACCCGGTTGAGCCGCGTTGCGAAATCGACCACATGGGAAAAATATCACCCCGGGAAGATCGCGCAACGGCACCTGGAGATTTACCGGGAAGTGCTGCAGAGCGGCTCGTAAATTTTTACCAGCAAAGCGGCGACTTCCGACCATCTTTGGGGTTTGGCGGGAGGTCTGGCCGCAGGCGCGGAGTCGTAAAATGAGCGGAGGCTTTGCGCGATGGCGGTCCCGGAATCGCACGAGGAACAGTAACTCACGGTATCGCCGAACACACTTTTAGCCCACGGCAGTTTGCTGAGCAGGACCGGGCATTCGCAGGCGGCCGCCTCCAGCGAGGAGATGCTCAGCGATTCCCACCGGCTCAGCATCACGAAGCCACGCGCCTTTCGATAAATACCGGCGAGTTCCGCGCGATCCGCACAGGGCCCCTCGTAACGAAGGAGGCCTGGGTTTGCACGTACAAGGGAGAGAAACGAGAGGTAGTAGTCGTCCGTCTCTGAAAAGGGCTTGCCGACGACACGGTAGGGTGTTTTTGCCAGCACGGCGGCCCGTGCGGTTTCCAGGATTCTTTTTACCGGCAGGATGCTTGCCGTGGTCACGAGCCATTCGTCTCGCGCGGTTTTCGGTGAGTCAAAAAAAACATCCTCCACGCCATTGGGAACCACATGGCACTTTTCGCGCGGTGCGCCGAATATATCCTGGATCAGATAGCTTTCCCAAGGGGTCACAGAGACGCACGCATCGGACATTTTGTAGGTGTTCCAGCCGAAACGCCCAACCAGTATGTCCGGCAGAAATCTCTGGCCTGCGCGTGTGATTTTTTTTTGGACGGCGCGGAGCATGGGGCCGCGTACCCCGAGGCCACCATGCAAATCCGTAGTGACAATTTTGATCCCTTTTTTGTGCGCAAGGCGGATGTAGGTTTGCGGAGTGCGCCCGAAATAATGAATCACGTCGGGTTCCTGCCGGTCGTCCCACCATCGTACATGGTTCACGGCGACACCCATCTTTTCCAGGGCGTTTTTTGTTTGTTCGATTTGAACCTGGACACCGCCGTGCGCCAGGAAAAAGGGACTTGGATGATCGAAGAATACTTTCACGGGATGATGGCTGGAATGGGCGGATTTCGTTTCACTCTGAAACAGGGATTTACATTACGGGGGCGCCCCGTCAAACTCAATGCCGCAAAAAAGCTGTTGCAAATTGCAGTCCTGACGCGGGTGACCGTGGATGATCGGGAGTTATAAAAAATTATGGATGCCAACGATGAAGTTTCCGCACGAAATAGTGATCTGAAAGCCCTGCTGGTATTCTTTCTCGTGGCAATCGCGGCCTTTCATGCAGGTAGCGCATGGAAAGGATACGGTCTCTACAGGGACATTCATCTCGACACGGCTTTGCATTATGCAGAAACGCGCATCGATCTGGCGCACACGGTAATCGTGGGCTTCAATGCAACAGAGACGCCGACGATCCAGGAGCTTCCCATATGGCAGGCGCTCGCGGGGCTGGCGTTCAAGGTGCTGGGGCCATGGCGCGGGTGGGCGAATGTGGTATCGCTCGCGATTTTTTTCACCTGTCTCTTTCCGCTTTTCCGGATTGGGCGGACAGCGCTGGGTGTGCGCGGCGCGTATTGGAGCCTGGTCTTTTTTGTGTCGCAGCCGTTGATTTTTGAATATGCGGGGATGGCCAGCACCGATGGCATATCGCTGGTCGCGGCGATATGGTTTTGCTTTTTCTCCATGGAGATGGTGCGTGAGCCCGGGCTGAAGTGGTTTCTTCCCGCCTGCATTGCGGGAAGCTTGACGGCGGTTTTAAAGCTGCCGTTTTTCATGGCCGGTGGCATTGCCATTTTTGTCCTGCTCGTCAAGCAGCATGGCTTTGATGTCCGGCGCATCCTTCTGCTGGCCGGTGTGGGCGGCATTGCAGCGGTGTTGTTTTTGGTCTGGACGAGGTACACCGATGCTGCACAGGCAGGCGCGGTGTTTCCGTATGTGGATCTTCGTGTTTCCAAAAATCCGCAGATGGTCTGGTGGTATTTCGGGGATTGGAAATACCGGCTGACCCCGGGCAATTGGATCAAGGGTGGCTGGCGGATGTTGAATTCATTATGCGGCAGCTTTGTATTCGTGGGGCTGGTCATTTACGCGCTTGCGAGGAAGGGCGGCAGCACGGTTGCGAAATGCCTGCTGCTCGGCGGGGTGGTGACTACATTGACGTTTTCCCACCTGGTGCTTCACCATACGCATTACTACATGATGTTTGCGCCTGTGGTGGCGATACTTTGCGCGGATGCCCTCGCTATCTTTGAGTCCCGGTTCCCTTCCGCCGGCGCGACGGGAAAATGGCGGATTCCTTTGGCCGGTTTGCTCCTTTTGCTTTCATTGGTGCAGGGACTTATCGGGATGAAAGCCGTGCTCCATTACGACACATTCCCTGCGAGGATGGCGCAGATCATTCGCGAAAATACGAAGGATTCTGACAAACTTGTAATCCGGGGCGGCGGATGGGGGGGAGACTTGCTTACCCGCTCAAACCGCAAGGGGCTCTCCGTCTGGGACACGCATATTTTTGAAAACCCGGCAAATTTTGCCTTGTTGAAATCAATGGGTTTCAACAAGCTCGTGATGGTGAGCGAGTCGCCGCTGCTCGACGCCCTGCAACGCGTCAATCCCGGCGAGACGGATAGAAAACGCGAGACCTACCAGCCTTCAACGACGGCGATCATCAAGGATTGGCCGACGCTTTATCAGGATGACGATATTCTTGTGAAAGAAATCCCGTGACCGGCCTGCGGGCTCAAGTTTGAGCTTGGAAAATGCATCCGGCCATGAAGACTGGTATCCCCGCCACATGAGAAATTCTTCTGCCAGTTCTACCCGAGCAAATTCCAAATGAATAATGAAACCATCGTCGTCTGCGGCGCAGGCGGTTTTATCGGCGGTCATCTTGTGGCTGATCTCATTCGCCAGGGGCACGAGCGCATCCGGGCCGTGGATATCAAGCCGGTCAACGAGTGGCATCAAAATTTTTCCGGAGTCGAAAATCTCCAGCTCGATGTGAGCCTGAAAGAGGCGGGCGAACAGGCTGCCGTGGGCGCTAAGGAGATTTATAATCTCGCCGCCGACATGGGGGGGATGGGTTTCATTGAAAACAACAAGGCCCTCTGCATGCTGAGTGTGCTCACCACGACGCATCTTCTTATGGCCGCCAAAAAAGCGAACGTGCCCCGCTTTTTCTTTTCCTCGTCCGCCTGCGTTTATAATGCCGACAAACAGCGTGACCCGGCTGTGACCGCTCTCAAGGAGGAGGATGCCTATCCCGCGATGCCGGAGGACGGTTATGGCTGGGAAAAGCTTTTCAGCGAACGTATGTGCCGGCATTTCCGGGAGGATTTTGGCATCGAGACGCGTGTGGCCCGTTACCATAATGTCTATGGCCCGCATGGCACCTACGATGGGGGCCGCGAGAAGGCCCCCGCAGCGATCTGCCGCAAAGTTATCCAGGCAAAAGTATCAGGTCGCCACGAGATTGAGATATGGGGCGATGGTCACCAGACCCGCAGTTTCCAATACATCGACGACTGCCTGCAGGGCACACAGGCGATCATGCATAGCGACATCATCGAGCCCCTCAACCTCGGCAGCAGCGAGTTGGTGAGCATCAATCAGCTCGTCGATATCGTGGAAGACATCGCCGGTGTGAAGTTGAAACGAAATTACAACCTTTCCGCGCCAAAGGGCGTAAATGGCCGGAATAGCGATAACACGCTGATCAAAAAACTCCTCGGCTGGGAGCCAAATATCCGCCTGAGGGATGGCTTGGAAAAAACCTACGCCTGGATTTACGACGAGATGAACCCGAAGTAGGCTTCGGACAATGTTGATCTCGATTGTTACTCCCAGCTTTCGCGGTTCCGAGTGGCTCAAGCTTTGCATCGCTTCGGTCGCGGACCAGAAAGGGGTGGCGTTTGAACACATTATCCAGGATTCATGCTCGGACGACGGAACCCAGGATTGGCTGCCCAATGATGTCCGCGTCAAAGCCTACATCGAGAAAGACAAGGGTATGTACGATGCCGTGAACCATGGATTCAAGCGTTCCAAGGGTGATATCCTCGCTTATCTCAATTGCGACGAACAATACCTGCCCGGTGCACTCAAAGCTGTGCATGACTTTTTTGAAGCACACCCGGATGTAGATGTGTTGTTTGCGGATACTATCGTTATTGATGCGGCCGGCAGCTATATTTGCCATCGCAAATCGCATATCCCAACAAAGAGCGATATCTGGGTCCGAATGCCTGTGATGACTTGTGCGATGTTTATGAGGCGGAGTGTTTTTGAAGAGCATGGGACCTGGTTTGACACCAAGTGGAAGGATTTCGGTGACTTATTTTGGGTCATGAGCGTTGTGAACAAAGACCTGCGCATTAAAGTGATGCATACATTCACTTCTCTTTTCACAGATACGGGCGAAAACATGAATCTGAAGCCGAATGCGCGTAGGGAAGCGGGCCTGAAGTATGAGATGACGCCCCGCTGGATCAAGGCATTGAAACCGCTCCTGCTGTTTTCTTACAAAATCAAGTTCGTCTTGTCCGGGCTGTATTTTCAAAAGCCTTTTGACTACGCAGTGTATGTTTCCAAGGATCAGGAAAAGCGTGTGACTTATCATGTGGAAAAACCCACGCCCATATGGAAGGGACGTAAAAACGTACCTGTGTCTCTCTGATTTCCGGTTGAAGGATTTGCTTAAAGGCCCAGTTTTCTTCGCAGCCTGTCCGCGGTTTTCATCATCAGTTCCCGCCCGGTGAGTGCGGGGATGCGGTTGAGTTGGAAGCGCGGTGTGGCTGTAGTATTCACCCCAAAGCATGTGGTGCAGGCTGTTGCATATCCCGCCTCCGCTACAAGATCGCGCACCTTTTCATTCCATTTCCCGTGGGGGTAGCAAAAGTGCCTCACTTCGATGCCGAACTGGTCCTCGAGTTTTTTTTTGCTGTCGAAAATTTGTTCGCGCGCAGATGTATCGTCAAGTTTGGTCAGATTACGATGCGTCATGCTGTGCGAACCGATTTCGTGGCCAGCCGCGAGCCATTCGCGAATCTGCGTTGTATTCATAAGCGGCTCCGCCATGTGATCATGAATCGTATCCCATTCATTGGTTCGTCCAATCATATCCGCTACGATGAACTGAATTGCGCGCAATCCATGGCGGGCCAGTGGTTCCATGGCATTTTCGAAGACACTCGTGCGCCCGTCATCGAAGGTGATCGCGATTTTTTTGGAGAGATCGGCTCCTCCGGCGATTTCAGCCAGGGTTATGGATTGAAAACCGATTTCGCGTAGAGAGCCAAGCTGCTCATCAAATTTTCCTGGCGTCACGTATAAAAATGGATCGGGCGCCGCTGATGGCGGTGGCTGGATACCATGGTAAACCAATACTGGAATACCTCGCAGAAAGAGTCCGCGCTGGGCGTCGCCTAAAAAAATCCGGGGAGAAAACCTGTCGAGCACGCAGCGAGTGTAAACCGCCGTACTTAATCTTGCAATTGGCAGGCTCAAACATTCTATTCTCTCCTGCCCTCTGCCAATATGAGCCGGTTCAATTCAAAAAATGACTGGTGATTCCCAACGTTATTTCAAATATTTCTTTGCAGAACTGGAAGCGCGTAAAATTCCTTACGCCATTCTTCATTCGTATCAAAATTTCCCGGAGGTAATTCCTTCCGATATCGACTACGTGGTACGGAATGTCGATTTACACCGCATCCCGGTCATACAGGGCGAACTCGCGGCAAAACTTGGCTGGAATCTGGCTTTCCAAATCGAGCATCACGTCTCCGCGTTTTGTTCAATTCTGGCAAACGCGCAGGAGCCTGGCTGTGTCCTGCGGCTCGATGTGTGTTCCGCATATACCGAGGGCCGGTGTTTTGTTGCGGATGGTGCGACGCTGCTATTGGACAGAAGATGTTATAAAAACTTTTATGTGCCTTCGCCTTCGGCGGAATTTATCTATGTGCTGGCGAAGCTTCTTGGAAAAAAGAAAAGCGTTGCCCGATACCTTTCGAGGCTTAGGGAATTATGGCAGGAGGATCGTGCGGGTGCCCAGCGGCGCTTCGACGAATTGCTCGGCGACACCGGAGCATCGCTGGAAACGTGGTTTGAAAGGCCTGCTGAGGAATGGTCGGAACTGGGCCGTATCATGCGCCGCAGAAATGGTTACGGAATCGAGCTCTCCTGCCGGGAATTTGGCCGTCTTTTGAGGCGTGTGGCGCACCCGACTGGGCTACACATTGCGTTGCTTGGATCGGATGGTGTGGGAAAATCGACATTGCTGGCCCAGGTTCGACGCACCATGGAATCGTGCTTTCCAAAACAGCAGGCGTTTCATTTTCGCCCGATGCTTTTTCAAAAGAATCATGGGGCTCCGGTGAGTGATCCGCACGCCCGGCCATCGCGAAATGCCGTGATGGCTTTTGCCAAGGTATTCTACTATTTCTTCGATAACTGGGTGGGCTGGCTCCTGCGGGTTTTGCCTGGGAAATGGAGGAGCGCACTGGTGATTTTCGACCGGAACTTCGACGACATGCTGGTGGATCCCAGGCGCTATCGGATTGGCGGGTGGACGGGGTTGGTGCGAGTGTTGCGCGGGTTGCTGCCACGGGAGGATCTGGTTTTTGTGCTGGATGCTTCGCCGGAGGTTATCCATGGGCGGAAGCCGGAGTTGCCTGTGGCGGAACTGGAGCGGCAGCGAGGGGAATTGAGGAAGCTTGTGAAAAATGACAGGCGGTATGTGCTGGTTTCGGCGGAGGGGGTGCCGGAGGAAGTTGCCGCGGAGGTTTGCCGGAAGATCGTGGAAACGGTGGCGGCGCGGACTCGGCGGAGGCTTGGGATTCCGGAATGAATATTTAAGGCGCTTTTGGCTGGGATGGGGGATAGCTGACGGTTGGTAAGGGTTGGCAAGGGTTGATTAGCCCTGGCAAATGATGGGGCGATTTTGGGCGGAAACCGGGGCATTTGTGGATGGGGCTTGATTGAAATTGCGGGATTTCGTTGGATGGATGACATGGAATTGATTCGCGCTGAAATGCAGGGGGCGACGGAGGGCAAGCGGCGTATCGAGCTGGCGGTGGACCGCATGGTGCTGGCGAAACGGCGCTGGCGGGGGGTGGCCCGGGATGGGCGGGAGTTCGGGTTCGACCTGGAGCATCCGGTGCATGATGGGGCGGTTTTTTTTGAGGAGGATACGGCTGTTTATATCGTGAAACAGCGGGCGGAGACGGTACTGGAGATCAGTCTGGGCGACGCCTCGCATGCGGCGCGGCTGGGATGGATGATCGGGAACCTGCATTTTGCGATCGAGGTCCACCATGGGACGGTGCGGGCGCCGGATGATCCGGCGATCCGGCAGCTTCTGGAGCGGGAGCACGTCGCTTTTACGGTCGAGGAGAGGGTTTTCCATCCGCTCAAGGCGGGGTCGCATCATCACCATGGGCATTGATCCCATTGATCCGATAGGCTGGCTGCCGGCGCTGCTGCAGACGAATGACCCGCTTTTTCCGACGGGGGCTTATGCACATTCGCTGGGGCTGGAGGAGGTTGTGCGGCTGGGCATCGTGAAGGACGAGGCCGGGCTGCTCTTTTTTTTGAAAAACCAGACGATGCCGGCGCTGGAGCACCTGGATCTGCCGTTTGTGCGGTTCGCGTATGAGGCGACGCTTGGCGGGGATGTGGAGGCGCTGTGCGGGATCGATGGCGAGATCAGCGCACTGAAAATCTGCCGCGAATTGCGGGAGGCGAGCGTGCAACTCGGCGTGCGGCGGTTGCAGATGCTGCTGAAGTTGTTTCCGGGCGCTGTATTGCAGCGGTTTGAGGAGAAACGGGCGGCTGGCGAGGCGCGCGGGCATCATCTCACGGTTTACGGGATGCAGATGGCGACGCAAGGCGTGCCGCTGGATGCGGCGCTGATGAGCTATCTTTACCAATCGCTTGCGGGGCAGTGCAGCGCGGCGCTGAAATTGATCCGGATCGGGCAGGAGGGGTGTCAGCGCGTATTGAAGGAATGCCTGGATGCTGCCGGTGCGTGTGTGCGGGGTTCGATGGCGGTGCGGCGGGAAGATGCCGGGTGGTTTGACCCGATGCTGGAGATTGCCGCCATGCGGCATGAGTATGCGAATGAGCGGCTGTTTATTTCGTAGTAATCATTCGGCAACGCGCGATTTGTGATCAATTTTCCCGGCCTCAATAGGTGTTTTCACCTATATGTATTTCACTCAGTTATAACGCTTTAGTCTTCTCATTGTAACACGAAGAGTTTTATATCTCTTGCATCGGTCGATGCATTTGACGTGCTTTCCCATTGGGAAAGAATG
>JBAVPB010000480.1:0-4034 GCA_049692655.1 Chthoniobacteraceae bacterium | reverse complement strand
CGATTTCACCGGCGGGCGCGCCATTTTTACTCTGGTGCGCCTTGACAGGGCTTGACGCGGCTTGACCGGCCAAATGATGTCGAAAGGAAGAAACCGGGGTGTGCAATGATGCCCAATTTCAAAGTCTATTTGAAGATTTCAAAGAACAGGCGGCCAATTTCCGGCCGGATTCGGTGGAACGACCACCGATTCAGCGAGTATTTTGTCACGTGTAGAGGGGAGCTATGCCGGACCTGGGCGGACTGACCCGGACTTGGCCGGACGCTTTGAGGTTTGAAGGCTTTGGATTTACCGCCAAGGCACCGAGGGGAGAAGAGAACATCCAACGTCCAACGCTCAACATCCAATGTTGAATGAGGGAGAGCCAAGGCATAGCTGTTCTTTATTCTCTAATAATTAGCGAAAAGGCAAAATAACGCAAGAAGAATTTTCTTTTTTTGTAATTTATTTTTAAATTCTTTCGATTTAACTAAAATTTACTCTGATAAGGCAGGTGCAACGGATTGTGTGGCGGGCTTGCGTTTGAGGTCGATGAGGAAAAAGAGATGTAGTAAATGAGGGATGAGATTGGTGGGGCCGACAGGGGAAACAGAGTTTCCGGGACCAGTGCGTTACCAAACAGAGTTTGGTAACGAGGAGGTGTAATAAATGAGGGATGACGCGTCCGCCCAGACTCACGCCGTGCAATTTGGTGCCGGCAATTCGAAATTCATTACTGGCTGCGGCTCCCGTTCCGCCCGCCAGATTGCCTGACGGGCCGGAATGAACCTCCGCTGTGTGAAATTATCCCACCCGGCCTCAATCGCCAGTGCTCGAAATTCCGGATACGAAAACGCACGTTTTACCGAGAGCCGTCCGTCGTATTGCGTCATCTTCTCGCGGAAGATGATGGCCGTGACCAGCCACACCATTGTCCATGTCAGCCAGCTTCGCTCCAGGTCGGCCACGAGGGATTTGTCATGCGAAAGACGGCGGATCTGCCGCAAAATCTTCACCGCATCCTCTTCGCTGAAATGGTGCAGCGCGAGGGAGCAGCAAACAATGTCGTACGTCTCCGGGCTGGAAAATTCCCGCGCATCCGCGCGAATGAGCGTGATCTCCGGGTAGCCTGCCGTGCGCCTCCCGGCGACCTCCAGCGTGGAGGCGTGGAAATCCACCGCATCGATCTTCACCGTGACCTTCCGCTGCCGCGCCCAGTCCGCGATCATGCACGGGATGTCGGCCGAGCCTGTCGCAAGGTCCAGTATCCGGTAGTTTCTCCCAGGCAACAGCCAGAGACGCAGGAAATGCCTCAGCAGGCTGTAACTGCCGAAGTACTGGTTCAGCTTGCGGAGATTCTCGAGATCGACCTCCAGCTCCTGTGACACAGGCTGGGGTTTGTCCATCAATTCCGGCTTCTCCGGATCGAATTCTCGTTTCATCGCAGGGTTAAATTAACTCCATAAGCGCCAGCATTCGACCCGTTTTTCCACGTTCGACGCGGTAGGAGTAATACCGGCTCAAATCCGCCGCTGTGTTACTCCCGCAATCAAAGACATGCCGCACGCCAGCCACACGGCATTGTTCCGCGATTTGCGCCGCAAAATCAATTTCGTAATCCGGCGGCCGGATGCAGGGGCCGAGCTGCACAATGAGATTTACGGGGTCGGAGCCGAACTGCGCCCGCATTTTTTCGATCGCCACGGTCACTATTCCAAGCTCGGTCCCTTTCCTGCCGGAATGCAGGAGGCCGATCGCGCGCCGCACCGGGTCTGCCAGGTAAATGGCGCAGCAATCGGCGACGTAGATGCCGAGCGTGAGATTTTTTTCACTGGTCACGAGCCCATCCGCCTGCGGGGCCGGACCGGCGGAGTCAAAAGCGGCCATCGCGACCTGGTTCCCATGCACCTGCTCTGCTTTCGCAAAAGGCGCCGTGCCGAAGCCAAGATCGCGCCGGGCCCGGGTATGATACCCGTCAAGACGCCGCAGCGCCTCTTCGCGTTCCACACTTACATCCAGCCCCGGCACCCTGCCGAGGAATGCATGCCGGATAAAAGGCAGCTCCAGCGCGGGAAATGTCTCCGACGGCACGGCGGCAGACATGGGGATTAATCTTTCGGCGAGATCTTTGCCGTGGAGGTCTTGTTGTCGGGATTGGCGGCAAACGGCTTTCTGTGCGTGAGAGGATCCTCAAAGCCATCGACATACTGCGTGTCCGCGCCGATTGCGTAATCAAGCTGCGCGAGCGCCACGTTGTAATCGTGCCGCGATTGCAATTCGTTGGTGCGCGCCTGTTCGAGCGCGACCTGCGCGTTCAGCACATCGAGCTGCACACCGGCGCCGGCGGCCAGCCGCTCCTGCGCGAGACGCACGGCTTCGAGAGCCTCCTTCACATTCTCCACCTGGCTCTGGATCGTTTCCCGTGCTTCCTTCAAATTCGCGATCGCCTGTTGCACTTGCAAATTCACCGTCAGCACTGCCGCATCGTACGTCGCCTTTGCGGATTCCAATTGCGCGCGCGCGGTTTTTACCCGTCCGTAGGTCGCGCCGCTGTCCCAGATATTCCAGTTTCCGTTCACGCCGACAAACCAGCCGTTCACGGTGTCGTCCAATTTGTCGGAGAAAGGGGAACTCCCCACCTTGTATCCGCCATCCGCAGTGAGCGTCGGCTGGTAACCGGCCAGCGCGACCTTGATCTGCTGCAACTGGATCAGGATGCTCTGGCGCTGCACTTTCAAAAATGCGCGGCGCGCCCGGGCCATGGCGATCGCCTGGTCTTCGTTCACCTCGCGGTAATGCACGTCAAGATTTCCGACCACCTTTACCTTGCCGGTGTCGGGCCGCCAGATGTCGTAGTCGATACCGAGTGTTTGCGCGAGCGTGGTCTGGGAAATGACATACTGGTTTTTTGCGTTGATCAGGAGCGGAATCTGGTTGGAAAGCGCCACTTCGGCCTGTAATACATTGAAACGGGGCACCGTGCCTGCCGCAAACCGGTTTTTCTGGTCGTTGAGCTGGCTCTGGAGCAGCCCCACGGATTCCTGCTGCACCGCGATCAACTCACGGTCCAGCAGCACGGTGTAATATTGCTGATATACATTCGAGATCGTCTGGTCGATGACGTCGCGCAGATTGAAATAATTGCTGTCCAGCGTGAGCTTCGCAATCTTGATCGCCGCGCCGACCTGGCCGCCGGAGTATAGCAACTGCGTGGCGGTCACCGAAATATTCCAGGTCTTATCTGCTCCCACAGCGGTGCTGGACGAAGATGTTGTTGTGGTTGATCCGGAGTTGCCCGATGATGAGGAGCTGCTCCCGATCAGTCTCGGATCTACCTGGCTGTAAACCCCCGAGAGTGCCACCAGCGGCAGCGCCTCGGCGCGCACGGTGATGATCTGGCCGCGCGTCTGCTCGATCTGCTGGATGGCCAGCAGGATCTGCGGGTTTTGCCTCACGGCGATCGTAATTGCGTCATCCAGTGTGATGTTGGCGGGGATCTGCACCACCTTCACGTTCGATGCCACGGGCATCGGCTTGATGGCAGGGCCGGGGCCGGCCTTGATATTCGGGTTAAGGTTGGAATTGGTTTGTGCGTTGGCGAATTGATGGGTCGTCAAAAACGCCAGACCGATGCTGAGTCCGACTTTCAAATATTTCATTTATTTTGGCAGTAGTTAACAATTTTTTCGTAGATTTTTAGCCAGTTTTTCTGCTCGTCTGTTTCCAGACAGGTCATCGTTTTGAGGAGATTGTTCACCATATCCTGACGGATGTGCATCACGAGTGCGGTGCCGTTTTTGGTGATTTTTACCATGATCTTGCGGCGGTCGTCGCTCGCATGGGCGCGTCCCACGAGGCCGAGATTTTCCAGCCTGTCCACCAGCCCGGTAGCGGCTGCCGTGGTGTGGCCCATCTTCTTCGCGATCTCGGACATGGTGAGGAATTCGACCTGCCCCAGGTAGCCGAGCAGAAAATACTGGGGGAAGGAGACATTGCCGCGCGAGAGCTCCTTGGACAGGTTTGCCAGGAAGCAGCGTTGCAGGGCGGTCAGGATA
>JBAVPB010000479.1:0-7660 GCA_049692655.1 Chthoniobacteraceae bacterium | reverse complement strand
CGCCTCCCCATTGATACCCAACCAAACAATACTTTTCTGTCGTCAATAATTTTTCCCCTCGGAAATGGTCAAAAGCCAGTGCCAGCTTTCTTTAGAAGAACAACTGCACGCCCGTGTGGAACTGGTAGAGGTCATGCTCACGGTTTCCGGCCGCAGCGCCGAATGCCTGGTTTCCGTCAAGCGCGCCCTGGTTGGCGATGTAGTAATATTGGAAGCCTGCATAGTAGGTCCAATGCCCGTAGCTCTTCGGGATGAAATCGATCGGCACGGATGCCTTGATCTCCGTGGAGAAAACGCCTACGCCGGAGCCGCCGCCCGTGCCATTGAGTCTCTGGTAGAAATTACTGGAGCAAAAGGTCACATCCGTCGGCAATTCGAAAGTAATAGGCACCACCGGGGTCTTGAGGGTATAGGTGGGATCAAATCCCAGCACGAAGTAGTAGCCCTTCTTCGATGTCGCAGTGTTGATGACGAACGTTGACTTGTTCGTGAGTTCGTCGAAGTACTCGACATACGGATTGAGCGAAAACCCTTCCATGAAGTGATCATGGTAGGTCAGCTTCTCATCCAGGTTCGTCGAGGTCGGGAACGAACCGTTCTCACTCACAAACGCCGTGTAGGTCGAGTCCAGTTCGAAATCCTTGAAGAACTTCAGGTTCAGCCCGATGAAAGGATCATCTTCATTCCAGTTATGGAGCTGCGGCCCGTCCCTGTGCGAATGCACACTGGCCCAGTTACCCGGTGCGAGCGTCGCATCCGTCAGAAACCCATGGTCCGCCGAATAGAGATCGATCAGCAAAATCGCGAGCGGCTGCCATACCACCCCCTCGTTTTCCACAAGCAGACCGCGGGGCGTCAGGTATTTGTCGGAAAAGTCATTCTGGATGAATACATGAATCCGCGATGGCGCCTCCGCCTGCACCGCAGGCGTCGAGAGTTTGTCGTCCGCGTTGGTGGTGTCGCCTGCGACAGCGTGTGAACCGGTCGCAGCAAAAGAGCAGCCGATCGCGCAGACAGCCAGCGCGCTTTTAACGATATGGGATAACGATAGTGTTTTAATAGTGATTCTCCTTGGTTTGATTAAGTTTAGCGCCCGTCGCACCCTATGCGACATGCAGCAGCCGCACGCATTAGCTGCATCCATGCCAAGGAAAATCGAAATGCGTAACATGCTGATGAACAGCACCTTAAAATCACAACCACAAAGACGCTTCTTATCGCGTCCGTGTTCCAAGTGTTCCATATAGGACACTTGGAACAACACTGTTAAACCAATCAATCACAAGTCTGCTCAGCGATTCGCGCTCGCTTCAAAATATCCCGGAGGGATGTCGGACATTAGCCGGTCGGCGCAAGCCACCGGTCACCATGTAAAAAAAGATGACCAGCCCCGGCAGGGGCTGCGGAACTCCCACGTTGATCCAAAATCTCGACTCGAAAAAAAGCAGGCTTATGCCCGCCAAAGTCCCGGTAGGGACGGCAGAAAGTAGGCAGGCGATTCATCGCCTGTACACCGCAGCACAAACACATCAAGTCCCGAAAGGGACGAAAGAGAACGTGCATTACTGCTGCCGTATGCGCAAAAACGACTGCTTGTGAAAACGGAAAATAACGTCTTCCGAATGGATTGCTCCTTGCCTCTGATGAATAAACGCTGGATTTATGCCTCATAATAATCCATTATATGAGCTATAAATTGGGATTTTATACCTTATGCCTGCACAAAAATGGAATTGGGAACGCGAAGACTGGCCGCATTTCCGCTATGACGAAACAAAGATGGAACAGCTTGAGTCCGAATTTCTGCGCCAGTCAGGCATCCTCACCGGCGCAATCAGGTATATCAACGACGACGATAAAAACACCCTCACCGTAAGCCTGATAAGCAACGAGGCGCTCAAAACCTCCGAGATCGAAGGCGAGATTTTAAATCGCGACAGCCTGCAATCTTCCATCCGACGCAACTTCGGCCTCGGAACAGATGGCCGGCGCATTCCTCCTGCGGAACAGGGGATTGCGGAAATGATGTCTGATTTATATCACAATTTTCAGGCTCCCCTCACGCACGAGAGCCTGTATCGCTGGCATGAAATGCTTATGAAGGGACGGCGCGATGTGAAAGACGTCGGCCGGTATCGCGCTGGCGGGGATCCGATGCAGGTCGTTTCCGGCCCAATTCATGAGCCGCTGGTTCATTTTGAAGCCCCGCCTGCAAACCGGATGCTGAAAGAAATGAAACGGTTCATTTCCTGGTTCAATGACACCGCGCCCGGTGGCAAAATGCCTCTCCCCGCGCTCACCCGCGCCGGTATCGCCCACCAACATTTTGTCTGCATCCATCCGTTTGAGGATGGCAACGGGCGCATAGCCCGGGCAATCAGCGAAAAAGCACTCTCACAGGCTCTCGCGGAGCCGACATTGGTCGCGCTTTCCCAGACAATCAGCAGCAGGAGAAAGACCTACTACGACCTTCTTGAGCGCAGTAACAAGCGGAATGAAATCACAGACTGGCTCGTCTATTTCGCCAAAACAATCCTCGATGCCCAAAGCTACACGCAAAAAGTAATCGACCTGCTTGTCGCAAAAACAAAGTTTTTCGACAGGCTCAGGGGGCGACTGAACGAGAGGCAGGAGAAAGTCGTCAGCCGCATGTTCCGGGAGGAACCGGACGGATTCAAAGGCGGCTTGAGCGCCGAGAATTATATCCGCATCACCGGGACTTCGCGAGCCACCACCACCCGCGATCTGCAAGACCTGGTGGACAAGAAAGCCCTCACCCGCACAGGAACGCTCAAAAGCACCCGCTACCATCTGAACATCCGTATTTAGCCGGGAAAGCGCCGCAGGCGCGACGGAATTATAGCCCGGGGTGAAGCTCTGCGAGACCCCGGGGACACCCCATCACAAAATTATCCCTGCCCCGGACCGGGGGAGGCGGAATAATGATCACGGCTCCCAAGCAGATGATATAATCTTCCAGTCTTTATATACGACCACGGGCGCAATCTCGTAGTTTCCGCACATAATTTGGGCGGCTGTATCGAAGATCATAACAACTTCACAGTCGGGCTGGAGCCAAACTTCTCTCAATGTTAGACTACTTTTTATATGCTCTAGATCGCACGGTTCGTCAGTCATAGGTTTGGGAAGGCTTTCTATGGCAACCTTAACGAGTTCCGGTAAACGCGTTTGAGTTTCCTTCCAAAGAGAAATCTGCTGGGGAGTAGGCCGCTCGCTGCGACCACTCAGCAGAAAGTCGCCCTGGCCAACCATCTGGCGCTTGGTTGTCCATTGGTGACTACTCGGAAAATAACGGCAATGCCCAAAGATCGGATCTTCAAACTCAATATTGGAATGCTGCGGTACGCGGTATGGAGTAAGCCATTTGCGAAGTCGCTCGAGTGCCTTCATGAAGCGCCTTTTTATGGCAACTAAGCTTAAACATGCGATAATAAAAGCCTTCAGGGAAACTGCACAAGATAAGCAAACAATTCATCTTGTCTTCACTTCATCCTTTAGCCTTCATACTTCAGCCTTTCCCCACTCACCCCACCGCCTGCGCCATCTTCCTGTAAATCCGCGTGCGATGGATTCCGAGCAACCGCGCCGCCTCCGCAATATTCCCATTCGTCTGCGCCAGCGCGCGCTGAATGAGCAGGTTCTCCGCCTCCTCGAGATTGAGCGGCAGATCGCGCGCTGCCGCCGTTTTATCCTGTTTTACAATCGCCTGCCCATGGCCCCCGCGCGGGATCAAATGCAAATGCCCCGGCTGGATCTCCCTCCCGCCGCTCTCGATCAGCGAGCGTTCCATGATATTCTTCAACTCCCGCACGTTGCCGGGGAAATGATAACTCTCCAGCGCCATCAGTGCCGCTGCGCTCAACTCCGGCGGCTTCATCCCCATTTCCGTGGAAAAAAGATGCAGGAAATGCGTCGCTAGCAGCGCCACATCCTCCGTCCGCTCCCGCAACGGCGGCGTAAGCACCGTGAACCGCGCCAGCCGGAAATAAAGGTCCTGCCGGAACAACCCAGCCGCAATTTTCGCATGAAGATCCACATTCGTCGCCGCGAGAATCCGCACATCCAGCGTCTTCTCCACCGACGACCCCACCGCCGTCACGACCCCATCCTCCAGCACGCGCAATAATTTCGCCTGGAGGATCAGCGGCATGTCGCCGATCTCGTCGAGGAACAGCGTCCCCCCGTGCGCGAGTTCGAAGTAACCCTTGCGATCCGCGGTCGCCCCGGTGAACGCCCCCTTCGTATGCCCGAAGAAAACCGACTCCGCCAGCTCCCCCGGGATTGCGACACAATTCACCGGCACGAACGGTGCCTTCGCCCTCGGCCCGCCGTAGTGGATCGCCCGCGCGATCAATTCCTTGCCGGTGCCGCTCTCGCCGGTCATCAGCACACTCGTCGCGCCGAAATTGTGCAACCGCTGGATGTCACGCAGGATGTTCCGCACCGTCTTGCTCTGCCCGATGAATCCCGCAATGTCCCAGCGCCGTGTCTCGCTGTCGGAGATGATCGTGAGCTTCTCGTCAGCAGCCTGCAACGCCTCCTCCGCCTTCTCGCGAAGTTGCATTTCCTTCTCCAGCCGCTCATTCGTGGAGGTGAGTTCCCGGTTTTTCTGCATCAGCTCACGCGTGACGCGCACATGCTTTAAATGGTTCTCCACCCGCACCAGCACCTCCTCGGCATGGAATGGCTTGGTGATGAAATCGACGCCCCCCGCGTTGAATCCCTCGCACAGGATTTCCATCTCACCGCGCGCGCTGATGAAGATCACCGGGATGTCCCGCGTCGCCGCATCCTCCTTCAACCGCCGGCACGTCGCCAGCCCGTCCAGGCCCGACATCATCACATCCAGCAGGATCAATTCCGGCTCCCCCTTCGCCGCGATTTTCAAAGCAACCTCCCCGCTCGGCGCCGCGAGGATGCGGTACCCCTCCGGCTCCAGCGCATCGCTCAGCACCTTCAGGTTCATGGGATTGTCATCCACGATCAAAATTTTCTCTCGCGGGGTGGGTATGGTAATCATGATTTTGTAAAACGTCGTCGAACACGCAAGACGGTGTAGCGTCCGCTGTCCCCAGCGGATTCCGACGCGACCACACGCAACACCAAGTACTGAGTGCAGCCCTCGTTATAACACATTGTCGGCTTCTTATAATCTGTGGAAATCTGTGTCATCTGTGGACAAATTGATTTTTCTGCTCCTGCTCCCGCTGCGCTCCATCGAGATAGCGCAGAATCGAATCCATGTCGTAATTCTCCGCCATCCGCAGCAGATGCTCCGCAAACCGCTGCCCGCCGGTTCCGAGCAGCGCAATCTCACCAAGACAACTCTTCATCTCGGTGATGCTGTAAAGCTCCGCCGCGACCTTCAGCCGCGACGCCAGTTCCTCCGGCAGCGCAAAATCCTCCGGAATCGGCGGCAGGTCCGCGGGCGCGCCCGTCTCGTCCGGCTCAAATTCCACATGAAGCAGATTCTTCAGGCAATCGACGAGCCGCTCGCAACGGAACGGCTTCGCAAAAAAATCGTCGAACCCCGCGTCAAGATACCGCTGCTGCTCATGGTCAAACGCCGATGCCGAATGCGCGACGATTTTGATCGCATCCCCGTGCTCGGAAAGGATGCGTTGCGTGACTTCGATGCCGTTCATGCCGGGCATCCAGATATCCATGAAGATGATGTCCGGCCGCGCGCTCCGCGCCAGCTCGATCGCGCGTGTCCCGTTTTCCGCGACCGTGACGGTGCATCCCAGCACCTTCAGCATCCCCGCCAGCACGTCGCGATTTTCCTCGATGTCGTCCACCACCAGCGCGGAGACGTTGCTCCCCGGCGCGAGCCGGAGATTGCTCCGCTCCCACGCATGCGGCGAGGAAAAGCCCCCCTCCGCCTCCGGCAGCGGCACTGTGAAATAAAAGCGCGACCCCTTGCCCGCCTGCGAGGTGAAAAGCAGCTCCCCGCCCATCAATTCCACATGGCGCTTCGAGATCGTGAGCCCGAGCCCCGTTCCCCCTTCGCGCGTCCCGCCCGCCCCCTGGTGAAATGGTTGTAACACATCCGCCTGCTCCTCCTCGGGGATGCCGATACCTGTGTCGATCACCTCGAATAAACAGCGCCCGCCCTCCTGCATGGCGATCTTCAGCCGCACCTCGCCCTGCTCCGTGTATTTCACGGCGTTTCCGAGCAGGTTGATCAGCACCTGCCGCAGCTTTCCTTCGTCCCCCTGCACCCGGCACGGCTGCGGCGCGGCATTCTCCACGGCCAGCCGCACATTCTTCTGCTGGCACCGGTGCTGGAACATCGCCTCTAGCCGCCGGATCAGGCTGTTCAGGTCAAAACCCACCGGTTGCAATTCCATCCGCCCCGCCTCGATCTTGGAAATATCCAGCACGTCGTCGATCAATCCGAAAAGATGGTTCCCGCTGCTGGCGATCGTCTCGACAGCCCGCCGCTGGTCGGGCGAAAGACTCGGGTTCCGCTGCAAAATCTGCGCGTAACCAAGGATCGCATTCAACGGCGTGCGGATCTCGTGGCTCATGTGCGCGAGGAAGGTCGATTTCGCCCGGCTCGCCGCCTCCGCCGTATCCTCGGCACGTTTCCGTTCGACGATTTCCGCCTGTAGCGCCTCGTTCGATTTCGCCAGTTCGAAAGTCCGCTCGGCGACGCGCAACTCCAGCTCATGATGCGCCTTTTGCTGCGTCTCGGCGGCGAGCTTCCGCTCCGTGATGTCCTCGACCGCCCCCTCGTAGTAGAGCACCGTGCCCCCCTCATCCTGCACCGCGCGCGCTTTTTCCGCGATCCAGATCACGGTCCCGTCCTTGCGCCGCACCTGCGATTCAAAATCCGACACCGCCCCCTGTTCCTGCACGGTCCGCATGAACTCCTCGCGCCGCTGCGTATCGACGTAGAGTTTCCCGCCGATGTCGTCGAGACCGCTGATCAATTGCGCCGGCGACGAGTATCCATAGATGCGCGCCAGCGCCGGGTTCGCACTGATGTAGCTCCCATCCGGCGTGGTCTGGAAAATCCCCTCGATGGAGTTTTCAAAAATGCTCCGGTATTTTTTCTCCGCCTTGCGCAGCGCCTCTTCCACGCGCAACCGTTCCGTCACTTCGCTGGAAAGTTCCGCCGTCCGTTCTGCGACCCGCTGCTCGATCTCCGCCGTGCGCCGCAGCCCGCGGTGAATATACGCGGCCAGCAGCGCCGTGATCATCAACCCTGCGATCAATGCCGCCCATGATTGCCGCAGCGACCGCGCCGCGAGGAATTGCGCCGTGGGCCGAAACATCACATTCCACGTCACCCCCGCGATGGCCAGGGTCTGGCTCGCCCCGGGATAATTGCCCCACCGGCCCTGCTCTCCATGCCGGTAAATCAGCGCGTCGCCGTTCGACTGGTCCACGATCAGCACGCTCACATCGTTGGGCATCAAGTTTTTCCACGCCGATTCCACCAGGTCGCCAATCCGGAACACCACCGACGAAAATCCCGCGATGTTCGCGCGCCGCTGCTCCAGCGTCTCATGCAGGCCGCGATAGATCGGGATCACGACCAGGAACCCCATCTGGTTGCCGGTCTCCTGCACGAGCCGGATCGGCACCGTCGCCGCCGGTTGTCCCGTGTCGCGCGCCATGTCCAGCGCCTGCT
>JBAVPB010000478.1:0-4811 GCA_049692655.1 Chthoniobacteraceae bacterium | reverse complement strand
GCGGCAACGCGACACAGAATGCAGCCTCCGCATTCATGGTGAACGGAACATTGAGCGGCAGCGACACGCTGGTGGCGGGAGCAAGCCTCTCGGGCACGGGCTCGGTGGGGGCAACGACATTGAACGGCACGGATGACATCAGCAGTGCCGCAACATTGACGGTGGCGAGCCTTGCGGTGAACGGAAGCGGCAACACGATCAGCAGCGGGACGGTGAATGCGACGGCCGGAACGAGCCTAAGCAACGGCAGCAGCCTTGCGGTGAACGGGACATTGGGCGGCGGAGCGGTGACGACCGGGAGCGGCAGCACATTGTCCGGCACGGGAACAATCACGAGCGCATTGACAGTGAGCGCAGGCGGCGTGACCAGCCCCGGAGTGGGGAATAAGACGGGAGTGATGACCACGGACCTGAGCTACGATGGGGGTTCGATGGCGAACTTCAATGTATCCGGCACAGGCGGGGCGGGACCGCAGGCGCTGAACTCCAGCTTGTTCTACTCGCAGATGATCGTGACGGGGGGATCGAACACGGTGAACCTGGGGATCGGCACGGGAGTATCACTGCAAAGCCAGACGGCGGGCCAGATCCAGACAAGCGGAAGCATCGGGTCGAGCAATTCCGGGGTGACGTTGCAGTTGACGCTCTCGAGCACGGATTACAACACGTTGGTGTCGAATGCATCGAGCGATTACAACGCGAAAAACACGAATAACACACTGGACAATTACTTTGTGTTCAACCTGGGGACCGGGCTGACAGCGGGCCGGTTCGAGACTCTGGCGCTGGATGTTGACGGAACGACCACCACGGGCCTGATCTACTACGCGGGAACGAACGACCGGTTTGCGGCGGACGGGGTGGATAACACGATCGGCGATGTCTATGTGACCGTGAACGGGGTGAAACAGGAATTCGCGCTGAGTTACACGGGGGAATTCGCGGATGGCGCCAATGCGACGATCGGCGGAAACGACATCGTGCTGACGGCAATTCCCGAGCCCGGCACTTGGGGGATGATTCTTGGAGGATTTGGAATGCTCATCGGCTTCCAGAGATTGCGCAAACGCCGGATGGGGATTTGACGTTGTGCAATGGCGCCTGATAGTCCTCCGGTGGGGATCGGGGGGCTGTCGTCCAATACCGTAGCGAGGGTTTCGCCAGAAAACGAAGGCCGCGCGTAACGCCGGCGACCGCCAAGCTTGCCGGAAAACATGGGGCCGTGCGATCGTGGAAAAATGAACTGCGCCGCAGCGACCTGCCGCGTTGAAAACGGCCCTCCAGGATATGCTTCAACTCCAAGACACAAAATATGACTACGCCTGTGTCTTTGCTTTTAATCCCGCCTTGGTTGCGAGCGCGGCCTGGCGCGTGTCGAAAGTGACAGAAGTCTTCGCGCCGATCACCACCGCTGCTGCGACGTGGAGAATGTCCATGCTGCGGGCCAGGGTGACAGCGGCGTACTTTGAGGAAAGTTCCTCCGCCGCGCGGAAAACGTCTGGCAGATCGCAAGCGGGCTTTGCCAGACGTCCCTCGCTAATATCCACCTGCAAATCACGCAGCGCGCCTTTCAATTCAGCAGCGGTGATTTCCCCGCGCCCATGTTTCAAGCGCAGGGCTGTCCGCATTTCGATATCGTGAAAATGCGTGAAGGGAATGGGAAGCATCGCTTGCAAAATCAAAGCGTCCGCATTGGCGGAATTTTTCTCCGTCACATACGATTTGAGCAAAACGCCGGTATCGAAGTAGGTGCTCAATATTCGCCCCTCGCCTCATCGAGGATTTCAGAGATCGGTTTCCCTTTGACGCCATTTGGAAATGTCCTGGCCCGCCGGGCCTTCAAATCCGGCCATTCGATTTTCCTGGCCTTTGCCCTGACCGGAACCAGCGACCATGCGTTTACGCTTGGTGATTTCCACCTGCTCCCCGTCTTCTACCCACCGCAAAACCTTCGCAAACTCATTGCGAATCTCACGGACCGTCGCGGTTTTCATGTGATACATTATGTCTCACGAATGGCGAGATGTCAATTTGGATGCCTGCAGCACCTGGCATTCACAGGGTTACGTTTGGAAAATGAATTGGCTTGCTGTTGTTCATGAAATATACCATGTTCACGGAAACGTGAACGCTTGGTTTTTATGAACGCCTCGCCTCTTTCAGAAACGGCACTGGTGGAGATGCTTGCGGAGCAACTCCGAAAATTGCTTGGAGATATCCCATGGCTGCCCAAGGTGGAACTGGAATATAACACCAGAAAGGCACGCCTTCAAATTGACATAGTAGCGCGATTTCAAATACGCGGGGGACCGGAAATCGAATTTCTAGTGGAATGCAAAAATGAACCACGGCCTTCGCAGTTTCCATATGTGGCAATTGAGAGGGAGTTTGAAAAGGAAAAGGGAACGACGAAGCTGGTTCGTGTGCCAGTTTTCGCGGCGCCTTACATATCACCCCGTATGGCTGAGATTTGTGAGCGTCACCACTGGAGTTGGTTTGATCTGGCGGGAAATTGCAGAATCAGCGTGCCGGGGCTCCTGCATCTGGAGCATAAGGGTAATCCTCCAGTGCATCATCGTGCCAGACCTGTTGCAAATTTGAGCAGCCCGGAAGCCGGGCGGGTGATTCGCGCGTTGCTACAGCCGGCTCATGCAATGACGCGCTGGACGCAACGCGAAGTGGAACGGCATTTCGGTGAACTTGCCTTGCCGATTCCAGAGCCGAGTCTGGGGCTGATCAATAAAGTCGTTCGTCATTTGCGGGATGAAGCGTTTATCGAGGATGCTCTGAACGGCGGTTTTCGATTGATAGATCCGATGAAGTTGTTATTTGCGTGGCGGGACGCCTATCGCTTTGACCGGCATGAACGGCGGGGGTATTTCACGTTGTTGCAGGGGAGGGATCTGCGGGACGCACTGGCAAGACTGGGTTCGCAAGCAGGCGGCCACGCCGTTTACGCGACATTCTCGGCAGCAGAGATTCAAGCTCCTCATGTCCGCCAACCAAAGACATGGATGTACATCCGCGAGAAAGATGTTCCAAGACTTGCGCAGCTGGTCGAAGCAAAGCCGGTCGAGTCTGGCGAAAACATGGTCATACTCATTCCGGACGACGAAGGGATTTTTTACATAAGCGATGGAGGCGTAATGGGAGATCCCCGGATGCCCTGCACAAACGCAGTGCAGACGTATGTGGATTTATGGCACAGTGGTGGCCGAGGAAAAGAAGCAGCTGAAGCGTTGCTGGAGCAGCGCCTGAAGCCGGAATGGAAATTCAGAGGCATGAAGGTATGAATCCGGAACCCCGCCAACGTGACGAGTACAGTGACCGGCAAGTCGAAGCCGCGCACCGCGTGCTCGTCGATGTGGGACAAGTGCTGGAGTCCTTCGTGGATTGTCTGGTTGTGATCGGCGGATGGATTCCCGATCTGTTGATACCGGATGCAAAAGAGTCGCACATGGGAAGCATCGACGTGGATCTTGAGCTCGATGCCATAAAGCTAAATGAGGGGCGCTATGCGGAACTGCTAAAACTGCTGCTGGATACCAAGCGCTACAAGACAGGCGCGAAAGATTTTCAACTCGTGGTGGAGGTTGATCTTAAAGATGGCGAAGAGCCGGTGCAGGTAGAAGTTGAGTTCCTCGCGCCAAAGAAAGTGAAATTGAGGAAGAACAAGCCGGAACTGCTTGCGGACTTCCGCGTGCTGCAAGCGGATGGTTGCGGAGTGGCTTTCCGTGCGCCAGTGGAACAAACTCTCTCCGGTAGGAATGTGCGTGGCACACAGAATAGGGTGCGGCTGCGCATCGCATCCATGGCTGACTTTTTGGTGATGAAAGCATACGCCATTGGCGGGCGCGAAAAACCCAAGGATTCGTATGATTTGTGTTACTGCCTGGAATATTTTCCCGGTGGCATCGAACAACTCGCGGCGGATTGGAAAAAACGGGCCGACGAAAAAGATGTGATCAGGGCGGTGGAAATTCTGCGGGAAAAATTTGCAGCCACAGATGCATTTGGCCCGCAACAGGTGGTGGAGTTCTACAATTCACCTGCTGACGATGAGCGGGAGAGGCAGGCGCGGCGGGCCTATGAATTGGTTCAAAAATTTCTCAGACTGATCGAGTAGCCCAACCAACAATCTGTCATTCCACCCCTATCCCCCCTGCCGGTGCTGCAGCACGCCTTGCATGATGTAGCGGACGAGGTGGCCGACTTCGCCGGGGTCCTGGACGACGCTGTCGATGATGATGCCGGGGTCGCCGATGAGGTGGATTTTGCGCTGGCCGGCGGGAAGCTCGAAGCGCTGAATGAGCGTGGCGGGGGATTTCATGCCTTTGGTCCAGAAGTCGATGGCGATAGCGTCCATGGCTTCCTTGCCTTGCTGGGTGAAGTCCTCGTGGCCGAGGGCCCAGGCGTCGGCGGTTTTTGTGGCCGAGGTCATGGCTTCCTTGCCGCTGGCGACCGCGGTGTCGGGCCGGGGGTCTTCAAATTTGGTGACGGTGCGGTTTCCGGCCTGCTCGACGATGGCGAAGGGGCAGAGTACGTCGTCCTCGGAGAGGAGCGAAATATTTTTCACGGCTTGTGCGAGAGCGAAGCCGGCGAGATTGAGGGCGGATTCAGGGAGGGGCATGGGGGAAAGTATAAAGTATGAAGGCTAAAGGATGAAAGGTGCTGGATGGCGGGTTTTGTTTAGGGGAAGATTGGGGCTCCGATTCTGTGGTAATGGGTAATATGCCACCTTTTGGGGAAAGCACAGCGGGATTGTCATTAATAACAAGTCGGAAGGTTGGCAACGTTCCTGCTTTATCATT
>JBAVPB010000477.1:0-3680 GCA_049692655.1 Chthoniobacteraceae bacterium | reverse complement strand
AGCTTCTCGTGGTTCGGGGTCAACATGCTCGGCGCGGGGTTGCATTCCTACGGGTTCATGGACCACGCTTATTTCTGGCTGCTGGCTTTTGATCTTAACCAGGCGTTGTTGATCGGGGTGGGGCTGCTTCCAGTGAAGATGTGGCGCAGTTTTACAACTGCGTAACAACGGTTTATTCCGTCACCCCTTCCAGGGAGTTGTTCGTTTTTTACTGTGATTACCCGGAGTTCCGACGTGCTGCCCTCCGGGCTTTAATTCCGTCGCGCCTCCGGTGCTGATGGGATGGGGAATGAAGAGAAGTCCGAAGAAGCTATCGCGGACTGGGACATGACAGAGCATGTCCCTCCAGGGACGCGTTGCGTGAATCGGGACTTTACCCTTTTGTGTCCGACTATCGCGGATAAAAGCTGGTGTATATATCCCTACTTTTTCAGCTGCTCCAACTGCTGCATGGCGTCGGCGGCAAAGAAGCTGTTTGGGAACTGCGATTTTACGTTTTCGAAAATGTGCTTTGCCTCGTCGGGCTTGCCTTTGCCCTTCAGGATCGCGGCTTCGGCGAGGAGTGCCTGGGGAGCGCTGTAGCTGGTCGCGAATTTCGAGGCGGTTTGCTGATACTTGCTCAAGGCTTCGTCGGTACGGCCGGCCACCTCGAGGGTCGCCGCCTGGCTGAGCCATGCGGCATCGAGGAAGGGATATTCAGGGGATTGGTCGATCAATGCCTGGAGGGTGGAGATTGCCTCGTCGTATTTCTTTTCGTCGCGCAATTTCTCCGCGAGCATCAAGGAGGCGTTTCCAGCCGCGATGGTGTGGGGATACTTCTGGACGATCTGGCGGTAGTCATCCTCCGAGGTGGCCTGGGCGAAGAGTTGCTGGGAATCCACGAGCCTGTTGTGGCTGATGATTTGATAGGCCACCACTGATACCAGTGCGATGACCAGAATGGCGGCGTAAATGAGGATCTTGCCCTTGTGCTGCATCCAGAAGACGAGGGGATCAAAGCCGGGGAGAGGAATTATTTCAGAATCGGGAGAGGTGGTCATGGGAAGGGTTAAATTTTCAGACGGTGAATAAAATTACAAGCAATTTGCGGGATGATCGTCAAAGGTCGTGGCGGGGGATGACGTCGAGCGCCTGGCGGAACCGGACTATGCTGTTTTCCGGGGCGACGCCGCGCCATTGCGCACCGGGATAAATGATGGTGTTTCTGCCGATGACCGAGCCGGGGCTGAGGACGGCGTTGCAGCCGATTTCCGCATGGTCGCCGATGATCGCGCCGAATTTTTTCAAGCCAGTCGGGATCAGGCCGCCCTTACTGGAGATCGTGATTTCACTGCGGTCGAGTTTTACATTGGAAAGGATGACGCCGGCGCCGAGGTGGCCCTTGTAGCCGATGATCGAGTCGCCCACGTAATTGAAATGGGGGACCTGGGCCTCGTCGAACACGATGCAGTTCTTGAATTCGCAGGAGTTTCCCAGCACGGCGCCATTGCCGACGATCACGTTTTCCCGGATGTAGCAGCCGTTGCGGATTTCGCAATTTTCTCCGATCCATGCCGGGCCCTTGATCATCGCGCCCTGCTCGATGACGGTACCCTGGCCGATGAAGACGGCGTTGCTGATGAATGGCTTGCCGACCAGCCGGCCGTGAATGGCGGGTTGCAGGCGGAATTTCAGGTAGCTGGAAATCTGCTTGAGCGCATCCCATGCGTTCACCGCATTTTCAAACAGCATGCGGTGCTCGGTGTGGTTGAGGTCCAGGTATTTATCCGGTGCAAACATCTTTTGGAGATTCTTGTTACTAGGGGATGGAATGGCGAGTTGAAAAGCGGGTCAGGATTTTTTCGTGAGCTTCTGGCCGTCCTTCATGTCTTTTACGATCCAGCCTTTTTCCTCGATGAGTTTGCGGAGTTCGTCGCTCTTTGCCCAATCCTTGGATTCGCGGGCTTGTTTGCGCTCCTCGAGGAGCGCCTGGATTTCGGCGGGGATTGTCTCGGCGTCCGGCTCGAGGGCGAGGACGGTGTTGATGCGGTTCCACCATTGGAGCAGTGTCAGTGCGTCTTCCGGCTGGATCGTGTTTTCGTCGATCGCGCGGTTGGATTCGCGGATGACGTCGAACAGATGGCCGAGCGCGCCGGAGATGTTGAGATCCTCGTCGAGTGCCTCCTCGAATTTTGCCTGGGCGGGGAGCATGTAAGTGGAGGAGGTCTGCACTGCGCCGGAGAAAGTTTTCAGGCGGTCGTGCCATTCGTCGATGCGCATGAGGGCGCTGCGGGCGGCGGCCAGGCCCTCGAAGGTGAAATTGAGAGGGAGGCGGTAGTGGACGTTGATGAGGGCGTAGCGGATTTCGCGTCCGGTCCAGCCTTTGGCGACCAGGTCACGCAGGGTGTAGAAATTCTGTTCCGATTTGGACATTTTCTTGCCGTCCACCATGAGGTGGGCGCAGTGGAGCCAGTATTTGACGAACTGCTTGCCTGTGCAGCATTCCGACTGGGCGATCTCCGCCTCGTGGTGCGGGAAAATGTTGTCCACGCCGCCGCAATGGATATCCATCTGCGCGCCGAGGAGGGCTGTGGCCATGGCACTGCACTCGATGTGCCAGCCGGGACGGCCGCGCCCCCATGGGCTTTCCCAGCCGACGTCGCCGTCGGCCGTGTCCCATGCCTTCCAGAGGGCGAAGTCGCCGACGTTCTCTTTCTCGTATTCATCGTTATGGATGCGTCCGGTGGGACGGAGTTCGTCGAGATTGAGGTGGGCTAGTTTGCCGTAGTTTGGGAATTTGCTGAGGCGGAAATAAAGGGATTTGTCCTCGGCCTGGTAGGCGACGCCTTGTTTCATCAGCTCGTCGATCATGTCGATCATCTTTGCGATGTACTGGGGATCGGTAGCTTCCGGGTAGTGGCTGGCGGGCTTGATGCGGACGGTTTTGAGGTCCTCGTAAAATGCGTCCTTAAATTTCTGCGTGAATTGGGCGAGGGGAAGACCGGCGGCCTGGCAGCCACGGATCGTCTTGTCGTCCACATCGGTGAGGTTCATCACGCGATCCACCTTGAATCCGCGGAATTCGAGGTGCCGCTGGAGGAGATCCTCGAAAATATAGGCGCGGAAATTGCCGATGTGGGCGTGGTTATACACTGTGGGACCGCAGGTGTACATCTTCACGAGCGGGGGATTGATAGGGGTGAACTCCTCCACTTCGCGGGAGTAGGTATTTAAAAGCCGGATTGCCATTGAGGGGTAGAGAGTAAATCGAAATTTGGATTTGGGAAACAGGATTTCGGATATTTAGCATTTAGGAAATTAACCGCTAAGGACGCTAAGAGCGCGAAGGAGGGAAGCGAACTTCCAACTTCCAATGTTGAATGAAGATTTTTAACCGCGAAGGGCGCGAAGGACGCAAAGGGGAAGATTGTTTTAGCATTTAGGAAGTGTGCTCGCTGCGGGTGTTCTGTTTGTTTTTGAAGTTGGATTACCTTGGATTTGCCCGGATTTACAGGTTGAAGAGGCTGCTGAGGTCGAGGTCGGATGCGCGGTCGGTTTTCTTTTGGGCGGTGAGTTTTACTTTGGTGGCGAGGTAGTCGGAGTGGCGGAGGCGGGCTAGTTCCTTGAGGACCTGGCGGGTGTGGGTCCAGCGCTGCTTGAGGTCGCCGGTTTCCTCCATGAGGGGGACGGCGATCTGGGCG
>JBAVPB010000476.1:0-23470 GCA_049692655.1 Chthoniobacteraceae bacterium | reverse complement strand
ATTTCTACAAAAAATTGCTCACGCTGGCAGGAGAACCGGCTTTTCGTGACGGGGATTTTTTCGCATTGAATCCCGCCAACAATGGCAACCCTCTATTTGCCCATGTGGAGGGGGAACCAGCCTCCGGGCATTGGTTGTATGCATTTCTGCGCCATGTCCCGGCGGGAGGCCAGCGGTTCCTCGTGGTGGTGAATCTCCACAAGGAGATCACTTTTAAAAATGTGCGGATTCTGTTTCCCGTGGAAGCACTGGAGGCAATCGGCATTTCCGGTGGGCCGGGCAAGTCCGGAGAGGACCGGCTGCAATTTATCGAGCGGATCGAGGGCAGGATGACGCTGTGCGAAAAATCGGGTGAGTTTGCCGCGAATCGGAGCCTGGAAATTCCCGAAATACCACCGCTGACGCCGTGCTATTTTGAGATCGTGGCGGGATGAGTCCGCCATCATCCGCGAAACTGACTACCCTCGCTTTGCCTACCAGCTTTCGACAAAACGATTCAACTCCTCGATGAGAAGATCGATTTTTTTGAGATCACGGCGCCGGCCTTTTTCGGACTTCACATCCATGGTGCGGACGAGTGTGATGATGTCCCTGGCATCGCGAAGGCGGGCGGATGAGAGTTTCTTTTTCTTCTCCTCGGCTGTTACCGCCCCGCGAATCTGCGCAATCTCACCCTCGACCCGTGCAGAGTAGCTGGCGATGATTTCCCGGAAAGTCTTCCGGAGAAAATCCAATTCCTCGCCGGCGGACTTCATCGGGGAGGCATCTGCCGCATTATTTTCGGATTTCATGGTCGTAATGTGAATCAATTCTGGTGGAAAACAACCTGAGATAAAAAGAAGATCAATAAAGGCAATCAACCAAGACACCTTCGAACGGCCAGCCGCGTGTATTTATCGCGAAAGTAGAGGCCGTATGCGGCTTTCAAAGCCTGGTTAATACCCGATTTTTTTGGCTGCGCAGGCCGCTTGATATCCCTGCTCCCCACCATATTTCCCGTTGTAAGTCGTTTCATGCTTTTTGTCTGCTATTAAGGTTTAGACACCGGCAGCCCTGTTTCGTTGTGTAAAATTATTGCACAGCCTCGATTTGTTTCTTTCTGGCATGCAAAGCCTTTGCGAGAAGCGTCTTCTGTGTATTAACGAGGGGTTTATCGCCTGCAAGACGCTTGTAGAGGCCGTCGGCAACGAGTTCGCGCGCTTTATCCGTATCGGTCCAGTAGAATTCGAGGACATCCTCGATCTGTTTCTTAAGCGCGGGCTCCTCGACGGGAAAACAGGTCTCCACCCTGCGATAAAAATTTCTCGGCATCCAATCGGCGCTTGCCAGGTAAACGAGCGGCTCCCCGCCGTTGGTAAAGTTGTAGATACGGCTGTGTTCCAGGAATCTCCCCACGATGCTCCTGACGTGAATGTTGTCACTGATGCCGGGGACTTGCGGGCGCAATACGCAGATGCCGCGGATAAGGAGCCGGATTTTCACCCCGGCCTGGGAGGCACGGTAGAGGGCCGCGATGATCTCGGGATCCACCAGTGCATTCAGCTTTGCATAAATGCCCGAGGGCTTGCCAGCAACGGCGTTTGCAATCTCGGCGTCGATCAACTCCAGCAAACGCGCGTGCAGGGTGAACGGGGAGACGAGCAGTTTTTTCATGCCGGGAAATTGTGAGACGCCCGTGAGAAGATTGAAAAGCACGGCGCAATCATCGGTAAGGTCGGGATTTGCAGTAAGCAGCCCCATGTCAGTATAAAAACGCGCGGTCGCGGGATGATAATTGCCGGTGCCGAGGTGTGCGTATCGCTTGATGCCATCCTTCTCCCTGCGCACCACGAGGGCGAGCTTGCAGTGGGTCTTCATGCCGACGAGGCCGTAAACCACATGGGCGCCTGCCTCCTGGAGCATGCGCGCCCATTTGATATTGGCAGCTTCATCAAAGCGGGCTTTCAGTTCGATGACTACGGTCACCTGTTTGCCGTTTTCCGCAGCCTCGATCAGGCTGGGCACGATCGGGGTATCGCCACTGGTGCGATAGAGAGTCTGCTTGATGGCGAGGACGGAGGGATCCTCCGCAGCAGTGCCGATAAAATCGACGACCGGCTGGAAGCTATCGAAAGGATGGTGCAGCAGTATGTCGCCGTTGCGGATTTCCTTGAAGATATTGCCATCCTGTCCTGCGGTGATAGGCGCAGAAAACCGCTCGTATTTCAATTCGGGGCGGTCAAGTTCCTCCAACACCGAAAAGAGGCGGATGAAATTGATCGGGCCATCCACATGAAAGCAATCCTCCTCCTCAAGCTTGAAAATTTTCAAGAGCCGCTGCGAGATTGACTCCGGGCAATCGCGCTGGACCTCGAGCCGCACGGCCGCACCGCGGTTGCGATGGCGCAATTCCAGCTCGATGGTCTGCAACACGTTTTCCGCCTCTTCCTCGTCGATGTAGAGTTCACTATTACGGGTGATGCGGAACTGGTGCGCGCCTTTCACCTTCATGCCGTGAAACAGGGAGCCGACGTGGTGCTGGATGATATTGCCGATGAAGACGAACTCCTGCTGCGCACCTGACTGGCGGGGCGGAGAGACCACGCGCGGGAGAATGCGCGGCACCTGCACGATGGCAAGATTCGTAGCGAGATCCTTCCCCTCGAGTTCCACCACCACGTTGAGGCTTTTGTTGAGAAGCTGGGGAAATGGATGGACGGGATCGATCGCCAGCGGCGTGAGCACCGGGAAGACTTCGTTTTTAAAATAACTGGAGAAATATTTTTGCGTCTTGGCCCCGACGTCGGGATACGTGAGAAAGCGTATGTTTTGCTTTTCCAACTCGTGCAGCAATTTTTTCTGCCAGCAGCGGTACTGGTCCTCCACCAACTGGCGCACCCGTTGCGAGATCGCCGCGAGCTGTTGCGTGGCGTTCAAGCCATCCGACTCGCTGTGGCTCGAACCGGTCTGTTTTTGCTGCTTCAAGCCGGCGACGCGGATCTCAAAAAACTCGTCGAGATTGGAGCTCACGATGCAGAGGAATTTCACCCGCTCGAGCAAGGGATTGGTTTCATCCAGCGCCTGGTCCAACACACGCTGGTTGAATTCCAGCCAGCTTAGTTCGCGATTAAGGTAAAGTTGCGGATCGTCAAGTGACTGTGGCATGGTTGTAAAAATATGTCGTTGGCATCAGAATTTCGAAAGCAAGTCTCCATCGAATGCGATGCCGGGGCAAGGTGGAGTTTGTTACAATTGTGTTACGGCATTCCGAGGGGAGGAAGATTTTATTTTTACGAAATCGTAACTTAACCGTCACTTGGATGGCACATTACCCATCCAGATTTTGCAGCGGGTAAGCAGAAAGACCGAGGGGGAAAGGGAGGCTTTCTGCGCGGAAGGGTAATGCAATGTGGTTAGCGGGCGGGGTCTTCAACGGCCCCGCCCGTCGCATTTTACGGGCCGTATTTTTCCAGTGCCGCAGCGATTGTGCCAATTTGGTTACAACGGTGTTACAGCGGTGTTAAATCCCTCGATTCCGTCCTCTGCGGCTTTGACATCGCAAACCCCGGGGATTTCACTGGCACCGAATCTATGAACCAATACCGTACCGCATGGATCTCCGATCTGCACCTGGGCACGCGCGGCTGCAATGCCGAGGCGCTGCTCTATTTCCTGAGGGACTACGATTTCGAGACCCTTTATCTCGTGGGTGACCTGATCGACATATGGCAGCTACGCCGCGGGATTTACTGGCCCCAGTCGCACAGCGACGTGATTCAAAAAATCCTTCGCAAAGGCAGGAAGGGTACCCGCATCATCTACATCCCGGGTAATCACGACGAGTTTGTATCCGGATTTTTCGGCGCCTACGGGAACATCACCGTGGAAAAACAGGCGATCCATGAGACGGCTGACAAGCGGCGGCTGCTCGTGATCCACGGCCATGAACTGGATACCGTGGTGCAGAATATCAAGTGGCTGGCGCATGTGGGTGACATCGGTTACCAGCTATTGCTGAAGCTGAACCGCCCTGTCAATTTTGTGCGCCGCGTTTTGGGATGGGACCACTGGTCGCTCAGCGCGTATGTCAAAAAGAGCGTGAAAAACGCGGTGAGTTTCATCGGCCAGTTTGAGGAGGCGATTGTCCGCTACTCAAAGGACTACTCCGTGCAGGGTGTCGTATGCGGCCATATCCACTCCCCGGTGATCCGTGAGATCGAAAATGTGAGTTACTATAACTCAGGCGACTGGGTGGAGAGCTGCTCCGTGCTGCTGGAGGATTGCCACGGCAAGATATCGCTGCTGACCAACATTCATCCGCCGGAAGGCCATACAGCGGAGAGCGCGGATCACGAGGATCACGAATTGCCGATGTTAACCAATGGCGCTGCGAACCAGCGCGTCGCGGAAGCAAGGACTCAAACCAGCGTTTGAGTTTTGCGGTTGATGGGAAAACGGAGGATAATCACCGTCCCTTTTCCAAGTGCGCCCTGCGCCTCGACTGTGCCGCCATGGAGAACCATGATGTGCTTGACGATGGAGAGCCCAAGCCCGGTGCCGCCTTTCTCGCGGCTGCGCGCCTTCTCCACGCGATAGAAGCGCTCGAAAATATGGGGAAGATCGCTCAAGGGAATCCCGGTGCCGTTGTCCTCAATGCGCATCTCGATGTCATCCTGGTTTCCTTCCCGGGCCGATAGCCGGATGCAGCCTCCCTCGGAGGTGTATTTCAAGGCATTTTCCAACACATTATTCAAGACCTGCTCCAGGCGGAATTCATCCACCGGGAGGCGAGGCAATGTGGCATCCACTTCAATATGCAATGCGATGTTTTTCTTTTCCGCCTTCATCAGCCAGCCCTTGCAGAATTGCGCCAGAAACGCCGCGAGGTCCAACCCGGTGATTTCCAGCTTTACGCACCTGGACTCGAGGCGCGCTATGGTAAGCAGGTCCTCAAGGAGCGCATTCAGCCGGCGCGAGTGCCTTTGCATGATCTCGTAGATCGGCATGCGGTCGTCGATGGGCATGTCGGGGGCATCGAGCAGGTTTTCCAGGTAGCCGTGAAAAATGGAGAGCGGGGTGCGGAGCTCATGGGAGACATTTGCGACGAATTCCCGGCGGATATCCTCCAACTGGCGCAACCTCGATATGTCGTGAAACACGGTGACCATGCCGCTGATTTTTCCATCGGGCCTGATGATCGGCACCGAGCTGACCGCAAAATAACGGGGCATGGATACATCCCCGCCGCTCAATAAGGAAACCTCCCTCCATTGGGTTTCCCCCGTCTGCGTGGTCGCGCGGAGAATCTCCTCCACGGAAGCATCGCGCACGACGCTGAGGGCGGTCTGCCGGATCGGGCTGTTCCTGATGTTAAACAACTTGATAAACGAGGCGTTCACGAGCCGGATGACGTGGTTGTTATCCACCACCATGACCCCCTCCACCATGCTCGAAAGAATGGCCTGGAGGTTAAACTCCTCCTCGCTGATCTGCCGCTTGAGCCGCGACTGTTCATCCGCCAGTTTCTCCAGCTTGAGCGCCATGCGCATGAAACGGCGGGCGCCGTGAAAGATGACGGTCCCCGGTTTTTTTCCCTCGATGATATCGTCCACCATCCTGTCGAGGCGGCGCCAGGGGAGCAAATAATCGCGCACCACGATGATCGCGAGGACCAGCGCCGTCACACAGATTAAAGAAAATGGCAGCCAGTCACTCATCCCGCTGCCTGTGCCTCACAAGCATGTCTTCCCTGGATTTCATTCAGCCATGATGCGGTAACCGAATCCGCGTACCGTATCAATATTCACCTTGCCGTTGCGGATTTTCTCACGCAGCCGGGCCACATGCGTATCCACCGTGCGCGTGTCGAGGATCTGGTCGTAACCCCATACATCGTTTAACAACACCTCGCGGCTCTGGACCCGCCCGCGGCGTTCCATGAGGATCAACAAAAGCTTATATTCCGTGGGCGTCATTTCCAGGGATTCCCCCTTGATTCGAACATCAAATTTCAGGCGGTCCACCTCGACGTCACCGATCTTGATCAAGTCGGGTTTTTCATTCTGGCCTGATACACGGCGCACCACCGATTTCACCCTCAAGACCAGTTCCCTCGGGCTGAATGGCTTGGTGATGTAATCGTCCGCGCCAAGTTCCAGCCCCACGATGCGATCCACTTCCTCGGCCTTGGCCGTGAGCATGATGATGGGGATTTGCGAGGTGGCAGGATCGCTCTTCAATGTTTTGCAAACCTCGATGCCGGACATACCGGGAAGCATGAGGTCGAGCACCACGAGCATAGGCATGCTGGCGCGAGCCTTGCTCAAGGCCGATGCGCCATCCTGTGCCTTGATGACGGTGAACCCCGCATTCTTGAGATTCAAGCTCACAAGATTCAGAACATCCAGCTCGTCATCGGCCACGAGTATCTTGTTATCAGTTTTACTCATTGTTACTGCACGGACTTTAAGTGGGCAGGGTCGATTCGCAAGGGCTATCTCTGTTACGATTTCGTAACAATACAAAGCTCGCAGGATGTAATTATCCGCGGGCCAATTTTAAGCCTTCAATTCATTGCCGGTGCCCGCGTCTGTAATGAGAAATTGTTCGTAATGGTATGCGGGTTCCGCACGGAATGTAAGCCGGCCCGCGTATTTGCGTTCGATATCGACGAGAAGCTCATCATCCTCGCTCCGAAGCCTGTCCAGAACCCTCGGATGAACTATGATTTTCACATCGTGGATGGTGTCCTGGTGCTTCCGCATGACGGCATGGAGGGCGCGCTGGAGTTCGACGCTCATCGTCATGGCGCTTTTTACTTTTCCACGGCCATGACAGTACGGGCATGCCTCGAAAACAGAGCCGCTGATTGACTCGGCGGCGCGCTGGCGTGTCATTTCCATGAGACCAAGCGGTGAAATCGGGAGGACGTGGGTCTTCGATTTGTCGCGTTTCAAGCGGTCTTTCATGCGCTGAAACACAGCCTGCTGGTCCCGTCTCGACTTCATGTCGATAAAGTCACCGATGATCAATCCACCAATGTTGCGCAAACGCATCTGGCGCGCCATCTCATCGGCAGCCTCGAGGTTGGTTTGCAGGATTGTTTTCTCCACATCCTTGCCGCCCTTGTTGCGACCTGTATTCACGTCGATAGCGATCAAGGCTTCGGTTTCATCGATCACGATGTAGCCACCGCATTTGAGCCAGACCTGCCGGTGAAAGGCATCGTCGATTTGTTTTTGGACATTGAATTTTTCGAAAATCGGCGTCGGCTCGCTGTAATGCTGGATGCGATTTCTCGCGCGCCGCGAGATCTGGCCCACCAGATCCCTCATGCGCTCGACGGCAGCAAGGTCATCGCAAATTACGGCATCGATTTCGTCGGTGAGAAAATCACGCACCGTGCGGTCGATCAGGTCGGGCTCGCGGAAAACACATGTGGGCGCTGGCTTCGCTTTCATCTCGTCCTCGATCTGCCTCCATTGCTCCAGCAACAACCCGATATCGCGCACAAAGTAGCGGGCACGCTGGCCTTCGCCAACCGTGCGCACGATCACTCCGAAACCTTCCGGAACATCCAGGCCTTTCAGAATTTTACGCAACCGTTCGCGTTCCTTGGGCGACTCGATTTTACGCGAGATACCGCTCTGGTCATTGTACGGCATGAGTACCAAGTAACGTCCGGCAAGACTGATGTTTGTCGTGATACGCGGCCCTTTGTTGCTGATCGGGCCCTTGGTGACCTGCACCAGCACTTCTGACCCGACCGGATAAATCTTTGGAATGTCCGCCGCGGTGATGCGCTTTTTATTTTTAGCACCGCCCTTGCGATCCACCTGCTCCACACCGCTGTCGAGGGCGGCCGGGAGCGCGTCCCAGAAATGAAGGAATGCGTTTTTCTCGAAGCCGATGTCCACAAACATGGCCTTCAGGCCATGCTCGATATTCTTGACGCGACCTTTGAATATGCCTCCGACGATATTCCGGTCCGTCTGCCGCTCCACGTTGTATTCTTCGAGCTGGCTGTTTTCGAGCAACGCAACGCGCTGCTCAAGTTTCTCACTGTTGATGATGAGTTTGTTTCCGGACTGCTTGGGGGCGAGTCCGAGGATGCGTTTAACTTTTTCGATCATGAATTAATAGTTTTTAAAAGTTTCAGATGTTTTCCCGATGTCATCAGTGCAAGCGGTTCGGGGGTTGAGCTTGCTGCTGAACCGGCGTCCCTGCCGGCCTGCCTGGATGAAAGAATTTTTGAAAGATACTCCGCCTGTCCGGCGTTGGCTGCGGACGTGCGGCAACAGGCACCTTCCCCCCCGCGTCGGCATCCGGCCGGATATCAGGCGCCGCACCGGACTTCTTGACTTGAGAGTGACTGTGGACCTCCTCGTTTGGATCCACTGCTTCTTCGTCGTCGCCTGTTCCCAAGGCCGGGGCATTGTTTTTGTAATTTACCGCAGAGATCATAGCAAAGGGATTATCCTTGTGGGCCGGAGCCAGCGGTTTGAGTTCCGGTGTGTAAGTCCCCTGCTCCATCGCAACGCACTCGTCGAGAATTCGTGCCGCTATCGGGCCGGCCACCGTTCCGCCGTGTTCGCCGCCATTCACCATCACCGCCACGGAATAACGCGGCTTTTCATAAGGTGCGAAGCAGCAGAACCACGCAATGGTGTCCTTGTTTTTGCCGCGCCAATTCTGGGCGGTGCCTGTCTTGGCTGCGACGGTGATGCCTTTGAGCTTTGCCACGCTGCCCGTGCCGCCCGGTTCGTTCACCACTTTCCAAAGTCCCAGGCGCACCATATCGATCTGTTGCTTGGTGAAATCCTTCCGCAAATCCCCGCGGATTTTTGGCGCAAGCGGGAGCACTTCCTTGCCTTCGTCATCGAGCAAATTTTTGCCATCTGGTGTGAGAACCGAGTGAATCAGGCGTGGGTAATATGAAATACCTCCATTTGCCACGGTTGCGTAAGCCATTGCCATTTGCAAGGGGGACGCAAGGTCATAGCCTTGCCCGATGGATGCATTTGCCGTCTGGGCTTGCGACCACTTTTCGCGGGGAAGATGTTCCGCCATCCAATCCGGACCGGGAATCACTCCCGGCGCATCATCGGAAAGTTCGATCCCGGATTTTTCGCCCATCCCAAGCATTTTCGCAGTATCATCAATCTCGTCGATACCTGCTGCATTGCCATATTGGTAAAAGTAACAGTCGCAGGATACCTTGATCGCCTCAGTGAGCCCGATGGTACCATGCGAGCCTCCTTTTTCCGCGATCCAGCAATGAAAAGGCCGGTTGCCATAGGTCACGCTGCCGGTGCAGGTATAGTTGTTGTGCCCGATTCCTTTACGCAATCCCGCAAGGGCAGTCACGATTTTGAAAGTGGATCCGGGCGGAAATGCGCTCACTGCGCGATTGACGAGGGGATCGGCCTCATTGTCATTCAGGGCGGTCCAATCCTTTGTGGAAATACTGGGAATGAACGTATTCGGATCGTATGAAGGCACGGAGACCATCGCGAGGATGTCCCCGTTATTGGGATCGACGACCACGGCCGCACCGCGTCCCACGGCCCTCATTGCTTGCTCGGCAATCATTTGAATACGCGCATCGATGGTGAGATAGACATTATTTCCCGGCTTTGGGGGTTCCACGCGGAGTTCACTGTCGATCACGCCTTTTAAATTACGTTGTAACACGCGGACACCGGGCGTCCCTTTCAAATATTGGTCCATCGCCTGTTCCACCTGGGATTTTCCCTCGATATCCGCCTGGTAAAAATTATAATCGCGGGCATCCGGCAACGAATCCACATCCTGTGGCTTTCCGACGTAGCCGAGCAGATGCGCAGCCAGCGCGCCATACAAATACTGGCGCACAGGCTTGATCGAGATATCCACACCGGGCAGACCCACGTCGTGCTCCGAGAATTTTGCAATGGTTGGAAAATCGATATCCTCGATATAGGTGAAAGGAATCTGGCTGTCTGTATGAAAATGAGACTGAAGACGCTTTCCATTGTAATCCTTTGCGAGATCAAGCTCCTGCAAACGGGGAATCACCGCGCTATTAACGACCTTCAGGATGTCCACCTCCTTCATTTTTATCGCCATGCCTTTTTTCGTGGAAATATACTCCAGCTTCGGCACTTGCTGGCCCATTTCCTTCGCCCGTTTGCTGAACTCACGAACCATTTCCGGCAGATAAAAATCGACCTCATAGCTGGCCCGGTTTTGCACGAGGGGTATCCCGTTCCTGTCCCGGATCTCGCCGCGCACCGAAGGGATCCGCACCCGCACTTCGGAACGTCCGGCTAGTTTCTGCGTATAAGCAGCCCCGTGCGCCACCTGCACCCACCAGAGCCTAGCAATCAGCGCCGCAAGCCCGCACAAAATCAAAAAGCCGAGCACCTGCACGCGCAATTCAATGCGTGGACGCTGCCGCCGTGACATGTATGCAGCCATGGCTTAAAGGATCCCCTTCTGTTCGGGCTTGATTTCGTAGCCGACATAAGGCGCCAGCCAGTTGAGCGTAAAAAAGAAAAAGGGCGACAGCAAAGCCGCGATGACACCCGCCCCGCCGACACGCCACCAGACTTCGGTCGGAAATATCAAGCCGCCACGCCGGATCGTAATCATGAGGTATTCCGCCAGGACGATCACCGAGGTAAAAAGTCCGCTCATCAGGCAATGAATCTCCCAGCGTCCCCGCTGGAAAAGGGGACGGAATCCACTCATGATTGCGCCAAGCGTTGCATAGAGCAGTATCGACCATCCGAGCGATATTTCAACCGTCGAGTCAACGACCGGTACAGTCACGGCATCCCACATGAGCCCGCCCAGAAATGCGAGAGCCAGCATGCCCCAGTAAGGAAGCGCCAGAGCCCCGTAAAACATGATGATCGGCATGATCAACACACGCGCCCCATACAGCCACGCAAGGGGCTGGATGAATTCCTGCGCTACCAGCGACAGGAACAAGCCGGCGACTAGGATGCCAAAGAAAATCATTTTTTCCCCACCACTATGAATACGTCCTGCAAGGTAGTGAGATCGACGGCCGGTATCACCGTGGCCCGTCCGTCCAATTCACGCACCTTGAAGTCCTTGATTACTCCGATGGCAACCCCCGACGGGTAAACCCCGCCGACGCCCGAAGTGTAAACTTTTTGTCCCGGCTTGATCTCAGCGGTCTTTGAAAGGTAGCTCAGGCTGATCTCCGGCTGCGAACTTGTGGAAGTCCGCTCTCCCCTCACGATCCCCTGCTCGCGCGTCCCCTCGACCGTGGCGGCGACTTTGCACGTCTCGTCGGCGACCAACAGCACTGTGGACATGTTTTTTGAAACCGCCGTGGTCTTTCCCACGAGCCCGTCTTCCGTGAGCACAGGCATGTCAGGATCGATGCCGTCATCGAAACCCCTGTCGATCTTCACCGTGTTCCACCACGTCCCGGAATCCCGCGCGATGATCCTCGCTGGGATCAACTGGAACACCGAGCGCTCCTCGTAACCGATTGCGCGGCGCAGCCGGTTATTCTCCTGCTCCAGACCGCGCAGCGTTTCGTTGTCAGTTTTCAGCGCGCTGTTTTGCACCACCAGCAGCGCGTTGTCGTGCTCGAGTTGAGCGAGTGATTTCAGCGCCTTGTGGTAATTATCGATCCGCACACGCAACGCCGATCCCGTCCTGAAAAATGGCGCGACCATTCCCAGGAATGTCGATTGCACCTTGATGGTGTTGCGCGGATTCAGCGCGAGGATGATCCCCACGGCCAGAATGAACACGACCGACGCTACGATGTTAGTGCGCCTCATTGATCATCATCCCCTCTGGCAATTCACGAAATATTGAAGCGCTCTCCTAATGGTTCCACTGCCGGTCCGTGGTCGCGACCTGACGCAGGAATTTTAGTTCGTTAAGAGCGCGGCCCGTTCCCTCGGCCACGGCGCTGAGCGGATCCTCGGCCACATGCACGGGCAGGCCGGTCTCCTCGCTCAAAAGTTTGTCCAGTCCGCGCAGCAACGCCCCGCCGCCGGCAAGCACCAACCCACGGTCCACGAGATCCGCGCTCAACTCCGGCGGGCAACGCTCCAGCGTCACGCGCACGGAATCCACGATCGTCGAAATCGGTTCGAGCAACGCCTCGCGCACTTCTTGCGAAGTGATCGTCAATGTCTTCGGCAGGCCGGCCACGAGGTCGCGTCCCTTCACTTCCATCGTTGTCTCTTTTTCGATCGGATACGCCGATCCGATCTTGATCTTGATTTCCTCAGCCGTCCGCTCGCCGATCATCAGGTTGTAGGCGCGCTTCATGTATTGGATGATCGCTTCGTCCAGCTCGTCGCCCGCCACCCGCACGCTCCGCGAGAACACGATGCCCGACAGCGAAATCAATGCCACTTCCGTAGTGCCGCCGCCGATGTCGATGATCATGTTTCCCGCCGCGTCCTGCACCGGCAGGCCCACGCCAATCGCCGCCGCCATTGGCTCCTCAATCAAGTAAACTTCCCGCGCGCCGGCCCGTGTGGCCGAGTCCTTCACTGCGCGCTTCTCCACTTCCGTGATGCCCGATGGCACCGCGATCACCACGCGCGGACGCACCATCTTCCGGCGGTTGTGGACCTTCGAGATAAAATGTCGCAGCATCGCCTCGGTCACTTCGAAGTCGGCGATGACGCCGTCCTTCAACGGCCGGATTGCAACGATGTTGCCGGGCGTGCGTCCAAGCATGCGCTTGGCTTCGTCGCCCACGGAGAGCACTTTGTTCGTGCCGGCCTGCACTGCCACCACCGACGGTTCACGCAGCACGATCCCGTGATCACGCACGTAAACGAGGGTATTGGCGGTCCCTAAATCAATTCCAATGTCATTGGAAAACAATCCGAGCAGTTTATTAAACATTCAAAAATTCTTCGTTAAGGTGAAAATAGTTGTTGTGGTTCGTCCAAAATCGAAAAAAGTAGGCCACATCATGCTCCGTTTCGATCAATCGTCCTCTTATGGGGCGGCCTGCTTCTTCGAAAGCCCCTAGTATGTAGAAAAATACGACCGCTATCGTCAAGGCAAACCATGGTAAATCTCAAAATAGCTTTTTAACCCTTTTTTCTTCAAATGCCCTTCCGCCCGTTCCAGTTACTAAAAAAATGCGGCACTTTAGCACAGACCTTCAGCATATATGGCGCCTGCGGTATCGTGTGCTTTGGATGGATGCTCTCCAGCCTGCTCGATTTCGACTGTCGCCCCTATGCCATGCTCTGGTTCTCATCAGCCCTTTTCATTTACAACCTCGACCGGCTGAAAACCGACCCCGCCGATCCCATTAACATCCCCCAACGCAGCCGAACGGCAGCACGTTACCGAAAAATCAGTGCCGTGGTCGCCGTTCTTGCCGCAGTGGCGATCCTGGTGATCCCTCTTTTGGAACGCGATCTCCTTATGTCTGCCCTCACCATAGGCGGCTGCATCTTCTGCGTGAATTACTCCATCCCCCTCCTCGGCTTCCGGTTCAAGGACATCCCGCTCCTGAAAACTTTCTTCGCCCCCACCCTTGTCACCGCCGCATTCCTCATCCCGCCGCTCCTCGAGCAAAGCCACGGCCATCACATCGCCTATTACATCATCGCCGCCGCGTGGACGTGGTCCGTGCTGATGTTTAACATGATCCTCTGCGACCTCCGCGATATCACCGGCGACACTGCCCTCGGCATCAAGAGCCTCCCCGTCGCGCTCGGGCACCGCCGCACGCTGCAAACACTTGTGTTACAACTGTTTTTGATCACGTTTCTCTCCGTAGTTAAAATCAGCATGTCCGCCCCGCGCAATGTCGCCACATGGTGCGGCATCTCGCTCGGCGTCCTCATCTATCTCACCATGCTGCTTGTCGTAGTGAGGAAATCAAAAGTGCAGCCGGAATCCTTCTACGAATGGTGGGTCGAGGGAATCCTCTTCGTGCCCGCCGTGATCTATTGTTTTGCGAGGTGAGGAAACTTCTCCTCCACCGTCTCCCAGTCCGACTCCACATCCTCCTCCTTGATCCACGTCTCCAGCGAAATCTCTCCCTTCCTCAGAGCACTCACAACAGCCTCCTCACCGGAAAACTCCGCCTCCTCATTATCAATCAGCAACAAATAACGCATAGAAAAACATAAGCGCGCCACCACTCAGAAACAACGCAATTTCCCCCGCGCGCCACTAGACAAGCTTCCCAAAAAATCCGTGTAGTTTGTGGACAATTTCCTTCTCTCACCCAAGCCCGACATTGCTTTCGCACGTAAAAAGCGTTTCCATGAAATTGTACTCTAATCCGACTACACTTCCATGGCTTACTCCTCATTCTCCGATTTCATTGCCGCGCTCGACCATGCGGATGAACTGAAGCGCATCAGCACCCCAGTCGCCACGGAGCTGGAGATCACCGAGTTTGCCGACCGCGAAATGAAATCGCCCGGCGGCGGCAAGGCGCTCCTTTTTGAAAAGCCCACGGTCAACGGCGTCCCCTCGCAGTTTCCGCTGGCAATCAACACCATGGGCTCCCACAAGCGCATGGCCATGGCGCTCAAGCTCGACTCCATCGACGAACTCGCGCAGCAGATGCAGCTTATCCTCAAGGCCAAGCCCCCCACCAACCTGAAGTCCGCATGGAATCTCGCCATGCAGGGCCTCGACCTCCTCAACGCAAAACCCAAGCACGTAAAAGACGGCTCGTGCAAGGAGGTCATCCACCGCTTCGATTCCGCGGCCACGCAGCCCACCGCCCTCCCCACGCTGCTCGACCTTCCGATCCTGAAATGCTGGCCGCAGGATGGCGGGCGCTTCATCACCCTCCCCTGCGTCCACACGCGCGATCCCGATACCGGCGAGCGCAACCTCGGCATGTACCGCATGCAGATCTACGACGACCGCACCGCCGGCATGCACTGGCAGGTACACAAAGTCGGCGCGCGCCATGGGAAACGCTACTACGAGCGCTGCGAGCGCATGCCCGTTGCCGTCACCATCGGCGGCGATCCTGCGGTCACCTTCGCCGCGACTGCACCGCTCCCCGATGGCCTCGACGAAATCCTCTTCGCCGGCTTCATCCGTAAAAAATCTGTCGAGCTCGTGAAATGCGAGACCGTCGATCTCGAAGTCCCCGCCGATGTCGATTTCGTCCTCGAGGGCTACGTCCAGCCTGGCGAGATGCGGCCCGAAGGCCCATTCGGTGATCATACAGGGTTTTACACCCCTGTGAATGATTATCCCGTCTTCCACCTCACCGCCATCACCCACCGCCGCGAGGCTGTCTATCCCGCCACCGTTGTCGGCATTCCACCCATGGAGGATTTTTATATGGGCGGCGCCAGCGTCCGCATTTTCCTCCCTGTGTTCCAGATGAACTTCCCGGAGATAGTCGATATCGCCCTCCCGGCAGAAGGTGTGTTTCACAACCTCGTCTTCGTCAGCATCCGCAAGCAATACCCGTGGCAGGCGTACAAGATCATGCACGGCCTCTGGGGCATGGGGCAGATGATGTTTTCAAAATACATCGTCGTGGTGGATGCCGATTGCGACGTCCACAACACCAGCGAAGTCCTCTTCCGCCTCTGCGCCAATACCGACCCGCAGCGCGACACCACCTTCGTCAAAAGCCCCTGCGACGCCCTCGACCACGCCCAGAGCATCGCCTGCATGGGCACCCACATGGGCATCGACGCCACCCACAAACTTCCCGCCGAAGGCTACCACCGCACCTGGCCCGAACTCCTCAAAATGGACCCTGCCGTAAAATTAAAAGTGGACCAGATCATCGCCGGGTTGAAGTAAGCTGCGGAAAATAATCCAAGGCGACCCACTCCTGCACGTTGCTTTTATTAGTTCCTCGGAAATTCCTCAACATAACGAGCTCTACCCATCAGTGCTATCTCGATGCGCTCACCTCGAATCGTCACGGTTTCAGAGCTATTGAGAACAATGTGCAATTCGATAGCCCCGTCGAAACTCGCAGCTACCGGAATGGTATTGTCATAAGTGTGATTTCCTACACGAAAGAAACCATCCCAGATAGTAGCAGGCAGACGACTTGGAGGAACAACGGACTCAGCCGCGAAAATCGTCAGCGTAGCGTCCTGAATCCAACCCGAACCAGCATCAATGCCTGGGCGACCTTCGGAACGATGAATGTACGCCGGACGCAGCGAAAGAATTGCCGTTTCATTGGCGAACTCAACGGCAGCAAGATCGGAATCGTGTAATTCTATAACTTCGTTCATCCTATTTATATTACGACTGCCGTCCGCCCGGAAATCCAGTATCAAGTATCCAGCATCCAGAATCCTCCCCTCACTTCAACAACTTATGCCAGACCCCCTGATAACGCGTCACTCCGTCCGGCCCCTTGAATTTGTAATGATAGACCAGCACAAACCCTTCTGTGCCAAACGCCTGCAGCTTTGCATCAAAGGATGCCTGGTCCTCATTCACAAACCAGCGCCACGACCATTTCTCCATCGCCGGAATCAGGCTGTATCGAATCCGGTACTGGGCGATTCCGTCATGCCATCGCCCCTCCGCGGCCGTTATCCAATGTTTTTCCCAATAAGTGGGCGCCGAACTATGCACGGCATCAAACGACTGGACAAATGTGCCCAACTCCGAAACCGACATCCAGGGCGTAAAGTCATGATTGATCGCGTCATTGTAAAAGTAACCGATGATGGACAACGCAACCACGACCGTGACTGCAATCATGGCTGCTATGCGGGAGCGGAATCTCATGGCTACTTATGCTGTCAGCCCATGCACAAAGTCAATAGGCTCTGTGCCCCGTCCGGCTCAATGTGATCATCGGGCCTATTGTTCCTCCCTGATTATGGAGAAACTTATTTCACTTCGGGAACCTCGATGCCGAGCGCATCAGCGAGATCCTGCAAATGGTCCTGCTCCTGCGCGATAATCTTGCGCAAAACTTCGCCAAGCCCGAATTCCCCCATGGCGTCGGCCTGCCGGATCCGCGTGCGATAGTTGATAATGGTGACCCTCTCATTTTCAAGGTCGAACCGGAGCATATCCTCCGCCTTGTCCGACATTTTCACTGGCTTGGGAGTGGTCACGGGCGTACCGTTCAAATAATCGATCTGGTTCGCGATCGCGATGGCATGGCTGAGTTCCTCAGCGGCGTGGAGTTCCAATTCTCCCGCGATGTCGGTAAACGCCGCGCCTTTGATGATCTGGCTGTAAACCGTATAGGCGATGATGGCTTGATATTCACGGGCCAAATCCTCGTTGAGCAGCTTTACCATTTCTTTTCTGGATATGTTAAAATCGTCTTTTTTCATGGGATACTTATTTCGGGGTTCAGGATTGCGATACGGGAAAGCTTAGCGTCGAAAAAAGTTCTTTTGTATGGGGCCTGTACTGGTGGGCGATTTTGCCGCCGTTTGCCTCCACGATTCTGCGCGTCTCCCATAGTCCCAGCCCATATCCGCCATGCCTGTTGGAGACAAAGGGCGTATAGCCCCACCGTTCGGTTTCCACGGGTTCCTTTTTGGGCTCGCAAAATTCGTAAATTATATTTCCGGTTTCCGCACGCGCCGCGACCTTCAGGCGCTCCCCTATGCCAAATGCCATGGCATTGCTCAAAAGTTGTTTGGCAGCATAAGCCAGCCCTCCGGCGTCAACTTCCACGCACTCCTTTTCCAAAGTATGGCTCCAATCAACCCCGGGCAAATTTGTGATATGCCCCGCCTGCTCCTGAAAAATCAAGAAAAGCTCCAGTGCGGGAATGGACGACGACAGGGGATTCGGCTCGACAAATTTTTGGGAAAGCTCCCTCAGCGAGCCGGCAAGCTCGTGCAATTGCTGGCGGATCCTGGTGATGGACTCCATCCCTTCCGGATCAGTCACGGAATCGGAAAGGAGGGTCGTCTCCAGTTCGATGCCATTCAGGTGATTCCTCAAATCATGAGTCAGATGACGCACGAACGTAGCGATTGGGGGCCACTTTAACTCATCTTGTGAATTCATTATCCTATGCTGAATACGTTAGACTCCACTCTTTGGCCGTTTCCAACCCAAAAATACCTCCAGTTTTTTTCTTGAGCCAATTTTTAAGATGGGGGCAGAGCATCATTTCTCCACAGCAAAACCCAGCTAAAAGCGTATTCCAAACCGTCACGAAGGATTACACAGGTGTATTTATTCAATACACTTTAAAGTGACGTTTTTTGGGTTTTACAGAGAGCAGGCGGTTTGGCACGGGGAAAGCAATAGAGATCATTGCGGAAAACGTCCGATTGCAACTTAAACCAAGAAAAAATCCTATGCTTTACTCATTCGACCACTCACAACTCGATACGGAGACTCTTCCTGAAATAACCAACGAATTTCTCATGGAACGCATCAAGACCCGCGACCAGAATGCCTTGGCCGAACTTTATCGCCGGCATGTCCCTATGTTGCGCAGCGTGATCGCCCGCGTCACCAATAACGAAGGTGACATTGACGATCTCATCCAGGAAATCTTCGTGGAACTTTGGAACAGGGCTGAGTCATATTCCGAACAAAAAGGCAAGGCGCTCGGTTGGATCGTCACACTCGCCCGCCGCCGCGCTATTGACAAATTGCGCAAAAAACAAGCCTACATGCGCGCACAGGAACATCTGCTCCATGAACCAATCTCGTGGGCCCACCAGGAATCCGAGGAGGACATGAGTGCGGGCGAGCTGACGGGCATCTTTAAACGGCTCTTTGCCCAACTCCCTGACGCACAACGCGAGGCGCTGCACCTTTCCTACTACTGTGGTATGAGCCAGCGGGAGATCGCCGCCCATACCGGAATTCCTCTCGGGACGATCAAAACCCGCCTGGAACTTGCGATGCGCAAGATTCGCGCAGCCATCCTGGCCATTGGTGATTTCAGCGAATGGCGCCCTGTGACCATGCGCGTCTCACCCGGCACGCACGTCTCGCATGTAAATCATTTCTAAACTCCGGATGCTCAGGCCTTGAGACCGAGTCTTCGAAGTTTGTTATACAATGTAGGGCGATGTATGCCCAGCATCTCTGCGGCCTTCTTTTTATTCCCACCGGATTTTTGAAGGGCTTCCACTACTGCCTGGCGCTCGATGTCCTCGAGCGCCAGTGAGGCGGTAGGGGATGAGATGGCCGCGGCGGCGGCAAGTTCAGGCACCTGGATTTCCTTGGGAAGGAACTCGGGAAGCAGGACAGGTCCGTTGCACAACACCAGTGCATGCTCGACGGCATTTTGAAGTTCACGCACATTGCCCGGCCAGGAATAAACTCGCAGGAGTTCCATCGTTACGGAATCAAATTTCGGCACTGTTTTTTTCATCTGGCCCGAAAAACGGCGCAGAAATGTGTCGGTCAACTTGGCAATATCCTCCCGGCGCTCGCGCAAAGGCGGAATTTCAATCTCAAAAGTCTTCATCCGGAAATACAGATCCTGCCGCAAGAGGCCGTCCCTGACAGCATGGGCGGGAAGACGGTTGCAGGCCGTGATGAGGCGGAAATTTACAGGAATATCCTTCGTGGTTCCCAATGGGCGGAATTCTCTCTCCTGCAAAACCCGCAGGAAACGGCTCTGCAACTCAATCGGCATCTCGGTGATCTCGTCGAGGAAAAGCGTCCCGCGATCCGCCTCGGCCAGCATGCCCGGAAATGCCGTGACAGCGCCGGTGAATGCGCCCTTCGCATAGCCGAATAATTCCGCCTCGATCATATTCGCCGGAAACGCGCTGCAATTGAGCTTCACCATGGGGCCGTCCCCCCGCTCGCTGAGGCGATGCAATTCGCGGGCAAAAACCTCCTTGCCCACACCGCTCTCGCCGGTAAGCAGGATATTTGCATCGCTGGGCGCGACACGCGCGATGAGTTGCTCCACTTCGCGCATGCGGCGGCTGATGGCGACCGGGGCGAGTTGCTCTTCCGCCACTTTCAAGCGCTTTTGGAGCTGCGCTTTTTCCTGACGGAGACTTTCTGTCTGCCTTGTGAGATCCCTTTGTTCCAACGCTCGGGTGCAAAGGCTGAGAAGTTCCTCCACGGCATAGGGCTTTGCGAGAAAATGGAAAGCTCCGATCTTGATGGATTCGATCGCGTTTGCCAGGGAGTCATTGGCCGTGAGGATCATCACCGGCAAATCCGGATATGCCGTCTTGATTTCGCGCAATACACCGAGTCCATCGGCATCCGGAAGACCGAGGTCAAGCAGCACAAGATCGGGCTTTATTTCTGCCACTTTCTTTATGCCCTGGGCAGCACTCGACCCGACATGCACAGTGTAGCCTTTGCGCTGAAGAACGGTCGTCAGCGTGGCCTGGATGGTGCGTTCGTCGTCGATGAGTACAATGGTTTTTTCCATAAGGGGTAATGCAGCGACCAAGCTACATCAGTCACTTAAAGAGTGCGAATCATTAAAAGGATGGAGGCTGTCATTTCACGGATCGTGTCAAAATCAGCATACTCCCGATTTATTGACATCCATTATCATTTTCGCACGCGATAGAGTGGCATGGAACCATTTACTTTCGACGGGTCGTGGAATCAAATCAAAGGCAAGCTCCGCCAGCGCTTCGCGCAGCTCACGGATGCCGATCTCGAATTTATCCAGGGAAAAGGCGAGGAACTCCTCGGCAGGTTGCAGACAAAACTTGGCCTGAACCATGAGGAACTCGAAGCTTTGCTCGAAGATATCAAAGCACATCTTCCTGCTGCTAAAAAGGCCGTCCTCGAATCATTTGATCGCGTGAAAAGCGCAACGTCGGACATTACAGGCCAGATCAAAAACAGGGCCGGCAGCGTAGCGGATGATTTTGCCGCCATCGCCTCCGCCAGCATCGCCGAAGCGGAAGCACTCGCAGGCGAAACTTTTGCCTATGCAAAGGAAAGCGCCCGCACTTTCGTAGAATATGGCGAGGAACAAGTGCGCCGCAAACCACGCGAAACTCTTCTCGTAGCACTTGCCGCTGGATTTGTGATCGGACTGCTTATCAACAAGCGCAGCCGGGATTGAGTGACGGGTTCCCGTCATAGCGGGCAACGTTGAATCGAAATGGCGGCAACGTCATCCAGAAATGGCCCTCCATCGGACATTGCCTTGATGCCACTGGAAAGGTCATCAAGAATCCGGTCGCTGATCTGGACATTTGCAAATGCAGAACGAACAGCGGATTCCTCCATGCGCTGGCCATTGTGATCGAGAAGACTATGAAGCCCGTCCGTGAAAAGCAAAGCAACCTCGTCCGGCGCTATCGTTACACAGGCATCGGTAAACTTTAATTGCTCATGAATGCCCAGCACCGTTTCTCTTTCGGTAACGGCCTCGATGGCGCCATTCGTCCGTTTGATCAGGAGCGGAGGATGCCCTGCATTTGCAAAGAGCGCCCTGCCGTCGGGATGAACGATCAAACAACATGCGCTCATGATAGAATGCCCGGCGAAGACGGAATAAAAACGTTCATTCACCCGCTCCAGAATAGCGCCCGGAGAATCGGAATCCGCACTACTGCCGCTGAACAGAAGAGCAGCCAGCGTGGTGAAAAGCGCGGCCGATGCACCATGGCCGGTCGCATCGGCCAGCCAGAACATCCAGGAGCCATCCGGCCCCTGCCTCCACCCGTAAATATCGCCACCCACCTGGATGATGGGAGCATAGACGCTGTGAATCTTCCAACCCCTGAATTTCGGCGACTCTGTGGGCAGGATCACCTGCTGCGTATGTCGCGCTGCATCGAGATCGGCCTCACGTTCTTGGCGCCAGCGCGACAATTCCTCATTCTGCCGGAGCAACTCGGAACTCAATGCGCTTAACTTGAGCTGTATGTTGATCCTCGCCACCAGCACGGAACGACTCACCGGTTTGCTCACGAAATCATTCGCGCCCGCGTTCCAGCAGAGAATCTCGTCGGCCTCGGAGCTGTGCGCCGTGAGCATGATGATGGGGAGCTCATGGATTCCCGATTCCAAATCGTCCCGGATCTTGCGGCAAACCTCGGCGCCGCTGAGGCCGGGCATTTCAAAATCAAGCACAAGGAGGTCGGGTGGGGTTTTGCGGATAAGATCCAGGGCCGCTTCACCATCCATGACTGTCCTCACTTCAAACCCGGCATGCGACAGGTTCTGCTGCAACAGACGGCATGAAAGGGAATCGTCATCCACAACAAGGATGCGGGAGGCGCTTATCGCGGGGATCTTGGTGGTGGTATCATCCATGGTTTCCTTTTCTGACTATTGTAACGAAAGCGGGATTCCGGCTGGCTGTAAATCATATCCGTCCTGCGCAAAATACAGGGATGCTTTATGCTGGCGTTCGATGCAACCCCGTAGGAGGCTTTCGCTATCGCTTGAACCAAAGAGGGATATTCCTTAATTATTTCCGGACTCCGTAAATGAACTATTCGCGCAGCATCACATCCGTTTTCGTGGTAATGGCAATCAGCATCCTGGCCACCACTGTTGTCCTCTATTACGCGGGGCAGAAAGTGATCCGGATGAACCACCGGGTGCTGAGACACCGGACGGCCATGGGGCACCTGGAGGAATTCATCTCCACGCTCAAAGATGCCGAGACGGAACAACGGGGATACGTCATCACCGGAGATCCCCAGTACCTCGATCCCCATCAAGACACCTTCCTCAATGTGCGCAAGGAACTCTCCAGTATCGAGAACATCGAGATGAGCGATGACTCGCGAAAGGTGGTGGAGTCGGTTGCTGATTTGACGGAAAAGAAACTGGCCGAACTGAAACATACAGTCGATGTGCGCAGAGCCCAGGGATTTGAAGCAGCCCAGGCTATTGTCAAAGATGATATTGGCAAAAATTTCATGGACACGATCCGACAGAAAGTCCTGCAACTCAAAAGTGAGCAGGAGGAGGATCTTGAGGAGTGCCTGCGCTCCGCAAATGCTGCCACCGCCATGCGGACGGCCATCTATCTCGGGGCGGCCATTATCAACCTCTACTTTCTCTACTGGGCATATCGCAGGCTGCGAAAGGAAATGTTGGATCGCGAAGCAGCACGCGCGGAAGCGGACCGTCAAAGGGATCTTCTCAAAGTCACGCTCTCGAGCATTGGCGATTGCGTGATGGTCACGGATTCCGAGGGGAAGGTTACATTCATGAATGTCGTCGCGGAAGAACTTACCGGATGGACCAAAGAGGAATCGATGGGACAGCCGATCGGCAATGTGTTCCGGATCATTAATGAGACTTCCCGAGAAACCGTGGAAAGCCCGGTGGAAAAAGTATTGCGGCTGGGGCAGATCGTCGGCCTGGCAAACCACACGCTCCTGATCCGCAAGGATGGAACCGAGGTGCCGATCGATGACAGCGGGGCGCCGGTCCGCGAGCCGGATGGGACGGTGCGCGGCGTGGTGCTGGTGTTCAGGGATTTCACCTCCTACAAAAATGCCGAGAAGGAACTCGAACGGGCGAAGGAGACGGCGGAAAATGCCAACCGCCTGAAAGACCAATTCCTCGCGATGCTTTCGCATGAATTGCGGACACC
>JBAVPB010000475.1:0-20150 GCA_049692655.1 Chthoniobacteraceae bacterium | reverse complement strand
TCTTCAGCGAACTCCCTCCCTATTGCGGATTCTATTTCAACGACGATTTCACATTCAACCCCGAGGGTGTCGCAAAACATTTCATCTGCGAAAACAAACCGCGCCTCGTCGCCGTGCGCGACGCATTTGCCGCGCTCGAAACCTTCGACGCAGCCACGTTGGAAACCGCATTGAAAGCCACCGCCGCGCAGCTCGGCGTAAAAGTCGGCGTCCTCGTCCACCCAACCCGCCTCGCCGTCACCGGCAGCAACGCAGGCCCGAGCCTCTACCACCTCCTCGAAATTCTCGGCAAGGAAAAAGTGCTAGCCCGCATCGTCCTTGCGCTATCGCAACCCGGATTTCTTTAACCAGTCGAGCGCCCCGTGCGATGCGCGCCTCCCCGTGGCAAAACAGCCATGGATGAGATAGCCGCCCGTGGGCGCTTCCCAGTCGATCATCTCCCCGGCGACAAAAACACCGGGGATCTTTTTCAACATCAGCCCGCCATCGAGTTCGCTCCACAGCACTCCGCCCGCGGATGAAATCGCTTCCGCAATCGGACGCGGCCCCGCCAGCCGCATGTGCCAGTTCTTCACCGCCACCGCCAGGGATTCGATGGAGCCAAAACCTCCGCCCGTTTCCAAAATCGCATGAGCCGCATCGCTCAACTTCCATCGCCCACGCGCTTCCTCAAGAAAATTGCCGCTCACCCCGTTCATCTTCGCAATCAATTGCTCAACGCTGAACGCCGGTTTGAAATCAACGCACAGCACCGGCTCCGCCATCGTCCGCAACACCGCCCCGAGCTGATAAAGCGCGCCGCCTTCGATCCCGTAATGCGTGATCAGCAATTCACCCTCCACCGCCCGCCCGTCAGCCTCCACCGAGATATTCTTCAGCGGCTTCCCCTCCGCCTTTGCCAGCACGGAAGCAGGCCACGAAAATTCCCATCCACAATTTGCCGCCTGCAACGCCGCCACGCCGATCCCCAGCCTATCAAAAATCCCCGTCCACGCTCCATCCGATCCAGTCTCAGGCCACGACCCGCCCCCGAGCGCCAGAATCACCGCATCCGCAGTCACGGTCACTTCTTGCTCATGATGTTGAAAACGAATCTGCACCGGCGCCCCCGGCGTCAACCCCACCCATCGGTGATGCATGCAAAACTCCACCCCCAGCCCGCGCAGCCGCTCCACCCATCGCCGCAGCAACGGCGCAGCCTTCAGCCCCTCCGGATAAATACGCCCCGTCGAAGCCGCAAAAGTCTCCACGCCCAACCCGGTAGCCCACGCCCTCAGAGCCTCCGCATCGAAATCGGTAATCAACCCCTCCCAAAAATCCTCCGTCTCTCCTCCGCCTGTATAACGCCGCGCAAACCCTCCGCGCGCCTCCGCATGCGTAAGATTCAGCCCTCCTTTGCCGGCCACGAGAAACTTCCGCCCCACCGAAGCCTTTGCGTCGTACAGCGTCACCGACGCCCCGCCAGCTGCCGCGATCTCCGCCGCGTAAAGCCCCGCCGGCCCGCCTCCGATGATCGCGATATCCATCGCAGAAACCCGGCGGCGCTACCCCTTCTTCACTTCCTTCGCCCAGGTATCCTTGAGCGTGATCGTGCGGTTGAAAACCAGCTTCCCGGGCTGCGAATCCGGATCGAGCGCAAGATAAGCCAGCCGCTCAAATTGATAGCGCAGCTCCGGCTTCGCATCCGCCATCGAAGGCTCGCATTTCGCCACGATCACCTCGAGCGATTGCGGATTCAGGTGCGCCTTGAAATCGCCCTCCGCATCCGGTTCCGCCGCCGTGAAGAGCCGGTCATACAGCCGCACCTCGGCATCCACGGCATGCTGCGCACTCACCCAGTGGATCGTCCCTTTCACCTTCCGGCTAGAGGTCGCGCCGCCGCTCTTGCTGTCGAGATCAGCCGTACAGCGCAGCTCCACGAGATTGCCAGCGTCATCCTTGATCACCTCTTCGCACTTGATGATGTACGCGTATTTCAGCCGCACCTCGCCACCCGGCTTGAGCCGGAAATATTTCGGCGGCGGCACTTCCATGAAATCCTCCCGCTCGATGTAAATCTCGCGGCTGAAAGGAATCTTGCGCGTCCCGGTCTCCGGCGCCTCGGGATTATTGATCGCATCGAGCTCCTCCACCTGGCCTTCGGGATAATTGGTGATCACCACCTTGATCGGGCGCAACACACCCATCCTCCGCAGCGCCTTCTTGTTCAGGTCGTCGCGGACGACGTGCTCAAATACCGCCATGTCCGTCTGGCTGATAAACTTTGTCACACCTGTCCCGATCGCAAACCTCCGCAGCGCCTCGGCCGTGATCCCGCGCCGCCGGATTCCCGAGATCGTCGGCAGGCGCGGATCGCTCCAGCCCGTGACGACCTTCTCATTCACCAGGTTGATCAACTTGCGCTTGGATACGATCGTGTGCGTCGGGATCAATTTCGCAAATTCATACTGGTGCGGCAGCGCGCGCGGAAGCTCCAGCGCCTCGAGTATCCAGTCATAGAGCGGCCTGTGAACCTCAAACTCCAGCGTGCAGACCGAGTGCGTGATCCCCTCGATGTAATCGCTCAGGCAGTGCGCATAATCATACAGCGGATAAATGCACCATTTCGTCCCCGTGTGATGATGCTCCGTATGCCGGATGCGGTAGAGCAGGGGATCGCGCAACCACACATTCGGCAGCGACATATCGATCTTCGCGCGCAGTGTCCGCGCCGCATCAGGGAACTCCCCGGCCTTCATGCGCGTGAAAAGATCGAGATTCTCCTCGATCGTGCGGTTGCGATACGGGCTGTCCTTCCCCGGCATGTCCGGCGCGCCCCGGTAGCTGTCCGTCTCCTCGGGCGTCAGGTCGCACACATACGCCTTCCCTTTCTTGATGAGCTGCAGCGCGTATTCGTAGAGTTGCTCGAAATAATCGGAGGCATAAAACGGCTCGACCGTCACCTTCGTTTCCCCTGTCACCGCCAGTATCTGGAAATCAGGCGCGCCATTCACACTCACGGTCTCCGGCGTTTTGCCCACCGGCTTCATGCCGAGATCGCCATCCGCCCAGCCATCGATCAACCACTTCACATCGGCGATGATGGAATCCACGTACTCCACCTCCTCCTTCGCCGGATTCGTGTCATCCATGCGCAGATTGCAGACCCCGCCAAATTCGCGCGCAATCCCGAAGTTCAGGCAGATCGATTTCGCATGCCCGATGTGCAGGTAGCCATTCGGCTCGGGAGGGAAACGCGTATGAATTTTCGGGTATTTCCCCGCCTGCACATCCCCGGCGACAATGTCGCGGATAAAGTCGGATGGGGCAGGGGATGTATTGTCGTCGGTTGGTGTGGTCATTGCTCGGCTCTTACACTATCAGACACAAGTGGAAGTGTTCAACTACTGTCAGAAATGAGGACGAGAATGACGAATGATGAAAAAAGCTTGAGTGAAAAAGACCGGCAAATGGGGACGGTTGGTTACTTTTTATCTGCGGGCAACTCAGTCGCCGTCAAGGTTATGAAATAATCCGTGGTTTTTAGAACTGTAATTTCTTTGCCGCTTTGGAAAGAAAAATGCCCGCTAAAAATAGTTAACGGGGGATTGGTTTGAGGACCACGGGACGGATCGGTTATCATGACATTGACCATGTTCGATGGCGATTCTGGATTGCTATAATCAGAATCTACGTGGACGACCCAAGGCACGTTGTTCAGAGGCAGATCAGAGAGGAGAATGGCCAAATTTGAGGACGATGAGGAAACTTTTTTGCCATCTGGTGTGACGTAATTAACCGTGATCGAGTAATGGGGAGAGGTAGATTCTGGTTTAGGTTTCGGATCTTCCGCGTTACAAAAATGCAGAGAGAATAAAGTCATCAGGGGAATGAAGAAACTGTGTTTCATTATCCCGAAGTTACTTTTTTCGTGCTTGGTGGCAAGGGTGGACTTTCCCGATGAGGTGCCGTTAGAATCACACGACATGCAAAAAGACGTTTACACATTTGCAGACTTGCAGAATTGGCCGCAGGCCACCGCTGGCATCACGCCGCCCATCCGGCTTTCCGTTTTCGGTGATCCCGTCGCCCATTCAAAATCCCCCGCCATGCACAACGCCGCGCTCGCAGCCTGCGGGATCGATGCCCAGTACATCCGCCTGCAAATCAGCCCTGGCGAACTCGCCGATGCCGTCCGCCTCCTGCCAGAAAACGGTTTCCTCGGCACAAATGTCACCATTCCCCACAAAGTCGCCATGCTCTCGCTCATGGACGAAGTCGATGACAACGCCCGCAAGATCGGCACCGTGAATACCGTCGTGATCGATGGCAAAAAACTCCGTGGTTTCAACACCGACGGCCCCGGCATCGTCCGCGCCATCCGGTCGGAATTCTCCGTCGATCTCCGCGACCTCCGCGTCATGCTCCTCGGCGCGGGCGGCGGCGCAGGCCGCGCCATCGCCATGCAATGCGGCTTCGAAAGCTGCGAGCGCCTCGTTCTGGTAAACCGTACATTCGAAAAAGCCAAAGCCCTCGCCGACGAATTGCAACCCCTCTTCCGCAGCACAAAGCTCCTAGGCCCCGTCGCCCGCCTCGAAGCCATCCCATGGGACGAAGCTCAGCTGAAATTCCAGCTCCAGCACACCGACCTCGTCATCAACGCCACCTCCATCGGCATGAAATTCAGCGACCCATCGCCGCTCCCCGCATCGCTGCTGACCCCCAGCCTCATGCTCTACGATACCATCTACACCTCCGCCCGCACCCCGCTCCTCCGCGCCGCCGACGAAGCCGGCGCCCGCAGCGCCAACGGCCTCTCCATGCTCCTCCACCAGGGCGCCTTGTCTTTCGAAATCTGGTTCAACCGCGAAGCCCCCCTCGAAGCAATGCGCACCGCATTGCTACTGTAGGGGAAGGTGTTACCTTCCCCGGTCCCAACGTGCGAGATACAAAAACGACGAACACTTCCACGCTCATCCTCAAGATAATCCACCTCCATGTCCCAGCCTCCCCGCTTGAAAACAATTCATCTGCCATGGGAGCAAACCATCGTTTACTTTGTAACACTCTGCGTACACCACAGGGAACCCCGCCTCGACAATCCGGAGGTATTCGCAGCAATCAAAACATCCATCGCACAAATCAAACGATGGACCTTCATAGCCGGCGTCGTCATGCCCGATCACTTTCACGCCCTGGTAACTCCGGTGTTCGATCGTGAACTTTCCGTGGGCGATTTTTCCACCGGCTTCAAAAAACTACTCAAAAAACAACTTCCCCACTCCTGGGAATGGCAACGCGGATGTTTTGACCGCCTGTTACGTTCCGACGAAAGCGCCCAAAACAAATGGCACTACATCCGCGAAAACCCTGTCCGCCATGGCTACGTAAACCAATGGCACGAATGGCCATATCACATCAACATCACCGGTGATTAGCACCTGTGGGGGAATGCCTTGTTTTCCCTGGTTTTGGGCGTTGGGACTGGGGAAGGTAACACCTTCCCCTACAGGTGCAGCTGCCTGCGGCTGCTGCTGCAAAGATGTGCGCATTGCTTCGAGGTTGAACCAAATTTCCAGGGAGATTACAGGCTGTAGGGGAAGGTGTTACCTTCCCCGGTCCCAACATCAAAAAACGGAAAAGGCAAAACCTTCCCCTGCAGGTAATTCCACCCGGTTACCCTCCGTTCCATCCCATTAAATCTTCTTCCCCCCAAAAAACTCCCGCGCCTGCGCCGCATCCCTTGCAATCTGCGCCTTCAATTCCTCCAACCCCGCAAACTTCCTCTCCGCCCTCAAAAACTTGCGAAATACAACCTCGATATCATCCCCGTAAATATCCTGGTCGAAATCAAAAAGATGCAGCTCCAGCAACCGCTCGCCGCTCTGGTTCTGGATCGTCGGCCGCACACCAATATTCACCACCCCGCGATAATTCCGCCCCTCGTGAATCGCCTCCACCGCGTAAACACCATTGGGCGGAAATTGCTCATTATGCGTGCTGAGATTCGCCGTCGGAAACCCAAGCTCATGCCCAAGATGCCGCCCCTCGATCACCGTGCCATAGATGGTAAAATCACGTCCTAAAAACCGGGCCGCTTTGTCCAGATCACCCGCCTCCACCGCCGCGCGGATTAACGTGCTGCTCACCACCTCGCCATCGATCGTCACCGCAGGCACACCCACTTCATCAAATTCCAGCTTGTCCCCCCACACCTTCAGCATCTCCAAATTTCCCGCCCGCTTGTGACCGAAGGACCATTCATGCCCCACGCAAATTTCCCGCAGCGGTTTGCAGGCCCGGTGCAGGCTCTGGACAAATTCCTCCGGCGGTGTGGCCCCAAACTCCGCATCGAAATGGATCATCAGCAAATGCGTGATCCCAAGCTCCCGGATGAGCCGAATTTTATGCGGCGTGGAAGTCAGCAACCGCGGTGCCTTGTCCGGCCTGAGAATACGAACCGGATGCGGGTCAAACGTGACAACCACCGCCGTCCCGCCCGCTTTCTTCGCATCCTCAAGCGCATGCAAGATCACCGCCTTGTGCCCGAGATGGATGCCATCAAAAACTCCAATCGCGAGAAAGACAGGCCCCGGAATCGACGAAAGTTCTGCGATGGAATTCAGGACTTTCACACAAAGAGCAGACGACGAATAGCGGGAATGCGACCGGATAAGTTGCTTATCCGTCCTTCGTCATTCGGATTTCTTTCGGATTTCGTCATTCGACATTCGTCATTTTCCCTACCCTCCGCGCAACCGTGAAACTTCTGGCAGGCTGATCATCTTGGAAATGATTTCCCCGGCGGGTTTCGTCTTCAACTCCTCCACCGTGACCGAGCGCTGCAAATCGAAACGTCCCGACTTCGTCCGGCGCAATGCCTTCAAATGCGCGCCGCAACCAAGCTCATTACCAATGTCGAAGGCATAGGTCCGCACGTAAAATCCCTTGCTGCACACCACGCGAAAATCAATTTCCGGCGACCGCACGCCCTGGATCTCATGTGCAAACACATGCACAAACCGCGGCTCGCGTTCCACCACTTTGCCCTGCCGCGCAAGCTTGTAGAGAGGCACGCCCTCTTTCTTGATCGCCGAAACCATCGGCGGCATCTGGTAAAAATCGCCGTGAAATTTTGCGAAGGCGCCATCGATCTGCTCCCGCGTGTATTCGCCGACAGGCTTCGTCTCGACGACCTGTCCGTCCGCATCCTGGCTGTCGGTGGTCACGCCAAGGGTCATCGTCCCCACGTATTCCTTGTCCTCGCTCATCAGCAGGTCCTGGATCTTCGTCGCGCGTCCCAGCACGATGATCAAGAGTCCCGTCGCGAGGGGATCGAGCGTGCCGCAGTGGCCGACTTTTTTGGTGTTTAATGCGCGCCGTACGATCGCGACCACGTCATGCGAGGTCATCCCGGCTGCCTTGTCCACGAGCAGGACTCCGTCTAGTTCAGTAAGTAATCTCATTGCAAATAGCTGCCAAAACTTTCTTCTCCACTTCTTCGAGGCTCCCCTGGATGCGGGCCCCCGCCGCCAGTGTGTGGCCTCCGCCGCCGAATTGCGCGCACACTTTGCACACATCCGCGCGCGGGTCCTTAGAGCGCAGGCTGATGCGCACATGGTTCCCGGGCAATTCCTCGATGAACGCCGCGACGACGATTCCCTCGATGGCGCGAATGGTGTCGATCAATCCTTCGTTGTCCTCCGGTTGCGCCCCGAGCGCTTTTGCGGTCTCCAGGCTCAATGTGAAGCTCGCCACCCGGTCGTTGCAGGAAATCTTCAGCACGTTCAGCAATGCGCGCAGCAGGTCGATCCTCCGGCGCGGATAGCTCTCGTAAATCTGCTGGGAAAGTCTGCCCACGTTCACGCCGGCCTTGACCAGTTCCGCGCCGATTTCAAAAGTGCGCGCCGTGGTGTTGGGATATTGGAACGACCCGGTGTCCGTAGAGATCGCGACAAAAAGATTTTCCGCGATATCGACGTTGAAAGGGAGGTTCTGGTCCTTGATCAGCTCATGCAAAATCTGACCGGTTGCCGGCGAGGCGGTATCAATATACGCTAGGTCGCCGTAGTGGTTGTTGCTGACGTGGTGATCGATGTTGATGCGGAGCTTGATATTGCCCAATGCCTTCAGGCAGGTGCCCACGCGGTCTTCCACGGCGGTATCGAGCGAGATTGCGACATCGAAGTCTTCCGGCGCGGCAGGTGGCTTGATCACCAGCCCGGAGCAGGGGAGGAAGCTGTATTTTTCGAGCATCCCATCCTGATTCCACACCGTGACTGTCTTGCCCATTTCCTTGAGGGAGAGCGCCATGGCGATTTCACAGCCGAGCGCGTCCCCGTCCGGCCGGACGTGGCTCATGATGACAAAAGTTTGGTGGGATTTCAGGGCGCCGGCGATCTCGGCCAGGCTGCAATTAGTCTTCATCGGGGCTCTATGGGATCTTCGGGGATATCGATCTTCGACAGCAGATCGATCACGCGCGTTCCGCGCTCCAGAGCTGTGTCGAATTCAAAATGCAACTGCGGTGTGTATTTCAGGACGATCCGTTTGGAAAGCGCGCTCTGCAATGTTTTGCGGTTGTCGTGGAGTTGCGCCATCGCGGCGTTCTTGTCGGCATCGGCGCCCAGCATGCTCACGAAGACATGCGCCTGCTTGAGGTCCGGGGTGATATCCACTTCCTGCACCGTCACGAGCACATTTTTAAATGTCAGGTCGCGCACGATGATCTCGCTCAACTCGCGTTTAATGACTTCACAGACTCGTTCGAGACGATGTTTCATATCAAATAACCCCAGTCAATGGCCGCTGCCAGTGGCTGAATGGTGAATTACAGCTTTTGGGCAAACTTATCGAGCTGGTAACACTCGATGATGTCCCCGACTTCGTACTCGTTGAAGTCGCCGAGCTTGAGGCCGCATTCCATTCCGGAACGGACTTCCTTCACGTCGTCCTGGAAATGTTTCAGCGTCGCGAGGCCTCCGTCGTAGATCGGCTGGCGGCGGCGCAGCACACGGGCGCGCGCGGTGCGCACGATGCGACCGTCGCTCACGCGGCAGCCTGCAACGACTCCCTTGGTGAGCTGGAACACCTGCTTGATTTCCGCGTGGCCAATGATGGTTTCGCGCAATTCCGGATCGAGCAGACCGGCCATGGCTTCCTTCATCTGGTCGATCAATTCGTAAATGATGCTGTAAAGTTTGACCTGCACGCCTTCGCGCTTCGCCGCGTTTGCCGCGCCGCTCTCCACTTTCGTGTTGAAGCCGACCACTACCGCGTTCGACGCGGTTGCAAGCAGGATGTCCGATTCGCTGATCGGGCCCACGCCGGCATGGATGATCACGAGGTCGATCTTTTTGCTGTCGATCTGGTTCAAAGAGGAGATGAGTGCTTCCAGGGACCCCTGCACGTCGCACTTCAGCACAATGTTCAGGACCTTGCGCTGATCGTCGGCAAGACTGTCGAAGAGGCTTTCCAGAGTCGCGCGTTGCGGCGTGGCGAGTTTCTCGTGGCGCAGTGCTTCGAGGCGCTCTTCGCTCAAAACCTTGGCCGATTTCTCGGATTCCATCACGAGGAATTCATCGCCTGCGTTTGGCAACCCTGCGAACCCAAGCACCTTTACAGGCGTGGATGGGCCGGCTTCCTTGAGCGATTTGCCCATGTCGTCGATGAGCAGTTTTACCTTGCCGGAATAGTTGCCGCAAATGAACGACTGGCCGACTTTCAACGTGCCGGAACGGATCAGGATCGTCGCTGTCGGGCCGCGTCCGGCTTCGATCTGCGCCTCGATCACGGTTCCACGCGGAAGGGCCGCGGAACTTGCCTTCAATTCCAGAAATTCAGCTTCAAGCAGGATGCGCTCGAGCAGCTCGGGGATGCCGGTGCCCTTGGTCGCTGAAACGGGGCATACACCCACGTCGCCGCCCCAGTCTTCCGGGGTCAGTTCTTTTTCCTGCAATTGCTTTTTGACGCGATCGATATTCGCCGAGATGAGGTCGATTTTGTTGATCGCTACGATGATCTTTACCTTCGCGGCTCTTGCGTGGCTGATCGCTTCGAGCGTCTGCGGCATCAGGCCGTCATCCGCCGCCACTACGAGCACAACGATGTCGGTGACATTTGCGCCACGGGCGCGCATGGCGGTGAAAGCTTCGTGGCCGGGAGTGTCGAGGAAAGTGATCGGGTGGTCTTTATAGATCACGCGGTAGGCGCCGATGTGCTGCGTGATTCCGCCGGCTTCGCCCGCTGCGACGCGCGCCTTGCGGATCGAGTCCATGAGCGATGTCTTGCCGTGATCGACGTGTCCCATGAAGGTGACAATCGGCGCGCGCAACGCAAGCTCGTCTTCTTTCGGCTTTACGGGCGCGACAGGGGCAACCACCACGATTTCCTGCTTGTGGACGCCGCCGCCTTCCTTGCGCTTCTCTTTCTCAAAGGTGAATCCGTGCTTGGCGCAGACCTTGATCGCCACCTCGGTCTCGATGGACTGGTTGATGCTCGCGAAGATGTTCATCTCCATGAGATCGTGGATCAACTGGAAAGGCTTCAGCGACATCTGGGCCGCGAGATCCTTGACGATGATCGGAGGCTTGATGTGGATGATTTTTTCGGTGTTCTCCGCGCTTTCAACCACAGGAGTTGACGCTGGTGCCGGAGCCGGGGCTGCAGGTGTGGCCGCGGGAGCGGATGAAATGAGGTCGAGGGCTTCCGGCCTTGCTACTGCTACTGGGGCTGCGGCAACCGGTGCGGGAGCAGGTTCAGGGGTCGGGGCGGCGGCAGCTTCGGCCCTCGCCCTGATTTTCGAAATGGGAGGGAGGACGGATTTTGTTTTTCCCGAGGCGTCTTTTTCCGGACGTGGACGTATCGTCTTTACCTTGGGCTCAATGAGCGAAACTGTTTCCTGGACAACCTTTGGTTCCGGCGGCGGCTCAGGCGCGGCGGCTGGCGCCTTCTTGGCCGGAATGCCCCCCGCGGCAGGCTTTGCGGCCTCCCGGGAACGGGACGTAGGGTGGGCGCTGCCCTCCTTCGAGTGGGGGCGCTTGTGTGTGCTGCTGGATTTGGTTGTCGCTTTGATTGGCATTAAGTTTTAATGGAAAATAAGTTTTCATGGCCGCCTACTGGGTGGCTGCCAGGCTTTTCTCGTGCTCCTTCCGCGCGGTTTCGTGGATTGCTTTCGCCTGCTCCAGGTCGATTCCGACGGTGTCGGCGATGTCCTGCGGTTCCACGTCCAAAAATGCGTCGATGCTTGCGAATCCGCCCTTCACCAGGTTGCGTGCGACGGTTTCGTCGATCTGCAATCCTGCTGCCAGCACCTTCGCGGCTGCCGAGACGCGGTTTTCAAATACCTGCGCGGCTGATTCGTCTTTCTCAATGTTGATGTCCCAGCCGGTGAGGCGGGAGGTGAGGCGGGCGTTCTGTCCGCGCTTGCCGATCGCGAGGGAAAGCTGGTCTTCATCAGCCTTGATGTTGATGACCTTTCTATCGGGCACCAGTTCCACGCTCTTGATCTTGGCAGGCTTCAGCGCCTCCAGCACAAATTCCTTCGGGTCCGCGCTCCAGCGGATGATATCAACCTTCTCGTTGTTCAATTCGCGGACGATATTCTTCACGCGCGCGCCCTTCATGCCCACGCATGCGCCCACGGGATCGACTTTGTCGTTCGCGCTGAACACGGCGATCTTGGTCCGGTAGCCGGCTTCGCGGGCGATGCCGCGGATTTCAACCGTGCGGTCCGCGATCTCGCTCACTTCGAGCTCGAACAAACGGCGCACAAAATTCGGATGGCTGCGGGAAATGATGATCTCGGGCCCGCGTGAACCGTTTTCCACGGCCACGACATAGGCGCGGATGCGGTCGCCAATATTGTAATCCTCGGTGGACACGCGTTCGCGCAATGGCATCACTGCCTCAAATTTTCCAAGGTCCATGATCACGTCCGAGCGCTCAAAGCGCCGCACGGTTCCGCTCACGATCTCTCCTGCTCGGTCCTTGAATTCGTCGTAGATCATCTCCTTCTCGGCCTGGCGGATGCGCTGCATCATCGCCTGCTTGGCGGTCTGCGCGGCGATGCGTCCAAAGTCACGAGGGGTTACTTCTACTTCCAGGGTCTCGCCGATCTGCGCGTCTGCCTTGGTCTTCCGGGCTTTGGAAAGCGAAATCTCATCGTGTTCGTTGGTAACTTTTTCGACCACCATGAGATTTGCCAAAGCGCGGATTTCTCCAGTCTTCGGGTTGATGTCAATACGGAGTTCACGCGCTGGTCCGACGGCTTTTTTGGAAGCCGAGAGCAGGGCGTTAGAAACCGCCTCGATGAGCACTTCGCGCTTGATGCCGCGCTCGCGCTCGAGATAATCCAACATTGCAATAAATTCGCTGTTCATAAGAAACAATGTGGCATGGGACAAAAAAAAGTGGGGTGTGAATCCCACTACTTTCTCAACCGCAAGCCAGTGACACCAAATGTAGGAGATGAAACCGGAATCGTCAAGCGCGGATGCATCCGCATCAGGGAAAAGGCAGGTCGATGTGATCTTTTTCGATGCCGCAGGCACGCTGATCCACCTCCCTGAAAGTGTCGGCTTTCATTACAGCCTTGTGGCAAAACGCCACGGCCTCCACCTCGACGAAACACGCACCAACGAAGCCTTCCGCTCCGCCTGGAAGCAAATGCCCGCGCGCGAAACCACACGCAAACCCCGCCCCGACGACGACAAGGGCTGGTGGCGCACTTTGGTTGCCCAGGTTTTGGAAATCTCCGCTGAAAATCAACACGCGTATGATTTCAACGCATACTTCGAAGACCTCTACCTCCACTTCGCCCAACCCGGCGTCTGGCAGCTTTACAGCGAGGTATATCCAACCCTTGCCAACCTTCACCAACCCTATCGACTTGCCGTTGTCTCCAACTTCGACCGTCGCCTCCTTCCAATTTTCGATCACCTCGGCATCACCTCCATGTTCGAAAAAATCATCCTCTCCAGCGAAGTCGGCGCCGACAAACCCGACCCCTGCATATTCCAATACGCCCTCGATTCCCTCCACGTCACCCCCTCCCGCACACTCTACATCGGCGACGATCCTGCCAAGGACTGGCGCGCCGCCAAGGCAGCCGGCATGCATGTCTTCCACCTCGACCGCCCCCAAAACTCCCTCGCCGATATCCCTGCGCTTCTGGAGAAACTAAACGCCGCCGTCACCTAGGGAGCAGGAGCTTTTGTCATGTTGCTCTTCAGCGTCACCATCGATTCCTTGATATACTGCGTTTGCTCCGGACTCAGGCCGCCTTCGTCCAGCGCTTTCTGGAATTCCTCCAGCGCCGCGAGATTGTTCTCCGACCTCGCATACGCCTGCGCCAGGTAAATGTGAAACCCCGCCGTGGCCTCGTGTTCCTTTTCTGCAATCTCGATCAGGTGTTTCAGCGTGGCGATCTCCTGGCTGTAGGCATGCGCCTCATGTGCGATCTTCGCGTGGAAGAACAGGATGTTCTGGTCATCCGGCTCCAGCTTCACGAGCTGCTGCGAGGCGGTCAGCGCATCGTCATACCGCTTCGTGGAATAATAAATCTGCGCCTTCGTTGCCAGCGCGTGTTCGTTCTCGCCATCGAGTGCAAGCGCCCGCCCGACATCTTCCAGCGCCTTGTTGTAATTGACGCTCTGCACTTCGTAATTTGCGAGCTGCGTCCACGTCTCCGCCGAATTCCCGTCCAGGCTCAGCGATTCATCGAGCAACTGCTTCGCGAGTCCGAACTCCCCCACCGCCAGCAGCTTCACCCCGCTTTGCACCAGGAACAGCGCCCGGTCCGCCTTGGGATAATTCGCAAACTTCTGCTGCAAGGCATTGAAATCGTTGATGCTCCATGGCTTCGCAGGAGCGCGTTTGAAAATCAGGCTCGTGTGGTCGAGATAAGTCAGCGTCCAGTCGCGCGTCGTGATCAGGTGGTCCAGTAATTTACGATACTCCCCGGGGTCGCCGCACAGCAGCACCGCATCGAAACGGTATTTGCGATCCAGCTTCCGCCACGTCTCAGGGTCAGCCTCGGCTCTTTTGAAATCCCGCCGGTCCTCCTCGGAATCGTGCGCGGAAATCCACTCCGGCTTTTTCTTCGAGATATAATCGCGCGCCGAGATCGTGAAGTACGGCGATTTTGCATCCAGAGCCGCCACCGCGAGCGCAGGCGTGGTGATATCGGCGCTCACCACCGGTTGGCGGTTTCGGAGATATACGATCAAAACAGCAATGGCGACCACCGCGCAAAGCCCCGCTGCGGCGATTTTTTTATGGCTCGAAATAATGGAACGAAAACTCATATTGAAAATTCAAAAACTAATCGCTTTAATACTTGCATCACAAGCATTCATCCATTAATTAAGCCCTCCTCTTTTCCAACGGGTTGGTAGCTCAGCTGGTAGAGCAGTGCCCTTTTAAGGCATTTGTCCCGGGTTCGAGCCCCGGCCAACCCATCTCCCCACATCAATCGCAAAGGCAATCGCCTGCGGGCTCCATTTCGACAGTGGCCGGTCCCGCATAACGTTCGCCATCCTTCACCAGCGTGAGGCCTGCGGGAATCTTCACGATTGTTTTATTTTGGCCGGCTTCCACCTCGATATTGCCGGCAGGCGTCGGGACCGATGCTGATGCCCACGCGAGATCGCCCAAGCGAAGAGTGACGGCAAACTCTTTCCATCCATCCTTCAATGGCCGGATGCCAAGAATTTCCGCGGGCAGGATCGCCGCCGGCCCGGAACTCCACGCATGGCACAGGCTCCTGCCAAATGGCCGCCCATACATCGCGTGAGCGTCCGCTTCACCCACCTTGAAATCCTCCCAGAACGTCGTCGCCCCACGCTCCAGCATGCCTCCCCAGTAATCGCGGATGCGTTGCGGCACGAGATCCGCCGCGCCCACCCGCGCGAGCGCCATCAACGCAAAGCCGTTCATGTACGGCGTGCCCGTCGCCGGGTGGTTCGTGAGATTCCGCCGGATTCCCTCGTATTCCTCCGGACGCGCGAGACCCGACAGCACCGCCAGAAAATTCGGATACGGTACATCGGTTCCGGGTGATTCCAGATACTCCTGCCACGCATGCGTTGTCGTACTCCACGCCCTTGCCTTGAGCAATTCCGCAAGCGCATCGGCCCGCTCCCGCCAGCGCGCCGCCATCTGCGGGTTGCCCGCCTTTTCAGCCAGCTTCGCGCCGCTGTGTTGCGCCCACATCCACATGATCTGCAGTGCGGTGAGAGTTTTTGTGGCGTCATTTTTCATCCCCCAGTCAATGAAGACCCACGCGCCCGCAGCCGGCCGCAGCAACCCATCCCCATCGCTCTCTCCCGCCATCCTCTCGAGCAATGCATCCACATGCGGCAGCTCCTTCATCAAATAATCCACGTCGTCAAAGTAGCGCTGGTATTGCACCATGTTGATCACCCACCAGAGCGAGTAATCCACGATGCCGTTCATATACCCGCCCGTCGGTCGCCCGAGCGCGGTCAGCGAGCGGCGGATGATGTCCGGCTCGGCAAATGTATAGGCATTCACGATCAGGTTCGATGCCAGGTCGCCCACCCACGGCATCCGGTCGCGCTTCACCCCGTCGAGCATGAGACGCTGCATACACGTCCGCAAAGTAAACGCGGAATTCATCCAGATTCGCGTCAATTGTTCATCGGAACACGCAAACGCCCCACCGTAGCGCACCGGGTGATACGAAGCCCCCGCCGCCACCCCGTCCGGCTTCCCTCCCTCGATCCTCAAATACCGGAACCCCAGCGCATGCCTGCTTGTCCACCGCCCATCGGGCAGTTGCTCGACATCGAGATGCGATTCCGATTTTTCCGCTGGTGCGCATGCCTCCTCCGCCGATTCACCGGTGAAAATCGCGGGAGTACCGTCACAGCGAAAAACAGGGCGCCCCAGAATCGTAACCCCAAAATCATACACGCCATCATGCGCGCTCACCGGGCGAAGCAGTACCACCGGTTCTTCCAGTTCATGCGGCAACCGCCCGGATTTGCTTTGCGGCCACGCGCTCGGTGCCGCCCACGTCTTCGCATCGGCGCTGCATTGCCACGCGCCGCCTGTCCGCAAAGGGCCGCTCTCGATCAGCAACGCCGCCGGCTCCCCGCCCTCGGGCTTCACATCGATCTCAATCATTTCTCCCGCTTGCTTCGGCAACGACATCGTCCAGGCCTCATCCTTCTTCGGCCCGTCAAAAATCACCACACCTCCCGCGCGGATGGTCACATTTCCGTTGCTTCGAAAAGTGAGCGTCTCCGGCGCGGAGTCCGGCCACGCATGGCGGAATGTCACCACCGGGGCCACCCGCCCGTAGTTGCGTGCATAATGCACATGCCGGTTCGCGGCGAATCCTTCGCTCACCAGTTGTTCCACTTCCCACGCCTCGCGCTGCGCATCGCCATAAATCCACGGCGCGCTCTCCAGTTTGAGATCCGGCGCCGGGCAAAGCGCACCCGCATCAAAAGCCGGATCGATCACGAACTTCCGCGAAGCCTCATGCGCGGCGGATAATGGCGCGTTCTCTCCACCGTCTTGGGCGGGAAGTGGGGAGGTTTTGGTCATGGGATCATTCTTGCACTTTCGACCGCCGGTTTTGCAAGACGCCATCTTTCGCATTATATGCGCGGCCAAGACATCCAAAATAAGAACGCCCCACGATTCGCGTTTATGGTAATTATGGTATATATAGTGCTTAATTGATAAATCGTAGGTTAACAGGGGGGAATTCTATGAACATTGATCCGATCACTCACATCGCCAGGGACGCGCGCATCCTGATCGTCGATGACGACCGAAATAACGTGTCAGCCTTGGGCCAGATCCTCAGCCGCGCGGGCTATGCCATTTGCATCAGTATTACCGATCCCCGCAAAGCCGCGGCAAAGTTCCACGAGATGCAGCCCGATTTGCTCTTGCTCGACTGGCACATGGGCGAATGGACCGGCCTGGACGTGCTCAACGAAATCCGGACCAAGCTTCCGGAGGAATTGATGCCGCCCATAGTGGTGCTCACTGCGGACGATTCCTGCGCGACCAAGCGCGAGGCGCTCACCGCAGGCGTCACCGATTTCCTCTCGAAACCGCTCGATATCTCCGAGGTCCTGCTCCGTATTCACAATCTGCTTCTGCTCCGGATGTTCCGCCTGAACGACGAGATCGAGAAGCGCAGTCTCGAGGATCAGGTCCGCGACAAAACGAAGGAACTCGAACGCGCCCTCACCGACTTGAGGGAATCCCAGCACCAGGTCATCCAGCAGGAACGCCTGCGAGCGCTGGGCGAAATGGCCGGGGGCATCGCGCACGATTTTAATAACGTCCTCACCGTCATCTCCGGCTACAGCGACATGTTTACCGAGAAGGAAAACCTCCTCGCCCACCCCGACGCCGCGCTCGAGGCATTTCGCATCATTGGCAAAGGGGCCGCCGATTCTGCCGAGATCGTCCGCCGTCTCCGCGGCTTCTACCGTCCCTATCAAAGTGGCGAGGATGACCACCGCCCCGTCAATCTCACGGACATCGTCGAGGAGGCCGTGCAGCTCACCATGCCCCGCTGGAAGACCCAGCCGCAGGCAAACGGCGTGTTCTTCGATGTAAAAACCGAATTTACCGATGTCCCCGTGATCAATGGTTCCGCCTCGGAATTGCGCGAGGTCCTGATGAATCTCATCTTCAACGCCGTGGACGCCATGCCCCAAGGCGGCCAGATCGTCATCCGCACCGGATTGGAGGAGGACCGCGTATTTTTCGAGGTGGAGGACGCCGGCACGGGCATGACAGAGGAGACCCGCCGCCATTGCCTCGAGCCGTTCTTCACCACCAAGGGCGACCACGGCACCGGCCTCGGCCTGTCCACCACCTACGGCATCGTCCGCCGCCACGAAGGCATCATCCGCCTCGACAGCCAGGTCAATCACGGCTCCCGCTTCACCATCCTTCTCCCCATCGGCAAGTCAGTGGAAAATACCGGCGCCGTTCCATCGGAAAATGCGACCCCTGCAACCGGTCAAGCCACTGGGGCGGAATCGAAACCACATATCGATTCCGCCGCTGACCAGCCTGCATCGCCCCTCCGCGTCCTCGTCGTGGACGATCAGCCCGATATCTGCAACGTCATGCGGAGCTACTTGGAAAAGGACGCCCACACCGTCGAGACAGCCAGCGATGGCTGCGAAGCCCTCGAAAAATTCCAAAAAGAACGGTTCGACATCGTGATCACCGACCGCGCCATGCCCAGGATGAACGGCGACCAGCTCGCCGTCGCCATCAAGCAGATCGCCCCCTCCGAAAAAATCATCCTCCTCACCGCCTACTCCGCCCCCACCGAAACCTTCTCCCCCGACATCGACCTCCTCATCGACAAACCCCCCTCGCTCCAGAAAATCCGCCAGGCCATCAACCGCGTAATGGCCGCTTAGGATACCACGCGCCTCTCTGCGGGCTATCACCGCATCATTTAAACAACCGAAAATGGCGCTTGTAGTTTGATGCCGTGACCTCTATTCCTCCCGACAGGATCCTAAGCGATAGATTCTCCCACCCATGAAAAAACTCCTGCTTGCCCTCACATTCATCACTCTCTTTTCCAGCATCTCTTTTGCCCAGGCGCCGATCCCTGATGATAAACGTCAGGAAATCGAAAAGATGCTGAAACTCACCGGCACTGAAAAGATGGTGAATCAGATGATGACTCAACTGATCGCCAGTCTTAAAACACAGATGCCCCAGGCGGAAGATGAATTTTGGGTCAAATTCCAGGCAAAGTTGGACATACATCAACTCATCGAAAAGATCATCCCCATCTACGACAAATATTACACCATTGATGATCTCAAGGCGGTCAATGCTTTCTACGGCAGTCCGGCTGGTCAGAAGGTTCTATCCTCAGTGCCACAGATCATGCAGGAGAGCATGAAAATCGGCCAGGCATGGGGGGCCCAGGTCGCCCAGCAGGCCATCAAGGAAATCGAGGCGGAAAAGAAGACTCAATAGCAGTCAACCCGCATTCACTCCTTCACAATCAAAAACCACACCGTCTCCGCCTCCTGCGGGATACTGAACGTCAGCACCCCGTTCGCAAAAGTCGCCGCCATCTGCGCGCCTCTCTTTCCGCTCGCGTCCAGCGCATAGACATTCCGCGTCCCATCGACGCTCAGCCTCACCTCCACGCTCGCGCGATCCACAAGGATCGGCCCGCCGCCCGGCTTCTCCAGCTTTGCATGAGCCGCGTCCCATTGCTGGCCGCTGTTCTGCGTATGTGTTACAAACGTTAGCAACGCCTTGCTGGTGGCCGCCAGCGGTTTGTAGTCCATCGCGCAAAGCGTCAGCGCCCCGTAGTTGTGCGTCAGTTTCCCAAATTGGAACATCGCATCCTGCACCCGCACTGTCTGCCCGCCCACAAACCCCGCAATCACTTTCGCCGAGGGCGCGTCAGCCACATACCGGGCCGTCACCGCGTCCTGCGTCTGCACATCCAGGATCTTCGAGCCAGCCGCAGGCAGGGCAGGGGACCCCGCAGCACCAATCCCACCTTGCACCCGGTACGAAAACGCCATCGCCGGCGTGATCCCTTTCTCCTCCCATGCCCTGCGATTCCGCAAACCCGCCGCCACACGCGCCGCCGGAAATTCCCCCGGCAACGGCAGCACCGCACTCTCCGTCGCCGTCGGGATCATCCCCGTCCGGAACATCATCGCCGCCGTCGGGAAAAAGCACGAGATCGCCGGGTCGGCCCCCGCATCCAGCGGAAACTGGATCGCATCCGGCTTGTCGCTTGGCTCGTAATTCGGATACGCAAAAAGATAAATCGCGTCCCACCCCTGGAACGCCGCAAAGCTCGCAAACTCCGGCACGCACTCCGCCCGGTATTCATTCGGGAAACAAATATTATATTCCGTCACCGTGAACGGCTTCCCCGCCACGCGCCAGAATGCCAGCCCTTCCGTGAGCACATCGCCCTTGCCCAGCGCGGGCGTCATCGGCACATCCTTCACCGGCTGGTAAAACGAGTCCGCGTAATCCCAGTACGCATGCGCATCTACAAAATCCGATTTCGCCTCCCGGTACATCCCGAATAATTCGCCAAACCCCGCCTGCGACAGCGTGATCATCTGCTTCACCCCGATCCCGCGCAGAAACCCTCTCATCGTCGTGTTATACGC
>JBAVPB010000474.1:0-3101 GCA_049692655.1 Chthoniobacteraceae bacterium | reverse complement strand
GGATTTTTCTATCCCCCGACCGTCCTCGCCGGTGTCTGCAAAGGCATGACCGCCTTTGACGAGGAGACCTTCGGCCCCGTCGCCGCCATCATCGAAGCCGCCGATGAATCCGAGGCAATCCGCCTGGCAAACGACTCCGCCTTCGGCCTCGGCGCCGCCGTCTTCACCCGCGACACTGCCCGGGGCGAGCGCATCGCCGCCACCAAACTGCACGCCGGCGCCTGCTTCGTAAACGCCGAGGTAAAATCCGACCCCCGCCTCCCCTTCGGCGGCATCAAGGACTCCGGCTACGGCCGCGAACTTTCTGTCTTCGGAATCCGCGAGTTCGTAAACATCAAAAGCGTCTTCGTGAAATAGCTGACGGTTGGCAAGGGTTGGCAAGGGTTGATTAGCCCTGGCCCCGGATCATCGAGAAGCCTTGTAAAATGTGTTCGATTGACTTCATAATTCCCCTGCCGAAAAACCAAAATCCAAATGTCATCCACAGCAAACACCCGCATATTCCTCGTCCGACACGGAGCCACCGTCCTCACCGCCGAAGACCGTTTCGCCGGAGCCACCGACGTCCAGCTTTCCGATGAGGGACGCGACCAGGTCCGCCGTCTCGCCATGCGCCTCGCCGGTGAAAAGATCGCCGCTGTTTACGCCTCGCCGCTGGGACGCACCGTCGAGACTGCATCCATCCTCGCCGCCCCGCACAAGCTCGAAGTGCAGACTCGTGACGGCCTCCGCGAAATCTCCCACGGACGCTGGGAACAAATGACGCGCAAGGAAGTCGAGGCCCGCTTCCCCGAGGAGGCATGTGCGTGGGAAGAGGACCCCTACACCTTTGCCCCCGCCGGAGGCGAAAGCGGCCTCGCAGTCACCGCCCGCGCCCTGCCCGTGCTCATCGAAATCGTCCGAAACCACCCCGGCGAAAAAGTCCTCATCGTTTCCCACAAGGCCACGATCCGTCTCCTGCTCAGCTCCCTCCTCGGGTTCGACCCGCGCCGTTACCGTGACAATCTCGACCAGAGCCCGGCCGCATTAAATATTGTGGATTTCAAAGGCCCCGTGCGCGCCCGCCTCACCCTTTTCAACGACACCTCGCACTACTCCGAGGCCGGTCTCGCCATCCCAGCCATCCCCACCGCCCGGCTCTCCGCATGGTGGGAAACAAAGCGCGATTCGTGATTACACCACAAGCCAGCGAATATCATCGATTCAAAATGAATCCGGAATAGTCATTGAACGTTGCGTAACCTTCCGGATTGGGATTGGCGAATAACTCAGAATCAAAAGCCCACATCACTCCCATGAGGCCGAATTTTTTGATGCGTTCAAATGTCAACCGCATCGCCTCACGGTTATTGCCACCCGTGTTCTCCCCCCACACCCGCAGGCGCAGCGGATTAGCCCGCGCAAGGCTCACCTGCCAGTGTACCGGACTCCAGCGTGCAGGATCTGCGCTGTTATCGTCGCCGATGTCGCGGTTCTTGATCGTGCCGTCGATCCATGTGCAATACACGATCACACGGGGATCATGAATACCACCTATCATTCGAGCCCAGTCAAAGCCTTGCTGGATTTCACCATTACGTTCGCAGGAAGCACTCCCATCAAGATCGTTCGCGACCGCTTCCTCAAGCCAGCCCGGTCTCAGTCCCCATGAACCATAAAGCATGCATATATCCCCAGCATACCATCGGCGCACGGTTGCGATCTGCCAGTCCTGGTAATTCTTCAGGCAATCGAGATACCATTCGACGAATTTTTGCGCCGACTCGTGCAGCGGCGACTTTGTGCCGGGAATCCAGCCGGGCACCGGACATGCCTGCATGCCCTGCGGAAGTCCCCTCACCTTCCCCTGAGCTATGTCATCAAATGCCCAGTAACAATTGTCATTTCCTCCGAATCTCTGCCGTGGATAATTTAACTCTCCAAACCTGCCGCATCCCAGTCGCACGTACTCCCAATCCGTACCCAGCCGGGCAAAAACTTCCCCAAAGTAAGTGGCGACATGAGCGCGCACCTCGGCATTAAAAACCACATTGGGCAGATCCTCCCCCGGCTGCCCGCTCTTAAACAAATCTCCAAACTGGTTTTTGTAACGGCCATGCGGAAGTCCGGCCACCCAGACCGGAGGGTATTGTACGCCGAGATCGATTTGCAGTTTGTAACCAAGTTTTAAAAGCACCCGTTTTTTGGCCAGCAGCTCTTTCACATATTTTTGATCGAATACACCCGGCTCCGGCTCGAATTTTTCCCAGCTCACCGGAAACATCGCTACACTCCAGCCAGCCTTTCTGCCAGTGGCCGCATGGTCGGGCGCCATTTGCAAATCGCCGTAAAGCTGGTGCAATTCCCCGGCGGCTAAAGCGTTTCCAGACAACACACAATCCGCGCACAACAAGACAATAAAAAGTTTGATAGCCATCTTACTCTTACATCCTGCCAAAGCTTGCCTCAAAACAATGTCAATTTAACTCCCAAACTCATCTTGCAGGCAGGCGACTCCGGTTTGAACACAAGACGCTGGATGGAAGCCTCCTTGCCTCCATGATCTTGATATGAGTGGGTTTCGATACGATCCAGCATGGTTCCCACTTCCGGCCTAAGGATCAGCTCAAGATTTCCCGCATTGATAACCGCGTAATTTTCACGCTGCGAGACCGGGTGGATCGTAATGAATGCGCTTTCAAGTGATTCTATACGACTTAGTTCAAAATCATCCTTAATGGAGAGCGCGCCTGATATCTTGTCAAAATTGAAACTGCGGACGAATTTCAGGCACCCCGCTGCATCTGGATAACACGCGCTGGCATCAACAATGAATTCCACATTATCCTTTGCAAGTGAATGTGTCACAATCCGTGATGCAAATGACTTGCCTGCCTCCTGTTCACAGCCGTTGATCACAGGCAGTGAATGTCCCAGTGTCCGCGCCGCAAGGAACTCGTAACGCTTGGAACTGAAAAAATCCTTCACATATTCGGGAGCGCCAATTTCAGTGATAATGCGTACACCATCGATATTGAGAATAAAATTGCCGCAATCATTGTGATTGTGGTGCTCATCGTTGTGGCCTGCCTTCGCTGCAAATTCCCAAAGGTGTCCCTGCC
>JBAVPB010000473.1:0-6824 GCA_049692655.1 Chthoniobacteraceae bacterium | reverse complement strand
TCCAGGCCAGCACCAGCGAAAGCCCCCAGAACGATACCAGCATGATCAGCGTGGAAGGTCGCAACAGCAGCGTGGGATCCTGCGCCGGGCGGATGAGAAGCAGGTCGTGCGTTTGGTCAACCGGCGTCGCGATCGCATCGTAGCCCGTCCCCAGGCGCACCGCCCCGACGGAGGAGGAGAGCCGGCTGAGCGGTTTCTCAAATTGCGCCATGTCTTCTTCGAGCGGAGGAACGATCCCGCCTCCCGCCTCGCGGAAATAGACCTGCAAATCGAGGATGCGGCTCAATTCCGTAGCCATCCGCTCCGACGCCGGAAGCTGCGAGGTGCGGATGAAGTCGGCATTGGTGCGGGCCAGTGTCGCGAAAAGCTTCCTCGACTCCCGGTTTGCGCTGCCATAGAGCCACACGCAAAGGATGATCGACCCCGCAACCACGAAAAGCAGGAAGGGAAGGGCAATCCGGAGCCAAAGGCCCCATTTACGGTATTTATCCATAAAGAAACGGACAGTATCTATACTTTATACGCAAGAGCGATCATTTTTTATCCATTATTGACACCGGACGGGTTCCGGCACAGATTCCGTTCACAAAGGAGCAGTAATATCATTTTCGTATCTCTTTTTTGGAAAACCTGCTTAAATGTAAAACATAGTTGTTGCCAAGGATAGCCAACCCTTACCAACCATCACCAACCCTGACACTATGCCAACCCCCATCAAGCGCATCCTCCTCGTCGAGGACAGTCTGCACGACGCCGAGCTCACCATGGTCGCCCTCGAGGAGTGCCATCTCGCCAATCAGGTGGACCTCGCCCACGATGGAGCCGAGGCGCTAGACTACCTCTATCGCCGCGGCGCATTTGCCGGCCGCACAGGCGACCAGCCGATCGTGGTATTGCTCGATTTAAAAATGCCCAGGGTCGATGGATTGGAAGTGCTGCGCCAGATGAAATCCGACGCCGCCTTGAAAAACATCCCCGTGGTGATGCTGACCTCCTCCCGCGAGGAACGCGACCTGGTGCGCTCCTACGAACTCGGCGTGAACGCCTACGTCGTCAAGCCGGTGGACTTCCAGCAATTCATCGAATCTGTCAAACAGCTCGGCTGCTTTTGGGCGGTTATCAACGAACCCGCCCCTATCGATAGCAACACCTGAGCGTGTTGACGGCGCATTCATATTGATTACGGAATAGTCGTGCGCAGCAATGTTGCCGTGCCGTTCACGGGCTTCACGGCGCGATCGACCTGTGTGGAAGGCACCAGGAAAAAATCGCCCGGCCGGAACGTTCCCTCCCCGCATCGCACCTCCCCGGTGAGAGTCGTGAAAATCGCAAACCTGCCGTCTTCAAAAGCATTTCGCGGCGCATCGAGGGTCCACTTGTCCACATGGAAGTATTCGCATTCGACCAATGTGTCGCCGCGCGATTTTGTGAGCGATGGCTCGATGTCGTCGAAGTCAATCGACTGCATGGATTCCTCGATGTGGAGGTCGCGCGGGTTGCCGTCGAGACCGAGGCGGTTCCAGTCGAAGACGCGATAAGTGGTGTCGCTGTTCTGCTGCACCTCCACGATCACATTGCCGGCGCCAATGGCATGCACGCGCCCGCTCGGGATGAAAATCGCGTCTCCGGCATGCACCGGCAGGCGGTGTATTTTCTCCGCCACTTTTCCTTCTCGGAGGGCGCTTTCAAAATCATGATATCCCACGCCCTTTTTCAGGCCGGCAAAAATGTCGCTGTCCTCATTGGCATCGGCCACGTACCACATTTCGGTTTTTGGTTCTCCATTGAGAAGGCCGGCCACACGCGCCGGTGGATGCACCTGCACTGAGAGACGCTCCTGGGCATCCAGAAGCTTGAACAAAAGAGGAAAACGCGACGAAGAGGAGACCGTCTTCGTGCCAAAAACAGGCTCCCGATAATCCGTCCAGAGTTCATTCAGGGTTTTTCCGCGCAACGGCGCATTATGCACCACGCTCTGCGCCTCTTCCCGGTCCACCAGTTCCCACGATTCCCCGATCCGGAGTCCTGCAGGAAGATGTTTGCCGAACAAGGTTTCGAGCCGCCGGCCACCCCAAACGCGTTCCATGAAAAGAGGTTCAAAAACGATAGGTTGATCAAGTTTCATGATAATGGAGATGGTCTTTCTGGAAATTGTATTGAAGCGGCAGTCAGGTATTCGCACTCAGGGAACCCGTGGCTGTATAAATGGAACGGCATTCTGATCTTAAACAGATCACAGAGGCAAGGATTCTGAAAATCGGTTTTTTTGTGGCTTTTTTTAGTCGGATTTACTCGGATTAGGCCGGATCAACCCGGATATGGTCGCAGAGGAGTGAAGATTCGTTCATAGTTTTCTGGAGTGGGATTTAGTGAGAGAGAAGACAAGGCTAAAGGCTAAAGTATAAAGGATAAAAAGGGGAAGTGGGGGCAAAGTCTCATATTCTTGCGGGCATCGTTTTTACTCTGGAGCGCCTTGACAGGGCTTGACGAGGCTGGACAAATTTAGAGTTCAAATTTCCGGTTATCGGTCAGACTGGCTTGGTTAGTTTATTTCTTTTTTGGTTGGTTAAAGCAGAGGTTCGTCCACAGAGTATTGTCATTGCCTCACATGTTTGAGGGAAGTGACTGCGTGGCTCGGATAAACACTATCTCCATTTACTGTAACCTAACACAGTTGTGTTAAAAAAGCAAATGAAATGCACCTCTGTGTAATATTATTGGATAATTTATGAAATATGTCGAGAGGTATCTGAAATCCGGGTTTTTATTGCATAGCGTAATGTATCGATATAATTAAACTTCAATTTGTGAAAACTCCCCGCTTAATCCGCTGGTTTGTTGCGCTGGCGATGCCTCTTGCGTTTTTCAATTGCTTTGCTGGGGATCAATCGGCTGGTGTCGCCGGAAATGGGGCGGGTGCGAGACCGAACATCATTTTCATCCTCGCGGACGATCTCGGCTACGGCGATGTGGGGCCTTTTTTTCAGGATCTTCGCAGGGCAAAAAATGATCCCACGCAGCCGTGCGAACTCACGCCGCAACTCGATGCCATGGCTGCGGGTGGCATCACGCTGCCCATGCATTATTCCGGTGCTCCGGTTTGCGCGCCCGCGCGGGGGACGCTGCTGGCGGGAGTCACGCAGGGCCATGCGGCGATCCGTGACAACCAGTTTGACAAGGCGCTGGAGAAAAACCACACGCTCGCCACGGTGCTGAGGCAGGCGGGGTACGCGACGGCGATCGTCGGCAAGTGGGGGATGCAGGGGACAAAGGAATTTCCCGGGGATGAGAATACGCCCCTGGCTGCGGATGGCGGGATGAACAGTCCCGCGGCGTGGCCGGGCTACCCGACCAAGCGCGGGTTCGATTTCTTTTACGGCTATGTGCGCCATGCCGACGGGCACGAGCATTATCCATTGAAGCAAAAAAAGCAGGTCTGGGAGAATGACAGGGAGGTTTCCGCGGGTGTCGCCAAATGCTACACGGGCGATCTCTGGACGGCGCGCGCGAAGAAATGGATCGTGGACCAGCACACGGCGCATCCGGACCAACCGTTCTTTCTCTACCTCGCCTTTGACACGCCCCATGCGGTGACTGAACTGCCGACCGGCGCTTATCCCGAGGGTGGAGGGTTGCGCGGCGGCATGCAGTGGACCGGCCAGCCGGGCGCGATGATCAATACCGCCAAGGGCGCGCCCGATTCCTATTACTCCCCGCAATTTGCCAATGCGACTTACGTGGGCCCGCTCTTCGGAGACCGCAAGAATAACCCGGATGCGGGAGTGAGCCGCGAGCGCCCGTGGCCGGATGTCTGCAAGCGGTATGCCACCGTGGTGCAGCGTCTCGATGCGCAAGTCGGCGATGTCCAGCAACTCCTCAAGGATCTTCACATCGACAAAAACACACTTGTTGTTTTCACGTCGGACAATGGCCCGAGCCCCGAGTCCTACCTGATGGAAGGCGAGAACCATCCGGATTTTTTCCACAGCTTCGGGCCGTACGACGGCATCAAGCGCGACTGCTGGGAAGGGGGATGGCACATGGGAGCGATCGCGCGCTGGCCGGGAGTCATTCCCGAAAACCGCGTGAGCCAGACCCCCTCGCAATTCCAGGACTGGATGCCCACCATGGCCGAGGTCGCCGGAGTGCCCGCGCCTGCCCGCACGGATGGCGTCTCGCTGCTGCCGACACTCACCGGCAACGGCGCGCAGATTCCCTCGACCATTTACACCGAGTATTTCTTCAAGGGCAAGACACCGGGGTATGAGGCTTTTGCGCCAGCCCACCGGAACCGTCCACGGAACCAGATGCAGGCGATCCGCCTCGGCGATTACATGGGTGTGCGCTACGACATCAAGAGCCAGGATGATCCGTTTGAAATCTACGATATCCCCAACGATCCACAGGAGACTCACAATATCGCCGGGGAAAAAACGGCGCTGGAGCAGCAGATGAAGGAGGCTGTGCTGGGGATGCGCCGCCCGGATGCGAGCGCGGCACGGCCTTATGACGATGTGGCGGTGCCATCCGTCGCCGCCGCACATGCGGCCCCCGGCATTGCGTGGAGCGCGTATGAAAAGCATTTCCCGTGGGTGCCTAAGCTTGAATTTCTCACGCCGGACAAATCCGGGACAGGTGCGGCGCCAGATGTCGCGCAGCTTCCCCGTAAAAGCGACGCTGCGATGCTCTACTCGGGCTACATCAGCGCGCCCGCCGATGGCGACTACACGTTTTATCTCACAGCCGATGCGGGTGCGTTGCTTCGCATCCATGCGGCGACGGTGATCGATGCCGACTTCGGCTTTGTTCCCAACAAGGAATACAGTGCGGTGATCCGCCTGAAAGCCGGGCTGCATCCCTTCCGCCTTTACTACAACCACAACACCGCCGGAAATCCGGTGCTGGGGCTGCAATGGAGCGGGCCGGGTATTGAAAAACAGCCGGTGCCTGCCAATGATTATTCGCATGAGCTTCCTGGAAAATAAAGCTGCCAGCCGCCAGTTGTGATTTTCTCTTGATTGCCAGAGTTAATGGCAATCAGGTTTTTCAGCGGGGGAGCGATACGCTCTTGTGCAAGACTCGGAAAAGAAATATCATCCTATCCATGTGCCCCTGTATATCGCTATCGAATTAGCGGATAGGAGGATGGTTTTCTGAAAAAGTCATGGCTACGAAATTTGCAAATACGAAACATTACAAGGTCTCAAGGATGCTGGAGGAGCATATCCGGTTCATGTCGCCCGGGGAAATGCTGCCCACGGTGGAGAAGCTGAAGCTCAAATACAAATGTTCGCAGGTGACGATCACCCAGGCGCTTGAGCGTTTGAGGAACTACGGGCTGGTGGACAGGCCCTCGGGAAAAAAGCGCCTTGTCGTCGCCAAGGTGGGAGTGCGGCCCTCGTTCCGTGTGACCCTGGTAAGGCCGCTATGGCCCTCACCGGATTACGATTCGATCACGAATGCCATCTATGAACTCGGGCATGATGAGAATTTCGGGTTCAACATCTACCTGTATGGCGATCCCCAGCAATTGAACATCGACCATGCTCTGCGCAATTCGGATGCGGGGCTGGTGATCGGAGACAGGCATATCTCGAAGGAGCAGATCGAAGCCTTCAACGGCTGCCGCAAGCCGGTGGTGTTCCTGCGGGACAAGCCCGAGGCGATCAAGGCGGGCTATGTATGGGTGGATGATCTTGCGGTGGGGCAGCTTGCCACGAACCATCTCCTGGATCTTGGGCACAAGAACATTGCGATCATGCTCAGCGAACCGGCCAATGTATCGAGCACGCTGCGTTTGCAGGGGTGGCGCAAGGCGTTGCAAAAGAAGGGGGTGAAGGAGTTTTCATCGATGGTGATCGATTGCTCGGTATCTCCGGGCAATGACGCGATCACCGGCTCGTACAAGCGGTTTTGTTCGTGGCTGGATACGAATGAGATCAAGTTCACGGCGTTGTTCTGCGTGGCATGGACGGGGGCGCTGGCTGCTTTGAGGGCATTGAGGGAGCATGCGGTCCAGGTGCCGCAGGATCTGAGCCTGGTGACCTATGCCAGCGAATCGTCGATTTGCGGGTTTACGGCGCCGCCGCTGACCACGGTGCAGATTGATACAAAGGCTTATGCCAAGCAGGCGATCCGGCTCATCCGCGAAAGTCTTGCCGTGCAGCAGCCAGCCTCGTTGATCGAGGAGATTCACTTGAAGCCTTACCTGGAAGAACGGGAAAGCACGCGGCGTGTTTCGAAGTGATCAGGGCATTATGGAATCAGTTTGCGGGGTTGCGGTTTCTCTCGAGTTGGTGCATCGGGGGGAGGTGAAGAGGTGGGGGGCGTGATGTGGCAATGGGACGTCACCGGATAGCAGGCGGGGGTTCGAAGAGAAAGTTCGATGCGGCGAGACGCCGCAACCGCCACGCGAGACGCGTAGGCTCCCCGGAATGTTGCTGTGACGTCCAGATTGGTTTGGAAGGCGATCCCTCCTGTCTCAACTGGATGGAGAAGACTTGGGAGAGTGGAGCAGGTGAAGGGAATCGAACCCTCGTTTTGATTATCGCCTTCTATACTTCTGTAAGTCGTTGTTATTCAACGTCTGAGTTTTTAATTGCATTCGGCGTTATTAGGACTTTCCGGTCGCCGTTAAAAATCAAAATCACTTTTCAAATATGGCTAGCGTTTACAAGCATTCCCGGGGAAACACCCGTTTCTGGATCGCCGTCTTCAGCGACGAGAACGGAAAGCAGAGTCATCGAAGCACCCAGGCGACCGACCAAGCAATTGCGCAGGCGACGGCGGACCGCTTGGAGCGCATTGCCGCGAAGATCCGCAAA
>JBAVPB010000472.1:0-3475 GCA_049692655.1 Chthoniobacteraceae bacterium | reverse complement strand
GCGGTTGGGTTTTACCGCGATAACCGGCATCAGTAAAGCGTGCTGAATCATAATGGACTACTTATTAAAATGAAGAATAAAGCTTCTATGCGGTGCACAGGGGAGTCTCGCTTTGATTTTTAACCTATCCTTTCCCGAGCGTACGTATCAACTCGATGCCACCCAGAATGACGCGCTCGCAGTGGAAAGCGTTGAATCCCTGCATGTTCCAGGGGCCCTTTCTGCTTGGGCGAGATCCGTTCCGCTCTTGTCAAACATCACCGTCTCCGTGATGCCGGCTCGTTCGACCATCATCTCCTGCAGGTGGCGCAGGCTCAATGGAGTAGGCCACGTAGCAACTCACGCAAGTCAGCATCACGTCCAGAGGATGATGGAGTCGTCCAAGACTTCGCTCGCGGCCGCGTTTGTGGTCTTGATCGTCGGTGACATTGTTTGTGCTTGGAAGCGTTCGCTATAGCAGATTCGCTTATTGCGTCAAAGCATTTTGCAAACACAAGGCGCCGTGGATTAGCTAAATTCAGACAAAGCACAGATACAGCCCGACATACCGAATTTTCACGGTTTTGAGATGTTCTACTGAGCTAATGTAGCAGTTGAACTGCGGCACACTCGGGTTGTATGCCGAGACAGATGGTCGAAACCGCATGTTATTTGACCGGACACCAAATCTAGCATCGCGGCCCCGGTAGGGTCATGAATCTAACTTGTCTCGAACGTGGATGTCGGGCGGGACTGATATGAGGGATAGATTTCAGATGGATAGCAAGGGCGACCGTAGCGTTAAAGAAGATATGCACATGATCGTTGTAGTTTACTACCCTGCTTACTTGAGAAAAATCGCGCGGATAATCGAGGTGCTGGGTGGTTGGCAAGAAATGAAGTCTTTGCGCGTAGTAGTGAACAACCCGGTGATCAGCGAAAAACACGTAGAAAGTGTCTTCATAAACGCCGCTCCCACCGTAAAAATCATTCGGCACGACAATGAAGGACTCGAATTTGGCGCCTATCAGCGGGGCTTGAACGATCTCAGGGCGAGCATTCCTGAGCCTTTCACTTGCCTGTTTGCCAACGACACAGTCGGCACACATCAGCCAATTGACAGATTCTTCCTACGAAACTTGCATGACGCAGTTCGTACCTATATGGGGACGAAATTTATTTCGGGCCGAATCGATTCAGCCGTGCGACAGGTGGAAGTCAACCACCTCCTTGGAGCACGTTGGGTGCGATCGAATCTTTTCGTCATGGATGACGCTGCGCTCAAGAGCATCAATCACATGATCTACGTGCCGGAGCTGAACGCTTATATCAATGACAGTCCGGACGAAGACACTTTTTTTGGACCGGCCGTGGCTCACTCCCTCAGGCGGCACATTTCTGGCTGGCTCTTCTCGGCAAATCCAGACGCCTGGTACAAAGCGGAACCACTGTCGATTAAAAACAGCGCCAGCATGGCAAATAAAGCCAGATGCATACTCCAGGAGCTATTTTTTAGTATGCGGCTTGCAAATTTCGACACCGGCTTCGTCCAGCCGAAACCGTTGACGGTCGCGGAAAAAATTGCAGTCAGGGCAAGGTTCAAGAAATTTTTGTAGCAGTGCGGCGTCTGTTACCGAACAAGATTCGCCTCCGAATGCTTCCAATCAATCAACTTAGCGAATGAGTGCCATGGTATCGACGCGAAAAAGTATCGTCGCTCTCTACGGGGTTCAACTGATAACTTACGTTCTGCCACTGATCACGATACCGTATCTTTCATACGTTCTGGGACCAGCCGGCATAGGGACGATCGGGTATGCGCAAACAGTCGCACAAATCTTGCTGATCTTCGTCGATTTCGGATTTGACCTTACCAGTACCCGAAAAATTGCCATCCATAGGGACGAACCAGGGATCATAAATCGAATATATTGGACAACGATGACCGCAAAAGCGATGCTGGCGCTGGTCGGTTCCGGGGTCCTGATTTTTCTCGCATTGGTTGTTTATAAAAGTCCTGGAGATCGAACCTCGCTATTGCTGGCGAACCTGGTTTTATGGGGAAACGTGCTCACACCCACCTGGCTCTACCAAGGGCTGCAACGGATGTCATTGCTCGCGGTGTGGGTCGTGGTGATAAGAATCCTCCTGCTTGCTCCGCTTTTCTTATTGGTCAAGGGAAGTGGGGACGTGGGGCTGGCGTCGGGCTTGCAGTTCGCACCCTCATTATTTTCCGGGCTGATCCTGACGGCAATCGCGTTTTCTAAAGGTGAGATATATCTTAAGGTCGAGACGTCCATAGAATCCATTCTGGAAGAGGCGAAGGATTCGTATCATCTCTTTCTCAGTTCTGCTTTGACCTCAATATATATGTATGCCAACGTGCTGCTGCTGCGACTGATAAGCGGCAGCGTGGGTGTGGGGTATTACGTTGCTGCAGATAAAATCACTACGCCTCTTCGTCAGCTTTCAACGCCTCCCATACAAGCGTTTTTTCCAAAAATATGCGGTATGTATGCCGAGGGTGATCATCTCGGGGTTCAGAAAATCATAAGGCGATTCATCCTCGTATTTTTGGCGGCAGGCGCCTTGATGTTTGTGGGATTCGAGCTTTTTGGCGAGTGGTTCGTCCAGCATTTTTTTGGGAGCAAATTCCACGACACCTTTCCGATCTTGAGGGTAATGATTATTGTGCCGGTTATTATTGGTGTTGCGGCAACGCTTGTTCAACTTCGCCTCATCGCATCTGGAAATCAGGCCGTGTTAAAGAAGATTTATTTTGTGGGGGCCATATTTCACATTCTGCAGGCGCCGCTCGTCATATATCACTGGGGGGCGCTTGGTGCTGCTTATTCTGTAGTGGCAACCGAAGTATTAATGACGGCCATGATAATTTACGCTTCCAAGGAAGTCACCGAAAAATATCGTTTTGCTAGGGTATAGAAGAGGGGAAAACCCGTGAAGGTGATCACGAAAGCGGCTCGTCCACACGCTTGCCGTCACGCTTCACGATCCGGGCAGGAACACCAACAACGGTCGAGTTCGCGGGCACGTTTTTAACGACGACCGCGTTCGCTCCAACCTTCGAATTGTTTCCAATGGCCACGCCACCAATGACTTTAGCGCCCGCGTTGATCGTCACGTTGTCACCAATGGTGGGGCAGTCGTTTGCACTGGAATACCCAATTGTCACCTGCTGGTTGATCCAGCAGTTTGCTCCAATTGATTTTGCGGCAATTATCGTCGCAAAACCATGTTGAATAAACAAACCGGGTCCAATGATGTCGGTTGAAATAAAGAGGGTATTCATTGGGCGGCACAGCGGACTGACTATCTTCCCGAGCCAACCAACGCGATGATAAAAGAGATTCCGATATTCGGGGTAGATAGTCATCAATCGGATGAACGCAAAAGTAGGGCGGAGATTTTTGTTTTTAATATATATTTCATTCCATCGCTCGATATCGGCTCGAATTAATCCATTTTTGTCCCGGGT
>JBAVPB010000471.1:0-5893 GCA_049692655.1 Chthoniobacteraceae bacterium | reverse complement strand
AGTTCTCCAAACTGCCGCCATTTCCGCCCACCATGTCCCCCAGGGAACGGCTCGCCGCCACGGCATCCGAGAAGCTGCTTTACACCCTCATGTTCGCCCTGCCGCTGGTCGGCTGGGGAATGCTCTCAGCGGGCCATTACCCGATCGTCATGGTTGGCTCCCTGCATCTGCCGCCGATCCTCCCGGCGAATCCCACGCTTTACTGGCTGTTGCGCAAAACACACACGATCCTCGCGTATCTCCTGTTCCTCACATTCCTCGGGCACCTCAGCGCCGTCCTCTTCCACACCCTCATCATCCGTGACCGGCTCCTGGACCGGATGGCCCTCTGGCCAACGCGGTCGGGGAAGGAGAAGGTCAAAAGTGATTAGGATATAAAGTGAGCTGAAGCAGCATCGAATTGGATCAGGCGGCGACGGATGCCACGGAAAAGCTGGCAATGCGACAACAAGAGGTACAGACTGTAAATCCCTCATTATGAGCAAGACTGTCTGGTCGTTTGATTTAGGCAAGGCTTCCATCGGCGAAGCTGTGCGAGATATTGATACGAACGACTTTGTCCATAAGGCTTCCTTGCTGATTCCTGCTGAATTTGCTTCCACCAAGGATGCTGCTACACGCCGCCGCATGTGGCGGACCCGCCAGGCGCACAAGGCTCGCGAGGCATGGCTGGATGAAGTATGGAGTGCGGCCGGTTTGGAGCCTCTTCAGAGGCGCGAGGTCTGGAAAAATTCCCAGACCAAAAAATGGGAACTAAAACATCCCGCAGACGAGCGGCTGGAAAGGGAGTTTCCCGCCAAAGGAGATAATACCTGCTACACGTCGTGTCTTTTACGCATCAAACTGTTGCGTGGGGAAAAGCTGGAGCCGTGGCAGATTTACAAGGCTTTGCATTCGGCGATTCAACGGCGTGGCTACGATCCTGATATCCCTTGGAAAGCGAAAGAAAGCGGACGTCGCAAAAAAAGCGAGGGCGACGAAGAGGCGGGAACACGCGAACGGATGGACAGATTCGTCGGGGAACTTCAAGCGATGAGTCCAACGCACAAGGAATATCAATTGCCGTGTTACTTCGATGCCTGGAAAATGAAATTGTGGAACCCCGAAGAGCCAAATGCGCTCTCGGAACGCATCGACTGTCATGCGGAGAGCACGCGCAACCAGATTGTTCCGCGCAAACTGGTTGAAGAAGAAATTCGTTTACTCGCAGACGCAGCGGGAAAGCAAATCGAGGGATTGAAGGGTAAAGCTGACTATTTGCTATGGGGAACGGCTGGAACGCCTTACGCATCTTATGATCCTGGGTTGCGGAAAAAATTTGATTTGCGCGAAGGCGGCGCCAAGGACTGGCAGGGCGTTGTTGGGCAAAAAGTGCCGCGATTCGACAACCGTATCATTGAAAAATGCGTTCTCATTCCAAGATTGAATGTCTGCAAAATCAAATCCGATAAAAACGGGCATCCACTGCCGGAATCCCGCGTGATTTTTGAGGTGACATTTTTGATGAAGCTCAAAAATATGCGCGTGCAGCGCACAACCACTGAGCAAAGCGGATTGACGTCCGCAGAGATCAAGGCGGTGTTCGAAGATCCGAAAGGCGCAGGGTTTAAGATTACTGTTTCGCAGTGGAAAAAGTTCTGCGTCCAATTTGGCGTGCGACCACTGCCGGGCTATGAAGAAGTGGAAGCGCCGCGCACGGGTGGTCGCAGCCGTTTTTGCCGGCCCACGCTGGGTTTGCTCAAACGCCTTATTCTCTCCGGATGCAAGCCATCGGACTTTTATCGCGAAGAACTTGCACTGTTGGATGGTAATACCGACCCGAAGCGCGGATTGATTGCGGAAGATTTAAAATTTCTTGAGAAGATGGGTTCGACTTGGGAGGGAATTTATATCCCGAACCAAAAACTCGATGCCATCGTGCAACAGGCCGACGACTGCAACGAGGCAATCCGAACCATCATTGGTTCGCAAAACGACCCCATAGTGAGGCACCGTCTTGGCGTCTTTTATGATCGTTTGAAAATATTGCGCGCTGCACATGGTGTTCCGAAATCGGTTGCGCTGGAATTTGTACGCGAGGATTTCATGGGAAAAAGAGCGCTGATCGAATACCGCGCATTTTTGAAGAAAAGGGAAACCGAAAGGAATCGGGCGCGCACGGATGCTGCGATTGCAGGAGCTACTGAGCGCGGTTCTGTTTTAAAGCTGGAGCTGCTTCGTCAACAGGGAGGCATTTGCCTTTACAAAGGAGATGGCCTGTTTGAAACGAGGCTCGATCAGTATGAAATAGAGCATATTGTACCCCGTTCAAAAGGTGGTCCTGATTCAGTCGTCAATTATGTTTTAACGACTCACGAGACGAACAAAGAAAAAGGCAATCAAACGCCATTTGAATGGTTGTCTGAGACAAACGGATGGGATGCTTACGTGCAACGTGTGCGTTCTAAAGCCATCGTGCTCCGGAACAAGAAAGTAAAGCTGCTCTTGAATGAAGATGCAGCTGAACTCGCAGAGCGTTACACGGCCCTCGCTGAAACCGCATGGATCAGTAAACTTTCACAGGCGATCTTGAGTGTTTTCTTCGGATGGAAAAATGGCGTGGATGAAAATGGAACAAAACGCATCACTATTGTAAATGGCGGCCTGACAGCAAGGATTCGTCGCAAATACAAACTTAACAGCATCTTGAATCCTGATGCGAAAGATGAAGAAGAAGCCGAGAAGAAAAACCGTGGTGATGATAGGCACCATGCACTTGATGCAATGGTAATCAGCTTCATCCCAAGCTGGACACGTGATGAGCAGAAAGAACACTTTTTCAGACTACCTAAGGGCGTGAATCGGGAAACCTTCGCCGCATGCATCGCAGATGTGATTCCACAATTTTTGAACTTTGAAAAGGCCGTTTTAGCCGAAACCATTTACGGAAGAGAGAAAAATTTTCCAAAACTCATTTTCCAACGGGTAGCCTTGCAACAACTGGCTTTCAAACCGATTTCTCCAGCAAAAGCAACATACGATACGCACTATGCTCTTAAGCAGACTCAATCTATATCTGATAATCACCTCAGAGGGATAATTGAACAGTTTTTAAAAACTGAACCAGATGAACGTGCATGGATTCATTTCTGCTCTAATTTTCATCTTTCCCAAAAAAACGGTAATACTGGAAGCAAAGTAATAACAATAAAGGTAAAAGTCGGAAAGGCAGATGAATTCATCGATTTGTCAAAAGATGGCAGCGGAGCTTGGCGTAAAGCCAAACAAGGCCACAAGGGCCAAATTATCTACATCGGACTAGATAAGAAGCCACGAGTAAAACCAATTTATGTATTCGATTCTGTACCGGCGGTTACCAAGGAAATTATTAATGCAGGGGGCATTGTTTACGGATTCTTTCGCTCAGGGTGCTTGGTCAGTATAGACAAACCAATCGCGCACGATATTACGCCGTTGGAGCCTGGCATCTATCGCCTAAATACACTAGAAACAGTTGGGAGAGCCAAAGTGACTAGCTCATCAGGCAAAAAATCATTACCTATTTCTATTTCCAAGTTTATTGAGGCTCGATTAAAGCCGATTGATGCGCTTATGACCTTAAGGCAACTTGCTCAACGAAAGGCAAATGAGCAACAGCGTGAACAAGAACTTTTGGAAAGCGAATCTAAAACTCTTGGCGGCTAAAGTGCATGCCGCTTATTCATTTGGACACAAACGTAATGATTGCATTTGCTGATAAATTTCACGAATTGCATGAGTCCGCGCAAACTCTCGTGGAGGAATGGATCGAAAATGGAGATGAGATTGCAACTAGTGCCATTGCTTGGTCTGAATTTCGAAGAGGGGCCGATGCAAATCATCGTAGCATTTTGGAAGTTGTTGCCGTTGAGTTTATTCTAAATGCAGGTATTCTTCCTTTCGATCAGGAGCAAGCAACCAAAGCGGCTGAATTGTTTAACTTCTCGAAGAGGGAGGAAAATCGACCGAATGATTGTATGATTGCCGCCTGTGCTCTTTGCGCAAATGCCGAACTCGCTACAAATAATATTACACACTTTCAGCGCTTCGAAGAACTTGGTTTGAAGCTGCGTAAATTTAATTAATAAAAACTCAGGATGCTTTCACGCACCTCACATTTATCAGTACAGAGGGTATTCAAGCGAGGCTTGCGATAATTTAGTTATAGTGCAACTATCTTTTCATGAACGGCATTGCGGAGATTATCCAAGCTGTGAAAGGGTTGAGCGAAGAAGAGAAGGGTGATTTTCTCGCGAAGCTTGCTGAGGTAAGCTTCGACGATGCTTGGGATCGGCAGATAGATGCCGATGCGAAGGCTGGCAAGCTGGATTTTCTTTGGAAAGAGGCGAAAAAAGAAATTGAAGGAGGGCGGTTGAAGCGACTCGATGAACTCCTTGATCACACGGATTAATTTTTAGTCCAAATGATATGAGCTACCATATCCTCCATGTCTTGCAGCACGGGGCGACTCTTGCGAAGGAGCGGGGATTTATTGTTTGCAGGGCGCAGGACCAGACGGAGCGGAGGATGCCGCATGAGGATTTGCGGGCGGTGATCATTGCGGCGCGGGGGGTGACGCTGACTTCAAATTTCGTTTCGGCGGTGTTGGAGACGGATGGGATCATTCTGCATTGCAATGAATCCTACAAACCATGTGGCATTACGGCTTCGCTCTCGCGGGTGGTGGATGAGCGGGCTTTTTTGAACCAGGCTTCGCGTCCGAAGCGGTTGAATGAGCGGATTTGGAATCGTCTCCTGGTGGGCAAGACGTTGAACCAGCAGCATGTGTTGAAACGGCGGGAGCTGGTGAGTCCGCATCTTGACCTGGCGTTGAAGAGCGGGCATATCGACGAGGGAAATTGTGCGAAGCGGTACTGGCAGCTCTTTTTTCCGGCGATCGGCTGGGCGGCGACGAGCCGTGACCGGAAGGAGAATACGGCGCCGAACCAGATGCTGAATTACGGCTATACGGTACTGGGGGCGCTGTGCCATCGCAGTCTGCTCATCCATGGCCTGACGCCGACGCTGGGGGTGAAGCACACGACGCGCTACAAATCGACGCCGCTGGTTTTTGATTTGATTGAGCCGTTCCGCCCGGTGGTGGATATGATGCTGGCGGAGTTCCTTTTGGAGGAGGATGTGAGCATGAAGGCATGGTCGAGGAAGGTGGGCACGGAGTTGCGGGAGCAGCGTGTGCAGCATGAACGATATTCCTTGAAGCTGATGGATGCGATTGATGCCTCGGCGAGTTCGATGGCGCGGAGCTACGCGGCGCTGTCGGTGGAGCCGTTCTGGGTGCCCGAATTGTGATCGCGAAGCTAAGCCCTTTCCGTATGGGATGGATAATGGTGATGTTTGACCTGCCGGTGCTGACCGACGAGGAGCGCAAGACCGCGTCCCGGTTCCGGAAGGATTTGCTGGAGAACGGGTATCTGATGATGCAGTTCTCGATCTATGCGCGTCCCTGCGTGAGCTACGAGCAGATGGATACGCACATCGCGCGAGTGAAGTCGGTGACACCGGAGGCGGGGAATGTGCGGCTGATGTTCATCACCGATGAGCAGTGGGGGAAGAGCGTGACGGTGATCGGGCCGAACTACAAACAGGGGAACCGGGCGGTGGATCCAGAGATGCCGGCGCAGGTGGAATTTTGGGATTAGCGGCCTAAATTTAACCACCAAGGCACAAAGACACCAAGGGAGACGAACACCAAACAGGATGCAGGGTTTGGAGATCACCGGTATTTTGGCGACCGAAAAAGAGAAAAAAGTGGCTCTGCGCCGTGCTATGCAGTGGGCGCAGAGCCAACAAATTAGTTAAGACTTCACCCCCCGGCGGAGTCGAATATTGCTGTAAATCCTACACAATCAGGGCC
>JBAVPB010000470.1:0-23166 GCA_049692655.1 Chthoniobacteraceae bacterium | reverse complement strand
GTTAATGACGGCGCGCGGATGCGTCAATAAAATGAATGTAGCACGGCGAAATTGTCACACAAACTGCCACATTCCGGTTGCTTGCCGCGGAGGTAATCGGCAATGACCGCTTTCGAGTTATACTATGCAGGCGCGCCCGTAAGCCCGTGAGGAAATTCAGGGGCAATGTCCAGCTTTGGCAGCGGAGGAGGTTCTGCGGCCTGTGGCGGCGCTGCCGGAGGTGGTGGCGGGTTCAGCATGTGACCATGTTCCATGATGTCGCGCACCTGCGCGCCATCCAGGGTCTCATATTCCAGCAATGCTTTGGCTATCGCCTCCACCTTGTCGCGATTATTCATCACGAGTTCCTTGGCCCGTCCGTAGGCGTCATCAATCAGCTTGCGCACTTCACGGTCGATCTCCTGCGCCGTCGCCTCGCTATAACCACGCGGGCGGTTGATATCGCGGCCAAGGAATACATGGTCTTCGTGCTCGCCGTATTCCACCATGCCGAGTTTCTCGGACATGCCCCACTCGCAGATCATTACGCGCGCAAGACGTGTCATCTGTTTGATGTCGCCCGATGCGCCGTTCGAAACATCCTCGCTGTAAAGCTTTTCAGCGATCCGGCCGGCGGCAGTCACAGCCAGATTGTCGAGCGCTTCCTTGAATTGAGTGGAATATTTGTCCCCTTCAGGCAGATACATCGTCGCTCCAAGGAAATGATTTCCCCTCGGAATGATCGTCACCTTGTGGAGTGGATGCGTGTATTTAAGAAGCACGTTGACCAATGCATGGCCCGCCTCGTGCCAGGCTGTGGAAGCTTTCTCCTGCTCGCTCATCGCCATGCTCCGGCGTTCGCGGCCCCAGCGGACCTTGTCGCGGGCTTCTTCAAGCTGCTCATTTTTGATGCCTTTAAGTCCCTTGCGCGCTGCAAGCAGGGCGGCTTCGTTGATCAAATTCGCCAGTTCCGCTCCGGAAAATCCGGGCGTTCCCCGTGCGATGACCGCGAGATCCACACCTTCTGCGAGCTTCACTTTCTTTGCATGGACGCGGAGGATTTCCTCGCGGCCCTTCACATCGGGCAGGCTCACGGTCACCTGCCGGTCAAAACGGCCCGGACGCAGCAGCGCGGGATCCAGCACATCAGGGCGGTTTGTCGCCGCGATGATGATGACGCCTTCCTGCGTGTCAAATCCGTCCATCTCCACCAGCAACGCGTTCAGCGTCTGCTCGCGCTCGTCATGCCCGCCGCCCAACCCATGGCCACGATGCCGGCCGACCGCGTCGATTTCGTCGATGAAAATAATGCACGGGGCCGATTTCTTCCCCTGCTCAAACATGTCGCGCACGCGGCTCGCGCCCACGCCCACGAACATTTCCACAAAGTCCGATCCGCTGATCGAGAAAAACGGCACATCAGCCTCGCCTGCGATGGCGCGCGCCAGCAGTGTCTTGCCGGTGCCGGGCGACCCGACCATCAACACGCCTTTCGGAATGCGACCGCCGAGCTTCTGGAATTTCTTCGGGTCTTTCAGGAACTCCACGAGCTCCTGCACCTCGTCCTTGGCTTCCTCCACGCCGGCGACATCCTTGAAAGTGATCTTGTTCTTGTCACGCGCAAGCATGCGCGCCTTGCTCTTACCAAAGCTCATCGCACCCTTGCCAGCCATGCGGATCTGCTGCCGGAAAAGGAAATAAAGCACCAGCAGAAACAGCGCGATCGGCAGAAAGCTGATCGCCAGGTTGCTCAGCATGTTGTTTTCCAGCTTGAAATTCGGGACGATCCCTTTCGCCTTCAATTCCTCGACCACCGCATTCGCATCGTTGGCCACCGTGACGTGAAATTGCCCGGCTGCAACGCCTTCTTTCGCGGATTTGGTGAAGCCTACAAGCGTCTGGGTCCTCTGGTCGCCATCATAGAGAAGATCGATGCCCTTATCCTTGTCGATCTGGTCCTTTTCCAGGTATTCCAGGAATTTTCCATAGGTGATATCCTGGTAGTTGCCGATCGTGCCACCCTTCATCAGGAACGCTCCTGCAAGGAACAGCACGGCGACAGCGAGAAGGACAAGCCCCCTCCAGTTGAAATTGGGATCGCCTCCGGCACGGGGTGGCTTGGTATCTTTGGTTGGACGTTGGTCAGGCTGGGACATAATTCTCCGGTAAATTTAAAACGTGACACCCTAGCACATCAAAAAATCAAATGCAATGCAGGCATCCCGCCCGTTAAATCTAGGTAGAAATGCCATTTGGTCAATCGCGATATGTTTTTTATTCTCGGGCATGGTGGTCGAAGAAACGAAACATGGATCAGAAATCCGCACAGCCGGATCGCTGCTCTTAAAATCCAAAAACTTCTTTCCAAACCAGCACGTCTCGTAATAATATATCGATATCAATCTTATGTTACGCAATCAATCCTTGAAATTCCCTCCATTTCTCGCCGCCAGCCTTCTCGGTGCCTTCTGCCTTGGCCTTCCTCTCCGCGCGCAGGAGATTCCCCCGGCACTCCAGTCCGCCCAGACTCCCGCAAACTCTGTCTGGCTCGATTCCCTTGACCTGAAACACGCCCGGCAGGATTACGGATCCGCCCAGGCAGGCCGCTCTGTCGATAATACCCCGCTGACTCTGGACGGAAAAATATACCCCCATGGCGTGGGCACCCATTCGGTCGGTTATTTGTCGATCGATCTCCATGGCGCCGTCACCCGTTTCCAATCAGTGGTCGGTGTCGATGATCAAAAAAAAGGCGCCGGTTCCGTAACCTTCAGCGTCTGGGTCGATGGCAAAAAAATCTCGGAGACCGGGGTGCTCCACAGTGGCGACGCGCCAAAACTGCTCTCCGTCGATCTCACGGGCGCACAAGAACTCCTGCTCGTGGTCGGCGACGGCGGCGATGGCAACAAAAACGACCATGCAGATTGGGCAGGTGCGCTCTTCACCCTGGCTCCCGGTGCCACGCAAAAGCCGCAGACCGTTGCCTTTGGCGATGGCCCTCCACGCCTTAAAATCCTGCCCGCCGATCCTCAGCCCGCCCTGCATGGCCCCCGCATCACGGGTGCTACTCCCGGCCATCCTTTTCTCTTCCCCGTGGCAGCCACCGGCACTACACCCCTCGCCTACTCCGCCACCTCTCTTCCCGAGGGCCTGCAACTCGATCCAAAGACCGGCATCATTTCCGGCTCGCTCCAGCAATCCGGAACCACCCAGGTAACGCTGACAGTTAAGAACTCCGCCGGCACGGCCACGCGCGATTTAACTATCGTCAGCGGAACCAACAAGCTGGCATTGACACCGCCCATGGGCTGGAACTCCTGGAATGTCTGGGCCAACAAGGTGGACGAACAAAAAATCAAGGGCGCCGCCTCGGAATTGATCGCCGCGGGCCTGGTCGCGCACGGCTACCAATACATCAATATCGACGACACATGGGAAGGCCCCCGCGACAAAAACGGCGTCATCCACTCGAACACCAAGTTCCCGGATATGAAGGCGCTGTGCGACGATCTCCACAGCAAGGGCCTGAAAGCGGGCATCTACTCCTCCCCTGGACCGCAAACATGCGGAGGCTTTCCCGCCAGCTATCAGCACGAGGACCAGGATGCCCAGACCTATGCCCAATGGGGATTCGATTACCTGAAATACGATCTCTGCTCCTACGGAAACCTCGTGCATGGCGACCGGTCACTCCCCGTCATGCAAAAGCCCTATCAGGTCATGGCCGCTGCCATTGCCAAAACCAACCGCGACATCCTCTACAGCCTCTGCCAGTACGGCTATGCAAACGTCTGGGAGTGGGGCGCAAATGCCGATATCCGCGCAAACTGCTGGCGCACCTACACCGATATCGACGATGTCTGGACAGGCTCCTCCGGTTGGGGCCGAGACCGCGGCGTTTACAACATCATCGAGAATCAGGTCGGCCACGAAAAATTTGCCGGCCCCGGTCATTGGAACGATCCCGACATGCTCATGGTGGGCATGGTGGGATTCGGCCACCCGCACCCGACCCATCTCACGCCAAATGAGCAAATCATCCACGTCTCCATGTGGAGCCTCCTGGCATCCCCTCTTCTCATCGGATGCGACATGACAAAGTTCGACCCCTTCACCCTGGCCATTTTGACAAACGACGAGATCCTCGACATTGACCAGGATCCCCTCGGCGAAGCCGCCGGCCGCCTAAGCAAGAGCGCATCCGGCGAAGTCTGGGCACGGAAACTCGCGGATGGAACCCACGCCGTCGGCCTTCTCAACCCCTCCCCTGTGGACCAAACAATCAGCGTCAACTAGTCGGACCTCGGCATCTCCGGAAAACAACCCGTCCGCGACCTCTGGCTCCACGAAGACGCCGGCTCTTTCGATACCAGCTATTCCGTCACCGTCCCCTCGCACGGAATCGTAGTCGTCAAAATCGGCACCCCCGCGCACTGATTACCTGGGCTGTATTCGAAATGAGAAATTAATCACCGAAGTCAACTTGTCGTTGCAGCATACCTCCGGGGAACGCCCGCGTCTCGCGGGCTGGTTGCGGTGTCCCGCCGCATCGAACTTTCTCCTCAAACCGCCCATTGCTATCTGGCGTCGTTCCGCACAAAACACACGTCAAAAAATCCACACCTCTCTGCCTCTTTTATCCTCACCCCTGCGCCGCCGTCTGCACCGTCCTTAACTGCACATCCCCGATCTGCAGCGAGAGCGCCTGCTCCGCAATCCGCAGAAACCCGTCGCTCTTGTCCGTCAGTGCCACCTGCAGCTTGCCGAGATGATGCGCCGGTGCCGCGATCTTCTCTTTTTTGAGCAACTCCTTCACGGCAATCGCACAGTTCCGCGCAGAATCCACCAGCGCAATCTCCGGCCCGGCAAATTTCTTCAGCGCCGCCTTGAGCAATGGATAGTGCGTGCAACCCAGCACAAGCGTATCGATATCCTCCTTCACCAGCTTCTCAAGGTAACGCTTGATCACCTGGTCGGTGATCGGATCATCCAGCCATCCCTCCTCGATCAACGGCACCAGCATCGGGCACGCCTGGCTGATCACTTCCACGTCGGGATTCAACGCCTGGATCGCCCGCTCATACGCCCGGCTGTAAATGGTCGCCCGCGTGCCGATCACGCCCACCCGCCCCTTGCGCGATGCGGTGATCGCCGCCTTCGCCCCCGGCACGATCACGCCGATCACGGGCACTTTCAAAATCTCCTCCAACCGCGGGATCGCGAGGGCCGAGGCGGAATTGCATGCCACCACGATCATCTTCGCATTCTCGGCGAGCAGCAACCCGGTGATCTCCACGGAATAACGCTCGATCGTCTGCTGGCTCCTGCCGCCGTAAGGCACACGAGCCGTGTCGCCGATGTAGAAAATATTCTCCGCAGGCAAAAGATCGCGCAACGCAGCGGCAACAGTCAATCCACCCACACCGGAATCGAATACGCCGATGGGCCTGAGCGCTTGTTTGCGCGATTCGTTGCTCGCCTGTCTGCGCGATTCGTCGCTCGCCTGTTTGCGTGCATCCTCTTTTTGCCCACCACCTCCCGCGGTCTGCTTTTTAGTTGGCGGTTGGAGACGTGACGACGATGGGCTCATTGGCTTTTGCATGACCGCCATCCGTGCTGGAATCGGTGCTTTCCCCTACTGGCGAAACATTGCTCCCATTGCGGCCTGCAATCAAATTGGAAGGGACGGATGTGCCCACTGCGGTCCGGTAACTCCGGGCCGCGTTCGCAATGCTCATCGCCATCTGCTGGCGGTAGGCCGTGCTGGCGATCTTGCGGCTGTCGTCGGGATTGCTCAGGAATCCCCCCTCGACCAGCACCCCGGGAATCTTGATATCGCGGATCACGACGAACCGCGCCCGCTTGATCCCCCGGTCATAAAGTTGTGAATGATACACCAGTGAAGCATGGGTGGCCGTGGCCAGCGCCATGTTCTCGGCATCGCATACGTTCCCCGGGCATGGCTCGTAATCGGAGAGCATCGGCCCATCCGCCGCCATGGACGGCACCCCGCGCGGCGCCAGCGTGTAAGTTTCCAGACCGGACGCAGAAGAGCCGCCGAAATTAAAATGGATGCTGATGAACAACGCATTGGTAAATTGGTTGGCAAACCGCACCCGGTCTTCCAGCGGGATGAACTCGTCCGAAGAGCGCGTCATATAGACCTTGAATCCCATCTGCTCCAGCGCTTCCTTGGTGCGCATCGCGACGTCCAGGGTGTAAGTCTTCTCGTTACCCCACACGCTCGTGGCGCCGTTGTCATGCCCCCCGTGGCCGGGATCGAGGATGATCGTGTTCACCTGCTCCGCCCCTTTGATCTTGCTCGGGCGCATCACCGGCTCGATCACCTTCGTCAGGTCCATGCGCGAGAGGATCAAATGCCCATCCACCTCGGAAATCGGATAGCTCAGGATGAACTTCAGGTTGTTGATATACAACTCGTTCGAGCCCACCGCTCCGCGCAGGCTGCGCGCGCCGCCCGTCATCGTTACATCATTGCTGGCGCGATGGACGGTATCCAGATTATAAAAATGCGCCACGTTCTCGAGGGTCACATGGTCCCGTCCCTGATACTTGACCAGCGTCCAGTCGCCGCCGAACGCTGCGCTCACGCACGCTGCAAAAATGACCAAGCTGAAGATAACCCTGAATCTCATGCGGAGCGTGAAAATGGATTCGCGAACCCGACTTGGCAAGCGTTTTTTCGCCCATCAGAGAGGGAATGATACATCCGGAAAACCCTCAACCACGATGTATCGAGTCCTGACCAGGGCTAGGTTTGGCACCGAAAAGTATCCCCAAAAACGGGCAGTATGAACGAATGACGCCCGAATGTATGCTTCCGGACGAATTTTTACATTTTCTAAAGCCCTGTACGCGAGGCGTTTTTCAATCCGTCGCAAACTCAAATTTCACAAAACTAACATGCAGCTTGACAAAATTGCGTTTAATTGTAATACTTAAACAATAACTAACAAATACATTCCTTTAATCCTCAAACCGCCATGGAAACAACCGAGATGCGCCTCCATCGCTGCACCTTCAGCGGTTTGACCCAAAACCCTTCTCTCCAAAACACGATTTTTCTCCAAGCGAACCCAATTTTACTCTGGAGAGCCCTAAAAAACGAACCCAAACGAACCCATTTTCCGCACGCCGAAGCCAGGCCAAAGCTTTAATCCAACTTCATCCCCCAGAGTGAATCCAACCAAATCCAAGGTAATCCAACTTAAAAAATGAAAACAATCCAGGATGCTCCATTCACCTTTGAGCGTTCAAAGTTCTTCCCCTCCTTTGCGATCTTTGCGTCCTTAGCGGTAAATTTTCCCCATAAAATCCGTCAAGCCCCGTCAAGGCCGGTCAAGGCGCACTAGAGTAAAAACGACGCCTGTTCCTCTTTTTCTGTCTCTTGCCCTTGCTTGTCCCGGCATAGCCCTTTGGGCGACGCTGGATCCCACTCTGAAAAACTCCAGAAAGCCTTGAACAAAGCCTTTTCATTCATCATTGGACGTTGGAAGTTGAGCGTTGGACGTTCACTCCCTTAAAATCCAAATCCTTTACAACAGCCTGCTTTTACGAAAAATTCCCCTTCCCATGTCTGACATCGCACTAGAGATCCCGAAGACCTACGAACCGCAATCCATCGAGGAGAAGTGGTATGCCGAGTGGCTGGCCAGCGGCTGCTTCACAGCCGACCCCGCCTCAAAGAAGCCCGCCTATTCCATCGTCATTCCCCCGCCGAATGTCACCGGCGTCCTCACTCTCGGCCATGTGCTCAACAACACCATTCAGGACATCCTCGCCCGTCGCGCCCGCATGCTCGGCAAGGAAGTGCTCTGGCTTCCCGGCACCGATCACGCCGGCATAGCGACCCAGAACGTGGTGGAAAAAACCCTCCGCAAATCCGGAGAAATCCGTCACCGCGACGACCTCGGCCGTGAAAAGCTCGTGGAGAAAATCTGGGAGTGGAAGGAAAAATACGGCGGCATCATCATCCAGCAGCTCAAGAAGCTCGGCGCCTCCTGCGACTGGTCCCGCGAACGTTTCACCATGGATCCGGAATACTCCGCATGCGTGACGCGGGTGTTCGTCGATCTTTACAAAAAGGGCCTCATCTACCGCGGTAAGCGCATGGTGAACTGGTGCCCCGCCTCCCTCACCGCCGTAAGCGACGAGGAAGTGGAAATGAAGCCGCAAAACGGCACTCTCTATTACTTCAAAGTAGAAGTAGTGGAGCGCGAAAGCGCTCCAACTGTAGGGGAAGGTGCTACCTTCCCCGGTTCCAAAGCCACAGGCACATGGCTCACCATCGCCACCACGCGCCCCGAGACCATCCCCGGCGACACCGCCGTGGCCGTGAACCCAAAAGACCCGCGCTACGCCCACCTCATCGGCAAACATGTGGTACGTCCCCTCCCCGTGCAAATCCCACAGGAGCAACGGCTCATCCCCATCATCGGCGACGACCATGTCGATTTCGAATTCGGCACCGGCGTCCTCAAGGTGACGCCCGCCCACGACAAAGCCGATTACGAAATCGGCCTGCGCCACAACCTCCCAATCATCGACATCATGAACCCCGACGCGACGATGAACGCCCTCGCCGGCGAATCGCTCGTGGGCCTCGACCGTTTCGAGGCGCGCAAAGTAGCCACGGAGCATCTCCGCGACCTCGGCGTGCTGGAAAAAGAGGAACCGTATCAAAACAATGTGGGCTTCAGTGAACGCGGCCAGGTGCCTATCGAGCCGCGCCTGAGCGATCAATGGTGGCTCCGCTACCCGCAACTCAAGGAATCTCTGCAAATCGTGCAGGATGGCACGATCGCTTTCCGCCCCGAAAGGTGGGCGCGAGTTTACCAGCACTGGATCGACAACAACGTGGACTGGTGCCTCAGCCGACAACTCTGGTGGGGACATCGCATTCCGGTCTGGTACCGCGGTGACGAAACCTTCTGCGGGCTCGAAGCGCCTGCTGGCGACGGCTGGAATCAGGATCCCGACGTGCTTGACACCTGGTTCAGTGCATGGCTCTGGCCCTTCGCAACGATGGGCTGGCCCGCCAAAACCGACACACTCGCAAGATTCTATCCGACCACCGACCTCGTGACCGGCCCCGACATCATTTTTCTCTGGGTGGCGCGCATGATCATGGCCGGGTTGGAGTGGACGGGCGAGATGCCTTTCAAGAACGTCTATTTCACCGGCATCATCCGCGACAAACAGGGCCGCAAAATGTCGAAGTCCCTCGGCAATTCTCCCGACCCGCTCGACCTCATCGCAAAGTTCGGCGCCGACGCCCTCCGCTTCGGCGTGATGCGCTCCGCCCCGCTCGGACAGGACATCCTCTTCGACGAAAAGAACGTGGAACTCGGCCGCAACTTCTGCACGAAACTCTGGAACGCCACGCGTTTCCGGCAAATGCAGGGCGGCGAGATCGAGGGCGAAATTAACCCCGCCCTCCTCACCAGCGACGACAAATGGATCCTGCTCCGCCTCGACGCAGCCATTAGCGAAGTCTCGCTCGCGCTCGACGAATATCGCTTCAGCGACGCCGCGCAATCCCTCTACCGCTTCTTCTGGAGTGAATATTGCGACTGGTACCTCGAGGCCAGCAAGGCAAGCCTTGCGACCAACAGGGAAGAAACCGAAAACACCGAAGGCACTTCACAGCCGGCAAGTTTCCTGAATCCCAAAGCCGCCGCAAACACCCTCGCTGTAATCGACTTCATCCTCGCTCACACGCTCCGCCTCTTCCACCCTTTCATCCCGTTCATCACCGAGGAACTGTGGCACGGCCTCGGCTACAGCAACGATCTGCCGGATGATCAGGGCGGAAAAACCATCATGTTCTCGCACTGGCCAAAACCGTTCGGCGACGACTTCAAGGCCCACTACAGCCTCGATGAAACCGACGAGCAATTCGCAGCCGCAAAATACGAGGTGGTGAACCACAGCCGCGCCCTGCGCCGCGATTACAACATTGCCAGTAACAAGCGCGTCCGCTTCGTCTTCAAGCCAAACGCCCCGCTCCCAACACACGAGTCCGATGTGCTGAAAATCCTGCTCAACGCCTCAACCCTCGACGTGGTGAAAACCTACGACGCCCCGAAAGGCACGCCTGTTGCGCTCACACCGCTCGGCGAACTCTTCCTGCCGCTCGAAGGCCTCATCGACGTAGCCGCCGAGCGCGAACGCCTGAAAAAAGAAATCGCCAAGGTGGAGGACGAACTCGCCAAGGTGCGCGCCAAGCTCGCCAACCCCGGCTTCACCGAAAAAGTCCCGCCCGCCGTGCTCGAAGACCACAAACAACGCGAAGCGACCTGGGCCGACAAGCTCACCCAGTTGCAGAAAATGCGCGACGCGCTGGAAGGCTGATATGGCGGACGATTACGGGTGCATCTCGGAGTTTTACGACTACGAACCCGCTTACCGGGATCGCAGCGACGTGCAGTTTTTCGTCGATCAGGCCCGCGAAGCAGGCGGCACAGTCCTCGAGATCGGCTGCGGCACTGGCCGTGTGCTGATTCCGACCGCGCAAGCCGGAATCGAGATCTGGGGCCTCGACGCTTCGGCGAGCATGCTCGCAAAATGCCGCGAAAACCTCGCTGCTGAAAAACCCGACGTGCGTTCCCGCGTGCAACTGCGCGAGGGAGACATGCGCACCTTTGAACTCGGACGGAAATTCAAGCTCATCACGCTCCCATTCCGCCCCTTCCAGCATCTCATCGCGATGGAAGACCAGCTCGCCTGCCTCGCAACCATTCACCGGCATCTCGAACCGGAAGGAAAACTGATCCTCGATCTCTTCAACCCCTCGCTGAAATTCCTGGCCGACGAATCAATCTTGCAGCAGGAGCGCGGCAACGAACCGGAATTCGTCACGCCCGACGGTCGTCGCGTATTGCGCCGCGATTGCATCATAAAGCGTGATGTATTTAAACAAGTGCAGGACATAGAACTCATTCATTACGTCACCCATCCCGATGGCCGTAGTGAGAGACTCGTGGATGCATTCCCGATGCGCTACTTCTTCCGCTACGAGGCCGAGCACTTGCTGGCACGTTCGGGTTTCAAGGTCGAATCCCTCTTCGCCGACTACGAAAAAAATCCCTACGGTTCCACCTACCCCGGCGAACTGATCTTCATCGCATCAAAAATCTAATACACCCATGAAAACCCAACTCCTCGGCACCACCGAAATCAAAATCTCACGCCTCGCATACGGCTGCATGCGCATCTCCGGCTCGTGGGACCGCACCAAGGTCGATGACGAGGTCATCAAACGTGGCGTCACTATTCTCGAGACCGCTGTTGACGCCGGCTACACCTTTTTCGACCATGCCGACATCTACGGCGACACCGCCTGCGAAAGCATCTTCGGCTACGCGCTCGCACAGCATCCCGGCTGGCGTGACAAATTGGTCGTCGCCACAAAATGCGGCATCTGCTTCGAGGACGAACCGACACAAGGCTACCCGCATCGCTACGATTTTTCCCACAAACACATCATCGCCTCGGTGGAAGGCTCTCTCAAGCGTCTCCAGATGGACACCATCGATCTCCTCATGCTCCATCGCCCCGACTTCCTCGCTAACCCTGCTGAAATAGCACAGGCATTCACGGAATTGCGCGACGCCGGCAAAGTGCGTGAGTTCGGAGTGAGCAACTTCCGGCCATCGCTCGTCTCTGCCGTACAAAGCGCGCTCTCCTTCCCGTTGCAGGTCAACCAGGTGGAAATCCACCTGCGCCGCCTCGATTGTTTCACCGACGGCACGCTCGACCAGTGCCTGGAACGCAAGATCACGCCGATGGCATGGAGTCCGCTCGCTGGTGGTTCCATCGCAAGCGGCGCAGCGCCCAAGCCTGAGGACAAGAAACACGAACATCACACCGCACTCCTCGCAGCACTCGACAAAGCCGCGAAGGAACTCGGAACGGGCCGCACGGAAACCGCGCTCGCATGGCTGCTCCGCCACCCAAGCGGAATCGTGCCGGTGGTCGGCAGCACCAACCCCCAAAATATCCGCACCGCAGCGCACGCAACCAACATCGAGATGGACCGCGAGACCTGGTACCACATCCTCCGCACCGCACGCGGCGAAAAACTGCCCTGAGTAGGGCAATCGTTCTTTGAAATTTCAACGGATCACTCCAGCCTGCGCTCCCGCAAAGAGGTCCGCCCGCCTCTGGATTTCCGGAAGTGGTCAAACACCTCGTTGCACCCATCCACCTTCAATTGGTGGACCATGCGCAGCAATTCGCCGAGGTGTCCCTTGGGCCATCCGCGATGTTCGAACCAGTTGAGGTATTCCACCGGCAGATCATACAGCGGCACTCCGCGCGGCGGAAAATGATCGGGACCAAATTTGCCAAACGGCATGAACGTCTTCCCGATCTCGGAAAGATCGGCCGCCAGCCAGTCGCGGAGATTTTCCTCCAGCGACACGTTCAGGAACCCGGGTTCGAAGCAGCCGCCTTTTGCGCCGCTTCATATACGACGCGCAGCGAGACGTTCTTTTTCTCGGCGGCAACGCGCACGGATTCATACTCCGGCGCAACCTGGATGACCTTGCCGTTCTTAAAACCAAGCTTCACCGAGATCTCGCCGTATTCGGTTTTCACATTCTCGAATTTGCGCTCGAGCTTGAGACGGTTCACCTGATCCATCCGCACTCCAAAAGAGGTCGTCTCCGAAAAAATCAAATCCGCGATTTTCGTCACATCCGCGTTTTCGCACAGCACGGTGAGTTGAACCGCCGGCCGGTTCTTCTTCATCTGGATCGACGTGAAAAAAACATCGAGCGCTCCGACGGCAAAAAGTTTGTCCATCACCGCACCGGTGATCTCCGGCGACATATCGTCGATGTTCGTCTCGATGCGCGAGATGGTGTCCGTTTCGTATCCGCCGGATTGCTCGTCGAGTTCACCCAGCACCGCACGAAGCGCGTTGGGCCGGTTCGGCAGTTTACGCGAGCCAATTCCATAGCCAATTTTTTCCACCTTGATGCGCGGCATCGGCCCGAACGATGCGCCAAACTCGGCAACAATCGCCGCGCCCGTGGGCGTGATGAATTCAAATGGTTCATCGATCTGTTTGATCGGAATGCCCGAGAGAATTTCCAGCGTGGCCGGTGCCGGAATCGGAAACCGCCCGTGGGCGCATTCGATCCAGCCGGTCCCATCATGCAAATTCGAGACGAATACCTTCTTAATCCCGAGCTGCTCGATGCCCGCGCACACCAGCACGATATCGGCGATCGAATCCAGCGCCCCCACCTCGTGGAATGTAACATCAGCCGCCGGCATGCCGTGGATTTTTCCCTCTGCCACAGCGATGCGTTGAAAAATACTGAGCGCGTGCTTTTTGACGAATTCAGAAAGATCGCTCTTTCCGATCAACTCACGGATTTGCGCGTGGTTGCGTCCATGAGCGTGTTCGCCGTGGTGATGATGTTCGTGTCCATGCTCATGGTGATGGCCCTCATGCCCCGGCTCATCATGGTGGTGATGCTCATGGTCGCAGCATTCATGTCCGTGCTCATGATGTTCGTGGGGCTCGTGCGCATGTTCATGGCCCGCATGGGATTCCTCACCATGCTCATGGTGGTGTTCATGCCCATGTTCGTGATGGTGTTGGTGCTCCTCTTCATGTGCAGGTTCATCCTGCTCATGCTTGTGGGTCGCTCCCTCATGGATGCCAAACTTGATGCCGGAAATGCTCTGGCTCTCCTTGCGCTCGAAGTGCATGTGGAAATCGCCGATATCCAGCTTCGAGAGTTCCCACTCAAATGCCGAGGGCTTCACTCCAAGATCGGTGAGCGCACTCACGGTCATGTCGCCGCTGATGCCTGAGATACAATCGAGATAGAGAACTTTCATGGGTTATTGGACTTGGTAAATCCCTGGACGTTCAACCAGAAAATGCAATCGTCCGACCACGGATGCAGGGAACCCGCGGTCAAACCTTTGCTGAGACCGATGCCGTGGATTCCTTCCTGATAGACGTGCAGGTCAAAACGCACACCGCATTTCCTCAAGGCTGCGGCAAAGAGCAGGCTGTTTTCCACGTTCACGACCGCATCCTCCCACGTATGCCAGACAAAGCAAGGGGGCGTTTGTGGAGTCACATGCAACTCATTCGAAAGCTCATCCATCAATTCCTGCGAAGGATTCTCGCCGAGCAGATTGTGCATCGAGCCGGTGTGCCCGTGTTCTCCATTGGAAACCACCGCATAGCAGAGGATGACGGCGTCGGGCCGGCTGCTTTGCCGTTCAATCGGGTCTGCCGAATCCGGAATGCCCGCATCAAAGTGGGTGGCAAGCGTGGAGGCCAGATGTCCACCGGCAGATGAGCCAATGACCCCGACACGTTGCGGATCAATATTCCAATCCGATGCCTTCGAGCGGACAAGCCGGACAGCGCGTGCGGCATCTTCCAGCATGCGGGGATGCCGGTACCCATGGCTGCCAAGCCGGTATTTCAGGACAAGGCAGGTGATGCCATGCTTCACAAAAAAGTTCGCATAGCCTTCGCCTTCGTGAGACGCGAGTCCTCCATACCCGCCTCCGGGAAAAATCACGAGTGTAGCGCCCGTTGCAGTGCCGGGCTCCGGAAGGAAAGGCATCAGCGTCGGAATGTCCTGCGGCGCATTGCCCAAGGCTCCCGGCGCGCCCTCCGGCCAAAGTGGAAATTCCTGCATGGGTATCGCGCTCATTTCAACTCCGAAAGTGAGAGCGTCTTGTCATAGAGTGCCTTGCCGATAATGACGCCATAAAGGTTTTCCAGTTTTCCCAGACGAAAAACGTCGTCTGCCTTGGAAACTCCGCCGCTCGCGATCAACTGGCAATCGAGCAGATTCAACATGTTCTCCATCTCCACGAAATTCGGGCCCGACAACATTCCGTCCGTCGCGATATCAGTATAGATGATGGTTCCCACGCCGGCCTTTTCCGCACGCTTGGCAAGATCAGTAGCCAGAATGTTTGAAGACTCCGTCCAGCCTTTCACCGAGACAATGCCGTTCTTGGCATCGATGCCCACGGCAATTTTCTCGCCGCCGAACTTCTTCACCATCTGCTCGACAAAATCCATCGACTCACAAGCACGGGTGCCAATCACGATGCGGGCCACTCCTGCATCAAGCGCATTCTGGATCGCCTCTTCGCTGCGCATGCCGCCGCCCATTTCACACGGGATCGAAAGTGCTGCCGTGATCTTTTTTACCGAGGCGAGATTATGCGAGACACCACTGAAAGCCGCATCGAGATCGACAATATGCAGCCAGTCGCCCCCCTCTTTCTCCCACTTTTTTGCGAACGCCACGGGGTCATCCGAGTAAACTGTTTTTTCGGCGGCCTTGCCCTGACGGAGGCGCACTACCTGCCCCCCCATCAAATCGATTGCAGGAAGAATAATCATGAAATGGTTTGGATGAAATTTCTTAAAATTGCCAGCCCGGTCTCCTGGCTTTTTTCCGGGTGAAACTGCACCGCAGCGACATTGTCACGCGCAACGCTGGCGGCGAATGTCTCCCCGTATGTCGTCCGGGATGTGATGATCGAGGGATCCTCGGGAACAGGAAAATAGGAGTGCACGAAAAACACATACGGATTCTCAGGCAATCCCTGCCAAAGCTTGTGATCGTTTTTCTGCAACGTGTTCCACCCCATGTGTGGAATCTTCAAGCCAGCCTCGTGAAAACGCCGGACCTGTCCCTTGAAAAAACCGAATCCATTCACTCCCGGTGTCTCCTCACTGGACTCAAAGAGCAATTGGTACCCGAGACAGATGCCAAGAAAAGGCCGCCCGCTCCCAAGCCACTCCTTGACCGGATCCCAAAGCTGTCGCTCCTGCAAATTGCGCACGCAATCGCCGAATGCCCCTACTCCAGGGAGCACCATGGCGTCCGCCTTTGCAAGCGCTTCCGGCGCATCGACAAGCTCCACGTCCGCACCTTCGTGCTGGAGCGCCTTGCTCACGCTGCGCAAATTACCACTGCCGTAATCAATCAAAGCAATCATGAAAAATGAGAAGATGGAGGATATAAAACAAAGTTTCAAGTGAAGGACTTGCGCCTTCCCCCTTGTTTCCTAGAGCACGCCCTTGGTGCTCGGTACGCCCTGCACACGGGGGTCGATCTGGCAGGCCTGGTCGGCTGCCTTCGCGAGCCCCTTGAATATGGACTCGGCCATGTGGTGCGAATCGCGCCCGTAAAGAATTTCGACGTGCAGATTGGCACCGGCATGGACGCTGAATGCGCGGAGAAACTCCTCGACGAGCTGGAAGGCAAATGCGCTGCCTATCGGGCCGACGCCCGACGGGCTCCGGTATTCCAAGTAAGGCCTTCCGCTGAAATCGATGACCACCCGCGTGAGCGTTTCATCCATGGGAAGATAGGCCCAGCCGTAGCGGCGGATGCCGGCTTTGTTGCCGAGGGCCTTGGCAAAAGCCTGCCCCAGGGCAATGCCCACATCCTCGACCGTGTGATGAAAATCCACATCAATGTCGCCATCTGCCGTCACGTTCAGGTCGAAAAGACCGTGCCTCGCAAAAAGCGAAAGCATGTGATCGAAGAACGGGATCTTCGTGTTGATGGCGCTTGTGCCGCTGCCATCAATTTGAAGTTCCACCAGGATTTTGGTCTCGGTGGTTTTACGGTCAATTTTTGCGTGACGACTCATGAGATTCAACTACTACTCGATATCCTCGGATTTGGGTTTCTTTATTTTTTGAAGCACCGTGACAATGATGAGCAAAACAATGGCTCCTCCAACGACACACATCGCTCCGGGGATCGTCATGAAGAAGGCAAGGAACGAGGGCTTTTCCTCATCCACAACCTGTATCGGAGTGGACGCTGGCTGGGCTGCCGCGGCGCTTGGCTTCGGCGTCGCTGTAGGCTTCGGAGTCGCCTTGGCTGCTGCTTCGGCTTTCTTTGCTTCCTCGGCCCGGAGATCAGTTACCGCTTTCTGCAAATAGGTTGCATCTTCGTTTTGCGGCCAGAGGGTGACGGCTTGTTTCAGCAATGCGTCCGTCTTGTCATTGTCCTGCGCTTCAAACGCCTGCCGGGCCTTGTCCACAATTTGCACGGAGGCGTTCATTTTGTCCAATGGCAGCACGGTCAAACGGGCATTTTCGGACGTGGCCAATGCAGCCAGCGCATCCAGGTCTTTCGCACTACCCGGAAGAAGAGGAATCCATTTCACCCCGCTCTTTCCGGCCGCATCAATGATAGCGTCGTATTTGTCCTGCTCCGCTTTTTGAGCGGCGATGATCTGTGGCTTCTGGGTGTCCGGCGTGACGGCCAGTCCCTGCGACCATTCTTCCACATGGTTCTTCAACTTGGCGATGTCACGATTTACCTGCTGGTCCAGTGCCTCCAGGACTTTGCGATCGAGTAATACAGCCTGTGGGTAGATGCGGGTGGTGCTATCGCTTTTATCGAGTTGGTCAAAGGTGTTCAGGGCGCCGATAAAATCGCCACTCGCAGCCTGACTCCTCATTGTGACATACAACCCCACTCCTTCGAGTTGCAGTTTCCGTTCGGCGGCCTGGCTCTTCGATATCCAGGTGCCGTAATATTTCACATCGCCAGTGGTGAGATGGTCTTTCTCTTTCTTAAAGGCTTCAAGGAGAGTCTTTACTGCAGCACAGTGGGAGCTTTGCGGATACTGTGTCAGGAAAGCATTGAGGCGGGCTATGTCTGCATCGATCACAGCGGGCTGTGCGATGAGAGGGTCGGGCTTCAGGTCTTTGACCGGCTCGAAATCAATGTCGTCCGGTGGGGTCTTCTCGATCTTTTGAATCTCATCCCGGCGGAGGGTGCGCTGGTCGGAGATCGCCGCGGATACATGGATATCCAGAGTGACTTCGGAGGCGCTTTCGCTGATGATTTTGCCTTGGAGTTTTTCACCGGACAAAAGAGTCACGGTGTCTGCGGAACTGGTCGCGTATAGCGCTGATAAAATCAGCGCCACGGCGAGGGGGACTTTTCTCATCAAACTGGTGTAACCGGATGCCAGAATTTTGGGAAGAAATATATTGTTCAAACTGGTGCATCCCGATGCAGGTTTCCGGCATGGCTGATGGTTGGCAAGGGTTGGCAAAGGTTGATTAGCCCTGACAAATGGCAGGGTTTTCATGCGGGCAAACTGAGCTGGCGCCTCAGGCTGATGTGCAGGAGAAGCAGAATGACCAAAGAGAAGACAACGAGGACGAGTGTGTTGAAAATAAAGACGCTGCACTCGAGTTGGATGAGCCTTGAGCCGAGGTGGAACTCAAAATGTTTCACCGGGCCGAAAAAGACATTGATCGGGCGGAAGTGTCCGGTGGAATCCCTGCGGCGGTAATCGGACTGCTCGGTTTCCGCCTTTGAAACGAGGTCGGTGATCTTCTGGTTCACGTAGAGCCCCTCCGCGGTGACGAGGCTTCTCGGGGATTTCAGTTCCTCGGGTTCCAGCGGCTTTCCGGCAAGGATGCGGTCCACGCGCTGCAACCGCCGGTCCACCTCAGAGGCGTTCCATGATTCCAGGCCGGAAATCATCGCCAGGGTGTCTTTCAAGTCGTCGAGCCTGTTCTCGTCCTCGGGGGTGTGGGACGACGATTCCACGAGCCGGTCGATCTGGTCCTGCACCTTTTCCTGGCGCGACGTCAGGGGGTTCATCTTCGCCTGTGCTACGACCAGCGCCTCATACGACCACCGCATGGGCATGAACTCACACATGATCGGCACCTGCAATGCGGTCTCGTCCTTGTCCTCCATGCCGAGGTGCGTGGAAAACCAGCGGTGAAATGAGTAACTAAGATCGAGATTGCGGTTCATCTCGTCGTATTTGATGAGCGCTCCGCCGAGGATGATCTGGGGAATCAGCACCAGGGGCACAATATTGGCCGCAGTCTTGGCATCCGCGACCAGCGACGAAATCAGTAGGCCGAGGGCGATGCCGGTGAACGAGGTGATGAACATGAAGCCGAGGTAAATCCAGAACATCCCCCGTATTTCGAGAATGGCGTTGCCTATGAGCACGTAGAGCACGCACTGGAGGATCGCAAACGCGCCGAGCGCGAGCGACTTGGCGAAAATGTAGTATGGCAGGCGGACATTCAGGTTGCGCTCCCTCTGCAAAATCACCCGGTCGCGGATGATGTCGTCGGCGCTGTTGGTCAGCCCGAGGAACATCGCCACGATCAGGCCGAGAAAGAGGGACGTCGGGATGTGATAGGCGGAGGCGAAGTCATAATGGCCCGATTCCGAATAGCGCAGCACGCCGCCGATCAACGCGGCAAGCAGCGGCGCCTCGACAATGGTCGTGAGCAGGTTTGCGCGGTTGCGCATCTTGCTTTTGAATGCCCGGCGCAGCAGCGTCTTGAGCTGGGTCCACTCTTCGCGCCAGCGGATGGGCTCGCGGGTTTCGAGCGGAGCGGAAGGCGCAGGCGGCACGGGTTGCTGTTTCAGGGAAACCTGGCGCACATCCTGGATGAGCCTGTGCGATTCATATTTGTCGCGCCAGTATTCCGGGGAGAACCGCCGGGACGGCACCAGTTGCCCGTGGTTGTTCTCCTCGTAGATAATATCGCCGCTCAGATCGCGCAGCGGCGTCTCGAGCACATCGAAGATGAACTCCGGCCGCGTCGTTCCGCATGCGGGACAGCCGCCAAGCTCCGTGCCGAAATGCTGCTGGTGCTCCGCCTGCGCGAAATAGGCGAGCATCTCGGCGGGAGTGCCGAAAAAAACCAGGCGTCCGCCCTTGTCGAGCAGCATCGCCTTGCTGAACATCTGGAACAACTTCGAGGTCGGCTGATGGATCGTCACCAGCACGATCTTGTTGTGCGACATGCCGCGGATGATCTCGATGACGTGCTCGGAGTCCTTGGACGAAAGGCCGGAGGTGGGCTCGTCGAACAGATAAATGTCGGCCGAGCCGATCATGTCGAGACCGATGTTCAGGCGCTTGCGCTCGCCGCCGCTCAGGAACTTCTTGCTGGAACTCCCCACCACGCTGCTGCGCCGTTCGCTCAGGCCGAGCTCGATCAACTTGCCGTCGATGCGCCGCATGCGGTCCTTCGTGGAAAGGTGGGGCGAGCGGATGGCGGCTGCGAGATCGAGGTTTTCCTCGATGGTGAGCAGTTCGTCGAATGCGTCATCCTGCGGGATGTAGGTGATGTATTTTTTGAGATGCTCAAGGTCGTCGTAGAGCGACTGGCCGTTGAGCTGCACTCCGCCGTGCTTGGGTGGAAACTGGCCCGCCAGGGTGCGCATGAGCGTGCTCTTGCCGCTGCCGCTGGCTCCCATCACGCAGACCATTTCGCCGCGGGTCACTGAAAACGAGATGCCGTCCAGGGCGATCTCGCCCTCGTGAAAATGCTGGGTCAGATCGTGCGCATCGAGGCTGCTGATGATGTTGCGCTCCTCCTCGAGAATGCGCTCCGAGAAATCGCAGCGGAGGACCTGGCCGGTGTCGATCGTGATCGTGTCGCCATCCGCCAGCATCGCGGTGTTCCGCACCGGCACGTCGCCGACCAGGATCGGGCGGTCGGCTTGCAGGACTTCGAGATGACCGACTTTGTTTTCGTAGTCGCACTGGATTTTCAACAGCACGTCGCCGCCCGTGCCGGGGGAAAGGAGAATGTCGTCCTCCTCCAGCAGGCCGGGGTTGTTCGACACGAGGTATTCCGATTTGTGCGTCTTGAGCTGGAACCGGCCGCCGAATGCGCGCGCCTTGCGCCGCAGCTCGAGGAGCGAGAGTTCGCTGTCGTTGTGGAAAATGATTTTGTCCTCCAGCGTCCCCTCGACATAGGTGCCTGCGCGGAGGCGCGTGTCGTTCAAGACCGCATCGACGGTCTTCAATGCCCGCACCTGCACCTTGAGGCCGAATTTCACCTCCAGGCAACTGTCGCGCGTCCGCGATTTTTCCAACTGCACCTCGTCGTCCCTGCCAACGCTCACGTAAATTTGCGCGAGCGAGACGTTTTTCTTGGCGTTGAAATAGGCCACAAGGTCCTGGTAGGCCAGCACCTGCTCGCCGAGCGCGATGCGCTGGCCGACGAACACGCGGCAGAACTCGCCACGCAGCAATGGACGGCCCCGCACCACGATGGGGCTGTCGCTGTGGTTTTTGAGAATGATGAGATCGTGGTAGCGGAACACCAGCAGGCGCTCGTCGGGGGCGAGGCCTTTCAAGATGACATCCGCGCTGCCATTATGGCCGAAGGAGAGCGATTCGAGTGGCGACGCCCCTTTTTGATAGATCGAGACGTCGGCATGGTCCGCCGCGTTCAACTGGTAAACAATATCGATGGCCTGCGCCGCCATGCCGAGATGCGACATGAACGAGTAGTAACTCACCACCTGCTCCTGCCTGCCGCCCGCCTTCGAAATCAGGTCGTAAAGCTGCACACCGAGCATGATCTTGCGGTCGATGCTCAGGTCGTTCGCCAGCTTCTGCGCCATGCTCATGAGATCCTGCTGCTCGTTGAGCGCCTGGCGGAACAAGCGTCGCAGTTCCGAGTAAACGGCCTCGGGATAATCGTGCCGCAGGAAACCGAGTGAGGAATCGATTTCCTCCTCAAGCACCTTGCCGTTGAATTTTGAGAAGGCGGCCAGCACCTGGATCAGCAGCGGCAGCAGGTTCGGCCCCTCGGACACCGTGCGCGGCTTGTGCATGGCGCGGCGCATCGCATTCCGCGAGGCGCGATGGAAACGATAGGCGAAGGGGGTCAGGTACCTGATCCCCTTGCCGATCCTGCTGAGTACGTTTTTGTCTGGGTCGCTCATTGGTGGTGCGTGCAGTCTGCCACGCGGCTAAAAAGCCAAGGGATCAAGATAATGGAAAATCGGGAGAAAACCAACCTTTCCTGAGTTGGGGGTAGTGGCTCAGTTTGGATTCGAGGGGCTTGAAAGGATCCAGGTTCTTTGATACAGCTCTGCATAGCAGAGGCTTGGCACGATGTCCTACTCAACCGCAGATTACGTGATTCAGGGCGCTTTTTTGATCCTTACCGTTATATTCCCTTGGTTCATGTGCGGACAGCGTTTCCGCAGTTTCATTTTTCGATTTTTTCTTGCCTTCATTATACCGTTTCTCGTCGTCACTGCCTGGGGGTTTTGGCGCGTAATTTATTTCGACTCCGCAATGCACAACGACATTCCCGGAATTGGATACATCGTTGTCGCTTCTATATGTGGCATCGTTTCCTCCATTCTTTTTTTAATTCGGTGGTTCTTTTTGAACACGCGCACCATCAAATTTAATAAGCCCTAGCGGCAGGAGACCAGACCTGACTCATCACCGCCGGTTTTACAAAAAAACAGGGGAAGCTGTTATCCACAGATTAACACAGATTTTTCCGGGTGTTTCTTTCTTCATCGGTGAAAATCTGAGCCGTCTTTGGATAAAAATGACTTTTAAGATGTCTTCTCATACGGAGAAAATGCCAGAACGATCATGACCTGAAATGGTTCGAGATTCTGACTGAGACTGTTATATCCAAAGCAGCGCTACCGAATGGAGTGGATCGATATTTTGGACGACCAAAAATTCCGGGAAAATAATCGAATCTCAACGGTGGTTGTAAAGGCCGTAGGCAAAAGCAGTAATGGCAGTGATCGCGCCGGGAATGAACAGGGCAGAGTAGCCGAGCCGGTGAAAAGCCAGGGTTCCCACGATTCCGCCGCAAAGAAATCCTGAGATGACGATGATACAAAGCCGCAGACGGCGCGCATCCACAGGAATGCCACGGATGGCGTGGCCGAGGAAAATGCCGAGATCGGTAATCATGCCGGAAACGTGAGTCGTCCGGACTACGGTGCCGCTGTAGGTGCTCATCCTCGCGTTTTGAAGTCCGCAGGCGCATGCGGCTGAATAGAGTCCCCAGGCGTTATTGCGGTCCAGCAGCGGAACGGCGATGCAGAGTAGAAAAGATTCCAAAAGCAGGGCGACTCCGTAACGCCTGCCGAGTTTAAGGGGGCTGTCCTGTATCACGAAACCGCTGATCATGGTGCCGAGCACAAAAGCGCCGATAATGGCGCCGAAATGAAGCGACTGCGAAAAGTCGCGGGAAGCCAATGCCGCCGCCAGCAGGGATGTGGTGCCGGTGAGATGCGTGATGGCCTGGTGTTTATAGCCGAGCAGGCCGACGACGTTGACAATGCCAGCCACGAAGGCGAGCACCCATCCGCCGCTCCAGAC
>JBAVPB010000469.1:0-1842 GCA_049692655.1 Chthoniobacteraceae bacterium | reverse complement strand
GGCCAAGCTTGATACCCAGTCTCCACACCGCATAGGCAGCCCAAGGATAAGTATTGGAAAGCCGCTTGTAGTAGCCGGTTTCCTCATTCATGGAAACAGACCAATCGTCCGCAAAATCAATGGCGGTATCCCAATCCGAAGGCATCCGGTCGTGAAGCGGATCGTAGTTCATGAAAGTGCGGATTGCATTACGGAGTTCCGCAGCTTTGGCATTGTTCTTCCGGTCAAGCATCACCAGCAATGCGGAGGCAGCACGCGCCACCATCTCTTTCATCACCCACGTTCGTCCTTGGAACGAATGAAAATGATCCAGGATCACCAATCTGGATTCCATCTTCTCCGACTGATAACGGTTTTGATCGTCAATAGCTCTCATGACCGCCTCGATTTGCCTGTCAGGATCGGCATTATCCGGGATGAGATCGCGATTGTTACCCGGCTTGCTCGAACCAGTGACCTCACCGCACAGCACCGGGATGCGCACTGCAAGAAGATCGGGAGCGGCTTCACCGAGAATCTCGGCGCTATCGAGCGCCTCCAGTGCGACGGCGTTGGAATTGTGCTGCCAGCCCCAAACCCCTTCCAGCAGATACTCGCGCGCCTCCTTTTGCGGGGTCCACTGCACCGCTTCCGCACCACCAGTGGCTTCGCGGATTTTAGCCGACATTTTTTCCACCAGCCCTGGCAGATCGTTCATTGCCCCGCGAATCTCAAGTGAAGTCTCATGCCCATCCGGCGCGCGCAACCTCAGCATGACCACCATTTCCCCTCCGGCTTCCCCGGGAAGAGTCAGCCTCCCGTCGATCACAAAAGCTCCCTTCAACAAAGGTTGCGAAACATCCGAAACAGAACGCTCAAACCCCACGTCCCACGCATGCCGCCGCTCCAGTACTACGTATTCCGGCACCGCCGCCAGCCTGCTTTCCAGCAGTAGCGTCAGCTTCCTCTCCACATCGGCGGAACCCTTCGCCGCGTAATCCGCGCGCAAATTCAACACCGAGACCGGAATCGCATGCGCAGGATCCAGGTCCAGTTTGGAAACATAGCCCTCCACCTTGTGTGCAAGCACCTTCGCCAGTTGCTCCGTATTTCCGCCCGCCTCAACTGTGTCATCAAAAAGCGCATACCCGAGCTTCACCGCCGTAAAGCGCGCCTGCACACCCTGCGAATCAGTTCTCAAAAAAATCAGCCCGTCCGCGCCCAGCAATTTTCCCGTGGCCACCGAATCCTGCGCAACCAGCTTTTGCAACTTCGCTTCATCCCCGAGCTTCGAAATCTCGGCGCGCTCCACCAGGCTGACTCCCTCCTTGGCGGAGAGCTCCTTCATCAGCAAATCCGCCACCGGCTGCGATGCCTCGTCAGCAATGATTGCCACTCGCGAACCGCACCAGCCATACGGCGCGGCCAGGAGCAGAACTATCGTAACCAGTATGAATTTCCTCATGCCTTCTTGAATCGGGATGTCAGCTTTTCTCCGGGGTCACCTGATCATTCGATCAGCGTTGGCACGCCACAACCTGTCAGCTTTACCGTGGCGTTTTCCAGCGCTGTTTTTCCGGCGGCAAAGCTGCGTAAACGCGCCCGTATCCCCATGAACGGCACAATCGGCCAGTCTGGTATCGTCGTCTTCATTGGGCTGGAAACATCCATTCGTTGTTCTATGGTTAAAGACGCCGGAACCTTTCAAATCCTTGGAGATTTATTGATCCCGGTCAATTTACTCATTGCTGGACACAAATTCACAAATTCAGAAGATAGGGGTCAGTTCCAAGTATTTACAATAATTCATCCTTCTTGTGATACAGCAAGTGCGCCACATGCGTCCCCACGCCCATCTTCAAC
>JBAVPB010000468.1:0-4460 GCA_049692655.1 Chthoniobacteraceae bacterium | reverse complement strand
CGCCCAGCTCGACCACGTCGTGATCCTCGACGACGGCTCGCCCGACGCCACCGCCGCAAAAGCCCGCGAGGCCGGCGCCGAGGTCATCGTCCACGAGGTGAATCGTGGCAAGGGCGCCGCCATCAAGACCGGCCTCAAGGCCCTCACTGATCGTGGTTTCCAATACATCCAGATCCTCGATGGCGACGGACAGCATCTCCCCGAGGAAATTCCGCGCTTCCTCGACGAGGCAAACCACTCCCAGTCTCACATCATCCTCGGCAACCGCATGAGCGACGTCGAGGAAATGCCCTTCGTCCGCAAAATGACAAACCGCTTCATGTCATGGCAGATCAGCCACGTCTGCCGCCAGATCATCCCCGATTCACAATGCGGCTTCCGCATGATCCACCGCGACCTCGCCCCCTCACTCTTCTGCGAGACCGACGCCTTCGATTACGAAACCGAGATGCTCCTCATCGCCGCCCGCGCCGGATTCAAAATCTCCGCCGTCCCCGTCAGCACTGTTTACGGCGAGGAAAAAAGCAAAATCCGCCCCATCCGCGACACCATCCGTTTCTACAAACTCATGGCCCGCTATCACAATTCACGCGAAGCGTTGTAGCCACGTCCCTGTGGGACGTCCTGCGCGTGAGTAATCACCGGCACTCACGCTCAAAATATTGTCGTGTCCCAATCCGCCCTTGGTGTCTCCGTGTCTTGGTGGTAAAAATTCTCACCTCCGGACAAACCCAATCGACTCCAGCAAAAACGGCGTGATCACATACTCACACCCCTCCGCCGTGGGATGAATGTTATCCGGCACATACTCCGCCCATTTCAGCGGCTCGTTTTTTAAAATCGCATGCCAGTTATGTGAGTGGTCGATTAGTCGCAATCCGCGCCGCGCCGCCACCTCGCGATAGACATCCTCATACGCCACGAACAGCGGTCTCTTCTCAAACGAAGCCCCCGTCGGCGGATTCATCACCATCAAAATAATCTCGCACTTCGCATTCGCTGCCACGATCCGGTCAATCATCGTCTCAAGATTTCGCCGCGCATCCTCCGTCGAAGTCTTGTGCTCCAGAAACGCATCATTGATCGAAAACTCGATAAATACTGCATCCGGCTTTTTCGCAATCACCCGTTCCTCCAGATTCTCCACCCCCCATTGCGACCACATCCCGCCCGCGCCGCTATTGATGACATGCGCCAGCCCCGGAAACCGCCCCTCCAGCTCATCCCGCAAATGCCCCACCCAAGCCCCGCCCGCCGTAAGGCTCGTTCCGTAAGTAACGATCGTCTGTTCACCGCCAGCCTCCAGTTCAGTAATGAACGCGGCTTTATGGGGAAGGGAAGTGATCATATTCATAGAAAAGAAAAAGTGAAATTGCCCATCTGTCATTCAGCTTGACGCAAAGTTTAACCATCTAACTCCTTTAACGATTTAACCCCCCGCCACAATCCGGATAATCTCTACCCTATCGCCAACTTGCAGCCCCCTCTCTACCCACTCCTCCCGCCGTAGCGCCAGCCCATTATGCTCCACGAGCAGGGCAGGGGAGGGAAGCCCCAGCGCATCCACCAGCGCGGCAATCGTCTCCGCCGCCACTTCCTTCTCATCACCATTCAACCAGATCTTCACGGTGTCAAAATCGCTTTATCCCAATCCTTCCACACGGGTTCGAATCCCTTTTGCCGCAAGAGCGCCGCAATGTCCGTGGCCGACCGCTCATCCGCGATCTCAAATTGTTCCGTTGCCCCCGCATCCGGCGGCACGATCCCCGCATCCACTTTCTTGCCGCGCACCGTGTGATGCAGCGCCTCCTTGCCCTGTCCCGTATAGCCCCCCGGCTCCGTATGGCTCCCCGCGCTCATCATCGTGATTCCCAGTGGCAGCAGCGCATCGCGCAACTCCGCCGGCTCCCGCGTGCTCAGCACGATCCCCACCTGCGGGAAAGTCATCCGCAGCGCGCACACCAGTTGCACAAACTCCCGGTCCGGCAGGAAATATTGCGGCGCAAATCCACCCGCCGCAGGCCGCATCCTCGGCAGGCTCACCGTCAGGTGCGCCTTCCAGCAGCTCTTCAAAAGATACTCCGCATGCAGCGCCAGCGATACCGCCTCCTCATGCCAGTCCCACAGCCCAAAGAGCGGCGCAATCCCGATCCGCCGGAACCCCGCCGCGTACGCCCGCTCCGGGCAATCCAGCCGCCAGTCGTAATCCTTCTTCGGGCCAAAAGTGTGCAACTCCGCGTAAGTCTCGCGATGATACGTCTCCTGGTAAACCACCAGCCCCTCCGCACCCGCCTTCACCAGAGGAACGTAATCCGCCGTCTCCATCGGCCCCACCTCCAGCGAGATGCTCGGGATCTCCGCCACTAGCGCCTGCACGCATTTCTCGATATACCCGTTCGACACAAATTTCGGATGCTCCCCCGCCACCAGCAGGATATTGCGGAACCCCTCCTTCGCCAGATGCCGCGCCTCCTTCAACACTTCCTCCACCTCCAGCGTCACCCGCAGGATCGCATTCTCCCGCGCAAACCCGCAGTAGGCGCACGAGTTGATGCATTCATTCGAAAGATAAAGCGGCGCAAAAAGCCGGATCGCCCGTCCAAAATGCTTCAACGTCAGCGCCCGCGACGCCTGCGCCATCGCCTCCAGTTCCGCATCCGACTTCGGGCGCATCAATTCCTCAAACCGCCGGATCAGCGGCGACATCTCGCGTTGGTCTATTATTTTTGAAAACGACATCGTCTCTATGCAAGCCCCGCGCAATCGCAGCGCAGAGAATCCCAAGTATTTCCCGCCATCCCCACCGTGGCAAGCGATTTGAAAGGTACTATAACGACCGGACGGAGATTGACAACCAAGCACCCCCGATTGTTAGCTATACCCCTATGAGCAGCCGTCCTCCCCGGTCTCGCCCGATATCGGTCAATGCCTCGACTGTCCTCCCCTTGCTCGCGTCGATCGTGCTCGTCGCAGGCATCTGGGACACGATCACTCACGTTTTTGACCGCGCTGGTGTTCGCGAAGACGCATACCGGGCATCCGCTGAAAACGACGAAACGCAAATAGAGACGGCCATCAGGGCATTTTATACCGAGTACGGACGTTACCCTACACCTAATAGGGTGGACGATGACGCTTATTACGGCCCGGGGCCATTGCCACCCCCACTCGCGGGCAAGGCAATTAACATGGGCTCCAATGCCTTGCTCATAGATGTGCTGCGCTACAACGTATCAGGCAGTAATGGCGCGATCGTGGAAGCCGTAAATCCGAGAAAGATCGTTTTTATTGACGTTCTCCCGGTCAAGGATGCCAGCCATCCCGTATCAGGCGTGATGCCAAACGGTTCACCAAATGCCGGGGCTTGGTTCGATCCATGGGGTTCGGCCTACAATATTTTGGTCGATGCCAATTACGATTCGAACCTCGTAAATCCATACGCCGATGCCCCCGGCGGCGCAACGATCAAAGGGAAGGCCTGCGCAATCTGGTCATTCGGCAAAAACGGCGTCCTCGGTGGCGGCCCTCACACCGGCGATGGCTTCTCCGATGAAGCCGGAACCGTAGGCAATTACTATTCCACCCCCGGCAATTCCTCCGGCGACGTGATTTCCTGGCAATGACGAGTTCTCCTCAGCCTCGTCCGAAGGAGTCTTGTATTGCGTTGATCATCAAATGGCTCACAGTCATCGGAATCATCGCGGTTCTTATGGGACTACTGTTTCCCTCTGATGGAATGAGAGAAGCCGCTCCGAAGGCAGCAGCCAAAAACGACGAAACCCAGATCGTGACAGCAGTGAAAGCGTTTTATGTCGAGTACGGGCATTTTCCAATCGGCGCGAGCCAGACGACAAAGGACGCCTATTACGGCCCGGGACCAATACAGCCATCACTTTCAGTCACAGTCGTCAACATGGGCTCCAACGCCTTGCTGATTGATGTTTTGCGCAACAATATATCAGGCGCCAATGCCTCAATGGTGAAGTCTCTAAATCCGAGGGAGATTGTTTTCCTCGATGCTCCCATAGCCAAAAATGTCAGTCATCCCAAATCATGCGTAGTCCCCGATGGTTTCCCAAACGCAGGCATTTACTTCGACCCATGGGGTTCTCCGTACAACATTTTGATCAACGCCTCCTACAGCGGCACACTTCCAAACCCATATGCCGATGCCCCCGGCGGCGCGATCCTCAAGACCGGGGTCATCGCATGGTCATTCGGCAAAAACGGAATCCTCGGCGGCGGCCCTCGTCTCAATAACGACTTCACCTCCGAAAGCGGAACATCCGGATCCTATTACTCAAAACCCGGCAACACCTCCACCCCATCCTCCGGCGACGTCATCTCCTGGCAGTAGGGCAATTGAAATAAAAACGCAGCCACACCGCAAAGCGAAAGGGGGATCGCGATCTCCGAGGCGGCGGAGGGGGATAGCGGCGGTTTGGCGGGTGGGCGAGCAG
>JBAVPB010000467.1:0-5787 GCA_049692655.1 Chthoniobacteraceae bacterium | reverse complement strand
CGCTGGAGATTTCCCTGGCGAGTTCGAGGGCGTCGCGGCGGTTGGTCCATTCCTGATAGCCACCGGTGCGCCACGAGGAGAGGTTTTGCCTGCTGATGGGTTCGGAGTCGAATTGTTCGGCGAGGATTTTGCGGACGGTTTTGTCGCGGTTGAGCCATGCGAGTATTTCGCGTGTGGGCATGCCGTTATCGAGGCGGCGGTTGAGTTTGATGCGGAAGTCGCGTGAGAGACGGGCGATTTTTGATGTGTTGTTCATATCCCTTTATTTTACCGTTGCGGGTGCGGGAATATGGGGTGGGATATTTTAGGTCTTGGAATTTAATGGGATTGACAAATTTGGGCTGGGTGTTTTTGAGAGGGGATGGAACGCGTCGTGACCTGCCTTCTGTAATTTCGAAAAATCCGTCCCCCATAATTATGAGCATTCGTTTTATCATCCAATCCGTTCTTGTGCTGGTCTGCGTGTGTTCCTTGCCGGCGACCGGAGCCCAGCCGGACGGGCCTGAATTTCATTTCTATCTCGCTGTTTTCGGCGTTACCGTCGGGGCGGATTCCAAAGTCCAGGATTTTCGCGTCGTCAAGGTGATCGAGCCGCTGACAGGCACAGCCGCCCCGGCACAGGTTGAATTGCCGCAGATGTATATTGATGTAGCAAGGAAACGGACCGAAGCAGAACACATCCCGCCTACTCTCAAGGACGGCAAACCCTCTGAAACTTTCACTACGTTTTTTTACGTTCCTGCCGCACAGCAGGCTTCGCCTCCAACAGTCACACCGATTTCTTATGAGTTACTGAACGGAACCATGGCAAACATCATCAGCTTCAAGCTCGCGGACCAAGGCTGCCAGGCCTCCATCTTTGGGAAGAATCTTGGCAAGACCGCATTCTTTTTCACCTACTACGCCATTCCGCTTGCGAAAAACAACAAGGATGAAAGAGAGAGTGTGATCAACGCCGAGATCGAGCGTTGCAACGCGAATTTCGGGAATGCAGAAGTGATATCGAAAAAGGTTTTGCCGACGACTGATCAGTCCATTGTGGAAGTGGTTGTCAAGTCACCCAAGAGCAAGGTTTTGTCGCTCCATTGCCGCCTGATCTGCACGTCAACAGCGATGCTGGCTCTTACGGTTGTTACGCCGGACGATCTGGGCGAGCAGGACAGGCAGGCTTTTGACAAGATATTTGATGGGTTCCGTTTTTATTAATTTCAGGCGTTTGTGCTGAACATTGGTCCTAATCGGATTCGCTATCGGATTGCGGAATCCTGATGCAACCCGGCTTCGGGGTTGATGCTGTTTGTTTGATTTTCCCAAGGTAGTCCCGACTGCGCCGGGTCAACCTTGGGCTTTACGATGAAACGGCTTTGCCGTAATGATCGGGGGCAATCATCCGCTGCAGAAAGCAGGGGAGTCCGATTGCCAAGCTCTTTTCCCCGCCCTGGAAATTTTCCGCATTCCCTTATGACAAACCTGCAACTCCCTGGTAACGCGATACCTGATCGTGTCTCCATTTCTCCTTCCGGCAAGACGCCGAGTTATCATGCGCCGTTTACGCGGCGGACTTATGCGGAGATGGAGGGGGCGGGATGCATCCGGCATATCTGGCTCACTGCGGCGAGGAATGGGGCTGCGTGCCGGAAGGCGATACTGAGGATTTTTTTCGACGGATCGGAGATTCCGCATGTGGAGACGCCGGTGGCGGATTTTTTCGGGGTAATGCACGGGCAAGCCTGGTATCCCATTAATACGCCCCAGCTTTCCGTGCAGGCGGAGACGGGTTACAACTGTTATTTTGCGATGCCGTTTGCGACATCGGCGCGGGTGGAGATCGAGGCGGGGGACCAACCGCTGGATGTGTATATGATGGTGGACTGGCACCGGTATCCCGGGCAGATGATGGAGGAAAAAAGGCGGTTCTGCGCGCGGTGGCGGAGGGAATATCCCACGGAGCGGTATGGGCGGGATTTTCTGGCGCTGGATGCGGATGGGCCGGGGGATTTCCTCGGGTTTGTGTATGGGGTGCGGCTGTTTGACAACACGGACCGGTGGAGTCACGGCGGGGCGGATAATTTCTATGTGGACGGAGACACGGAGACGCCCTACTACCTGCGCGGCATCGGCGGGGAGGATACATTCGGGACTTCCTACGGGGGAGCGACGCATCCGCCGGAGACGCATCTCCACATGGGGATGCCGTATTACCATCATGAGGATACCGGCGAGCCGCGGCTGGCGCATCGTGTGGTGGCCTACCGGTTCTATGACGCGGAGAGCATTTCGTTCAAACGATCGATTCATTTCCGGTTTGGGTGCATGCGGAATGAGATTTGCGCGACCACGTACTGGTACCAGGAAGGGACACCGCGGCCTTTTGCCAGAATGCCGGCGTTTGAGGAACTGGCACCCGGCACGCCGTGCAACAAGGCGGCGTATGACTTGCCGCTGCCCGCGCACGGAGAGTGGATGTTGTGCGGGCCGTTTCTTTATGCGGAGGGGAAGGGGTTTCTTAAGGCGCTGCCCGCGGAGACCGGAAGAATCGATGCGCGGGAGGTTTTCAAAGTGGCGCACAAAAAGGACTCGCCTTACTTGAGAGAGCGGGCGCGGGAACTTGGGCGGGACCAGGCGCGCTGGGTGAAAGCGGTGTCGATGCGCGGATTTGTGGATTTCAACCACTATTACCGGTGCGCTGCGCATGGGGTGGCTGTTACCGTTCCCTCGGTGGCGGTGGCGCGGGCGGTATTGCGCGCGCCGAAGGCGGGACGGGTGAGGATTATTGTTTCATGGGATGACCAGGCTGCGCTGCGCATCAATGGAGCGAAGACGATCGACCTGGGTACCCACGGCGCATTCCGCAGCCGCGAGGTTGAGGTTGATCTTCACAAGGGGGAGAACGAAATTGCCGTGAAACTTTCCAATACTTACGGGAGCAACCACGGTGGCTGGGCATTCGCCTTCCGGTGCGTGACGGAGGAGGGGAAGGAATTGCTGCCGCAGGCCCCAAAAACCGCGGGGCGTGGCGGCAAGGGTTTAATTTCGCGAAGCGGGAGCCGGTAAAGGCTGTCTGAAAGATATTCCGGCTTCCGCTTATTTTTCTCCCTGTTATGAGAATAAAATTCGCGCACACTGGCAGGCAGAGAATCAAGCAACCCTCCAATCGGATCATTGATGTGACCCGCGCCGGATCTATCGCTTTGCTTCGATCTCTTCCAGGCGTTTCATGATCCGCTGGGCGCTGTGATGCCATGTCCATTTTTCATGGGCGTCGCGGCAGGCGCGTTCCCCCTTGGCCCGGGCTTCCTCGCGATTTTCATAAACATGGCGCATAAGTGAACGCAGATGATCGTAGGAAGGTTGCGCCCAATTAAAGCCTTTGTAGTAAGGGCACTTTGCCTCGGCGGGGATGAGTTTTTCCACGGAGATGGGATAGGCGTTCTCACTGTTCATGAAATCGCGATGCGAACTCCAGTCAGTGGCGATCACCGGCAGGCCGCAGGCCATGGCCTCAAGAATGGGCATTCCCCAGCCTTCGCCGCGGGTGGGGAGTACGAAACAATCCGCAGACCGGTACAGGGAAGAGAGCTGATACGTGGGGATGATTTCATTCAGGGAAAATACGATTCTTCCCCCGTCCGGTTTCAGATTCAGCTCGCGGACCTGTGCTGCCACATTGACGCTGCCGTCGGAGTTTGATGTTTTGCAGATCAAGACGACATCTTCATTGCGGCGGAACTCATCGCTGAACGCCTTGAGGAGAAGCTCGGGAGCCTTGCGTTCCCCCCACTCAAAAACAGACAGAAATGTAAAAATATTGCCGATCCGGTGGGAGGTGATGGAGGGGTTGAAGTAATCAGGATCGATGCCCAGGGGAATGATGTGGATGGGCCTGGTGACGCCGCTTTGTCGAAAGGTCTCCTCGTTGAATGCGGATGTCACCCACACCTCATCCATGCGGTTTGCCGCCGCCACCCATTGGTCGGGGATGCGGTCGGTCTCCAGCATCGTGTAGCCTATCTTGTAATCGCCCGTATTCCGGCCAAACACATCGCCCTGGCCGTAAACAACCTGAATCCCTCGCCCGGAAAAAGGCCGCTGCCGGATCACATTCGTCATGTAGTTATCGGATGTCTCCGGCTCCAGCAGGGGAAACGGCGTCCCCGGCCCGTAAACATATTTGTAGGATAACTCGAGGCCGAGCTTATCCATGGCCAGCATCAATTGCCTGCTGCTGATAGCGTAACCACTTTCGAAGTTGATAAGGGAATGCCATGCCAGTTTGCGATGGTGCCGGCATTTTTCGATCTTCGCTTTCCACAGCTTGCGGAACACGGCCGCGGATTTCTCAAACAGGTCGCCGAAATGCACTCCGTTCACCGTGGTGGTGATGTTTTCGTGATGCATGATCGTCACCGAGCCGCAGCACACCACGCGGTAGCCGGCCTCGCGTGCTTTCAGGCAATAATCGGTGTCCTCGAAATACGAGATATACCTTTCATCCAGGAGCCCGATCCGGTCCAGCACCTCGCGCTTGATGTATGCACAGGCAAATACGACGCTCTCCACTTCGCGATCGGTATTGTATTGATTGATGTCCTGCTCATTACTGCCGATTTGCTGGCCCCAGTAAGTGGGCGGCATATACACACCGGCATGCTGCAAAATCCCGTTGGGCCGGCGCAACCGGCAGCCGACAATGCCCGTGTCCGCGGTATCGTAGGCTGTCTTTTGCATCCTGGTAATCCAGTCGGCCTGGCGGATTTCGGTGTCGTTATTGAGGAGGATGATGTCGTAACCCGGCGGGCATATTCTTAATGCGGCATTATTTCCACGGGCAAACCCTTCATTCTGCTCATTGCGAACGAGCTCCACCCAATCCAGTGTTTTAATAAAATCCGCCGTATCGCCCGAGCTTCCATTATCCACCACTATGACGCGATAATCCGGGAAAACGGTGGTTTCGCGCAGGGTCGCCAGGCACTTTTTAGTGTAATCGAGAGCATTCCACGCAAGTATGATGATGCATACGGGCCTTACATTTTGGCTTGAAAGTTGATCGGCTTTATTGATGGCAATCAAAGTGCAATAAGGTAAAGGGCTGAGAGTAATAGAGGTTCGGCGGGGAGAGTGTCAAGGCATGGCTGGCTGGTCTGTTTTCAGACTCTTTCGCATGCTTTTTTTATCAGTCAGCGCCGCACCTGGCCCTGTTTTCCCCTGCGTGCCCACCTCTACATCGAGGCATCGCTTGCAACCGGATGGCTTCTACATGGATGGAGAAACTGTGTCAGGAAAATAGTGGTGATTTAAAAACCTGGCTTGCCCGGGCGTAGTCCCCCCGTGTGGGACACGCTGGGCCCGGCGTCGCCTAAAGGCTATGCCGGGGCAGGCTTCGTCCTCCGCTGCACTGCGGACGAAGCCTGGTTCAAAAATGCTTTTTGGTGAAGGCTCGCCCCGAATGGCTCTTGAGGTATGTCTCAAATGCGGCTGCCTTGGTGCGATCCTCAAATGCGATGGCGACTTGCACTATCCACGGGCGGTATTTGGAGGTATGGCTCACTTCGCCTGCATTATGGCGGCGGAGACGGTCTTTCAGATCGTCGGTGAGCCCAATGTAGTGGCGGGCCGGAAAAGCTCACTAACGAGCATATAGACGTAAGTGAACTTCACAAATTTTCCTTTCCCAAAAAATCGCGCTGATTATTAAAAACCTGGCTTGCCCGGGCGTAGTCCGCCCGTATGGGGCACGCTGGGCCCGGCTTCGTCCTCCGCTACGCTGCGGACGAAGCCTGGAGG
>JBAVPB010000466.1:0-2354 GCA_049692655.1 Chthoniobacteraceae bacterium | reverse complement strand
ATTCCAGTTAAGCGATTTGCGTGATGATGTTACTCCGTATTGCAAGTCACGCGTATCTCCGCTGGGGACAGCGGACGCTACACCGGCGCGGTGCGCCGTTTAAAAAGTGCGGCTTCGCCGGTTTTTTTGCCCTCGCGTTCATCCGGCTATTTCAGCCACCGCTTCATTTTGCTTTTGGCCTGCGCGTGAGTGAGTACGCGTCCGTCGCGGATTGCCATTTCACCGCGTGCGATGGCATCTCCAAGTGTTACCCATGTAGCCAGAAAGACCACCCGATGCAACCCGACTTCGGGGTTGATGAAATTGCAATGATGACCCAGGGTAGGCGCTCCTGCGTCACGCCAACCCATGGGCTATAGGATGCAACCGCTTTGCGGTAGAAACAGTTTTGAATCTTTTCTATATGGGCGATCCGTGATAACTTCCGGGTCATGAATGCGGCTTCACTTCGCAGGCTGTGCATGATTCTGGGGAGTGCGCTTTGGTTCGGCGTGTTTTATTTGATTTTGTTTGTTCATTGACCATGGGTTCCCCCGGCACTATTCATTTCCATGATTGCGGCTTCGGGGTTGCAGGTGCTTGGACACGAGCCAACTTAGCTGGCATTCCAAGATTGCGCCGAAGTTCCGCAGCCCCTACCGGGGCTGAGTCGGGTTTTATCCGAGCTACCGGTGGCTTGCGCCGACCGGCTAACTTCCGGGAAGCCTCCGGCTTAACAGAATAAAAGTGCGGCTTCGCCGGTTTGTGTCCCATCGCGCTCGGAGATCGCGATCCACCACGTTTACCTTGAATGACTACGTTTTTATATTCAGGTATTACCCGCTGGTGAGCTGGCCGACGATAGGATCAATGCGGGCGCATGCCGAAAAAGAGCATGACGAGGTCGATGACGAAGAGGAGGACGATGGTGATCTCGAGGGTGAGCATCCAGCGGTTCATGCGGTCCTGGTTGAGGAGTTCGTAGAGGTCGTCGAGGGTCTTGAGTTTTTCGTCGATCGATTTGTGCCATTCGGCGAGGTGGAAGCGGGTGGCGATGCCCTGGTAGATGCGGGCGAGATGCCAGTCGCCGAAGAATTTGGTGATGTTTGAGAGTTCGTCGCTGAAGCGGGCCATGTCGATGCGGATTTCGCGCAGTTCGCTGAGGATGCCACGGCGGTTGCGGATGGGGGTCTTGCGGAGGTCGCGGTAGGCGCGCTCGAGGGAGTCGTCGAGGATGCGGTCGTAGGCCTCGAGTTCCGCGAGCTGGAGATTTGCGAGTTCCATGATGTAGAGCGTTTCGTCGAAGTGCCGGGGCTCATCAACGAGGAGGGCGGCATCCCAATCCATGACGACGATGTCACGGTCGTAATAGCTCAGGTGGAGGCTGGTGGATTCGTCGGCCTCCTGGATGGAGAGGTGGTCCACGTCGCGCTCCTGCGTGAGGAGCGCGGCGATGTCGCGCCGGTGGGCGAGGAGCCAGTTTTCGGCGCTCACGGAGCCATCCCCTTTTTCCGCGACCGGGGCGGCGATGCAAAAGACGGTGTAGGCCTCCTCGCCGGCAAGGCGCGGGAGGGGCCGGATAAAATAACCGGCGAGTTCCTGGCGGACGCTCTCGGCGAGCTGTGTGACTTCGTCAAACAATTTGGCGGCGCCGAAGGAGGGATCGTGGAAGGCGACGAGATCGGAGATGTAATCGACCTCGAACGGCATGCGCACGGTGATGCTGATGGCGCCGACGGGGAGGAGCTTGACGGTGCGCTCGACGAGGACTGATCCGCGCGGGCCGATGCGCTCGACCGGGGGCAGGCGCACCATTTGCGGGCGGTAGAAGAAAAGCTGCCGGGGGTTGCGTTTGCTGGAATCGACGACGAACTGCCGGACGGGATGGCCGAGCAGGAGGTCGAGCGGCTCACGCTTCATCTCGTACGCGACGTCGAATGCGTAGATGTAAACGACCTCGCCGTGGTATTTCCCGGATTGCTGTTTCATGGATGATGGCTCCTGTTGTTTTACAATCGGCCTGATTGTTGCGGGCTGCAATGCTGAATGTGAATGGCGGGACTGGGTGCGATGAGGGGTCCGAAGAAGCTATCGCGGACTGGGACATGACAGAGCATGTCCCTCCAATGTGCTGTTTGATGTGAAGCGTTGCGTGAAGCCGTAACCAACTCGCGGCTGTACGGGCGAAGCGTCAAAATTTGATGAATAAATACTTCTCCACCCAAGTCCAATTATGCTGAAGGGATAAATTATAAATATGAAAAGGAAGTTCACACTCACACTGTTGACAATTGTCGGGGCTTTGATGTTCCTGACGGCCAGTTCCCAGGCAGGGCCCGGGGTTCATTTCGGAGTGGTCGTAGGGGGGCCGGGTT
>JBAVPB010000465.1:0-8749 GCA_049692655.1 Chthoniobacteraceae bacterium | reverse complement strand
CGCCTTTTCCACATCATCCTCGAATACCTGAAGGTCCAGGACGAAGTGGATTCGGAACGCATCCTCAAGGACATTGCAGCAGCACTGCCTTATGACAACCCGGAAAGGATTCTCGAGACCATGATTGCGTGGGGGCGCTATGCGGGGTTGATGGATTACAATGCGAATACGAAGATGGTCTTCATCCCCAAAGACGATGACGAAGCGACTGAGGAGTGATAGCACCGCGCTAACCAAGACATAAACAGCCACTTCGCTGTGGATGCAACTATTGGGTAACTTCCTTTGCGGGAGGGGCGGGGGAGGTAGGTAAAGCCAGCAGCTTTTTCACGGCATCGGCCGCTTCCGTTTCTCCATCCGGGCTATAGCCGGATTTCACCCATGCCACTTTTCCGTCCGGGCCGATGATAACGGTGTGTGGAATCCCATCGACTCCGTATTGCTGGGCAACTGTCTGTCCCTCATCCATTGCCACGGTGAGTTTCAAGCCGCGTGTTTCCAAAAAGCGCTTCACTTGATCCGGAGGCTCACTTTGATTGACGCCGATAAGCTTTACGTGGCCCGCAGGGAATGTGGACATTGCCTCGATGAGGCCTGGCAGTGATTTGACGCAGGGTCCGCACCATGTGGCCCAAAAATCGAGCACGATGATATTTCCTTTTTCCCGGGCGAGATCGAAATCACCACCATCCAGCAGTGATAACTTGAAAACCTTTGCATCCTTTCCCAAGGTGGGAGAACTATCGCCGCCTGGCTCGGGAATTACGGGCTCGGGGGCATAGACCAGGCTCCAGGAGTGCAGCGACTTCATTGTTGTATTGGAATCAGGCATGGAGGTGCGGATAATATAAACCTGCGACATGGGAACTTTGCATGCGCCGTAAACCGGATGATGACCGTAGATGAAATCCTTTTCGAATTTGTCCACGATGAGCCCGAATCGGGCTCCATTGGCAAGAAGCAGCCAGTGGGTGGGTGAGCCAAGGCTGCCGCCTAAATCTGATTCGAGAAGCTGCGCGAGGAGGTTTTGATTTGCAACAGTGTTTGTCATCACAAGCATTTTGTCTGTGGGTTGCCAGAGGAGCGCCGTCCCTTCTGGAAATGAAATGCCCTTTCCCACAAGAGCTTCTTTTGCAGCAGCGGTATCGGTGAAAGGAGAAGCTTTCAGCCAATAAACCTTCTGAACCATATCCTTTGAAAGTTGCTGTGAGGGTTCGAGAATAATCGTGCCATCCTTATCTACGCGATATTGCAAATTGAACAGTGAGCAAATACGGCCAAGTGCCTGGCCCAGTGTCTGGCCGCCAAACTGCATTTGAAATCTCCGGGGATCCTCTTTTTCCGGAAGTTTGAATTTAAGACCCGAATCCTGTTGTTGTATGAAGCCTATCAGGATGTTCAAACCGGAGGGACCGTATCTCATGTGTTGTTCGATTTTTTGGTCGAGCTGTTTGAGTACAGGACTTTCCGGCTCAGAGGTGGGAAGAGAGGTATCCGGTTTTTTCAACCATATCACCGCTTTGACCCGGTCGCGTGGGACGACCAGGTTCTCAAGACCCGATCGGAATTCAAAGTGACTTGCCGTGGCAGCCTCGATTTCACCGCGCAATATATCCCCATTTGCGGCGAGAAGGGCATGCTGTGGGGCATCGTTCTTCCGGAATCTCGGCACAGTGAGGGCCTGTGCCTTTGTTTCCTTGTTGATATTGGGCAGCCATGTGTGACCGGGGGTCGAGGTGGCGGAAAAATCCGATAATGAAATGGGATTCACGCTGTTTCCCCACAGGCTTGAGGGCTCAATTATTAATCCGGACCCCGCCCTTTTCGAGGGATCGATTGGAAATGTTTGAATGTTTATGTTGTTTAAAAAAAGTTGTATTTGAGTTTCGTCGATAACGAGGCGCACGGGGAGGGACTGATCCGACTGGATCTGTATTTGTGTTTGATTATCCAACTGTCCCTCAGAGGCTTCCATCCCGGTGGTGACGCTATTTCCCATGTGCGAAATTATCAGGTTGGAAGATTGCGCTTTGTCAGTGCCGGAACAAAACAACCGAAACCGGATGGTCGAGAAATTACTCGAGTCGATTGTAAATTTAATTTCACCCGACTGCATGATTGATGGATGGCTGATAACCGTTTCAGGATCCATGCTGATCGAATCTTTTGTCTTGCGGACGGTTTTTTCATCGCCTTTTAAAATGCGCCAGCCTGCGTCATCAAACCCTTGTATTTTTACCTGGCTGACGGCTCCCAGCTGGATCGCATCCAGACTTTCGGCTGCCAATTTTTTAGTTTCTACAAAGTCGGACTCAAATTCAGCCCCGGACCGGTCCAGGGAACGCAAGTCTCCCGGCAGGACGTCGCCGGTTTTCATATAGAACAGAGCGGGTGGCATTGGGATTTTCGCATCTTCCAGGAACGCCAGTGTGATCTCGTTTGTAAACTCTTTGGATGGAGTCACCTGCGCCGTGCTTCCCACAGGCAACCAGCGTGGCCAGCCATCCCCTGCACTCACCAGTTTGCCGTGCAGAGTGGTCTGCTGGATGACGATTTTATCCGAGTTTGCTATCGAAGACTCCGGAGTCACAGCGTTGGAGCCAGACGCATTAATAACTAACTGCCGAAGTCCATCAGTGGATGTAGCCAGTGGTTCGGCTGTGAACAATGTTTTGAGTGCGGCGTGACCATCGCTGATTGACGTAACACTTCCCATAAGAAGCGACCCGTCCGAATAGGAGAGAGTGAATGTATGATCACGAATTTGAGGGGGATCGCTGGAGAAGACGATTGCGTCCATGTCACTGAATGGGAAGCTTTCCGCTGCGTCCTGGCCTTGAGCATGTAATTTGATGGAGCCCGATTCGGTGCTGATATCCCCCTCGAGCATCCGTCCATCGGCCAGTTCCACATGAGGATGTGTTGCATCGATTTCTGCCGGGGGCTTTCCATCCCATGAGCGCACGCGCAGGAATTCCAGCGAGAGGTCACGTCCTTTATTTTGCAAAACTAATTTTGCACTCCCGCCTGACGAATCCTCTGGTACCACCCAGTCGGCAATCAATTTCCCGGCTGGCGTGTAAACAGAACATTTCCGTGCTTTCCTGTCCCAGCAGATGCGAAGGGCGACATCGCGTTCATTCTCCACGATTTTACGGATGGTTTTGAATTGGTCGCTGACAGTCAGCACCAAATCATCGTCCCAAGTTTCCACGCGCAACCGTTCTTTGAAGCCTGCCTCAAGTGAAAGCTGGAAGTCCGGACGTCGCGAGGAATGGACATGAAACTCGACATCCACAAGGTCGGGAAATGTGACATTAAGAAACGCACTGCGATTCCAGTAGGGCATCAAAAGAGAGCCGGCCGGTCCCGCAATCATCTGGGGAATCGTAGCAGCCGGTGCGGAGGCATTATTGATGAAAATATTCCTCCGCGCGTTGGCCTGCGAGCTCCATCCTACATCCCCTGTGGGGCCCGCAAAAACAAGATTGGCACCCTTGAGTCGGCGCACGTTCAGCACCTCGGAACGGTCAAGCGTGGCGTCCCCATGGCGGGAGCTGTGGATGGAAACCGTCTTGTCCGTGACCGAAACAAGATCGCCGTAAATGAAGCTGCCATCTCGCAAAGCAATACTGAATGGTTCCGTTGTGGGCATCGATGCCTGTGGTTGATCGATCCCGCGCAGCGCATGCCAGTCCAGTGAGAGCTGGTCTTCAAACAGCGGGGTCTTCCACGTAGCTTCCGTGGCAGTGGCTCCCACCAGTTCGCCGGTCAAGGATTCGCCATTATTCCAGTAGATTTTCGATGGGGCTCGGGGAGGTGAGGAAGACCCTGAAGATGCCGGAGGCTGCGTCGCCGTGGGTATCTGTTCCCCGCAGACCACGGCCACGATCATGCAAAATAAAAGTGCTGTAAGCCGTATCATCGCTCGTAGATTGGTAGAAAACGGTAGTTGAGTGCCAGTGCCAGCAGAGACATCCCTGTCCCATACGCGCCCCCGTTGAAGGAGCCGTCATCATGTTGCAGATCATGGAGTTCACGGACCTTCGCGGCATTCCATTTTTGCCAGGCTGCATAGTCTCCCTGAAAAAGAGCCTGTGCCATGTAATAGCGAAAATACTCGGCATAGTTTCCATCGGGAGGACTCTCCAGGTTTTCCACCAACCGCTTCAGGGATGCCTTATATTGTTCCGTATCCTTTGTTTTTGAAACAGCGCCCACGAGCGAAGAGACAGCGGTGAGATTCATTGAGCCTCCCATCCCGCCGAATCCGCCCGAATATGCCACCGACCCATCCTTCCCTGTGCTGCGCCGCATGTATTCCATGGCGGAATTGATCGTCTCGTCGGAAACATCCATGCCCGCATTCCGTGCAGCCATCAAGCCCATCAGCACAGCGCCTGTCACCGATGTGTCCGCATCGGTTGCATCAGGCGAATAGCGCCAGCCACCAAACTGGTTTTTTTTCTGCGCAGTCGCCGCGCAACGGATCGCGAGATCGAGCGTGCGTGCAATGCTACGCGCCGGTTTCGCTCCTTCCCATAGCAGAGATTCATCCACAGTCCCGTACGCCTCGGAAAGCGCCAGCATGGCGAATCCATGGTGATACATGCTGTTCGGGAGATACCCCGTTTTTTCGTCCTGCTGCTGAATGATTGACCGGATCGCGCGACGGATTACAGGTGCATATCGTCCGTAGTTCGGATCTTCTCCGCTGGCCAGAAACGCCATCAGGCAAATGCCGTTCACGCCGCTGCCTTCATTCCCGCCTTTCCAGTTGCCGTCCGCCGATTGCGCTGCAACCAGCCATGCCAGGCCCCGTTCATAGATCGTATCGACTTCCGGCGGGATTCGCCCCCCAAACCGCAGCGTCGGATCCTGAGCATGTGCATTATTCAATCCCGCAAACCCCGCGGTCAGCGCGGCGAACATGCCAGCCACCCGGCTCAAACGCCTCCATATTCCTGCAAGCGTTTTCATCAATTTACGTTCCTCACTTTTTGCGCGTGCATTGCCTTGATGTTCGACCAGAACTGGCTGCTGTTCGCGCATTCCATGCTCCCCGACCAGCTATTCCATTGTTCCTTCGTGAGGATGTCCTTGAGATCCTTTTCAGAAATTCCCGCGAACGGCATGAACATCATGTAATATTGCAAATACCACGGCGTGGAATTATTGGACGAAAACATGCTGGAAATCTCGGCACTGTAATCTTTCACGATGCTCGTGATCATCGGCTCGAGCTTTGTCGTTTGTTCCAAAGTCAGCATATGCTTCCGGGCAAACTCCCCGATGATCAATCCCGCCACAGCCTGGTCGCGGAACTGCCCCCGGGCATCCACTTCCTTTTGCCACGCGGCCCGTTGTTCGGCGTTCAATTCCGTGCTTACCGCCTTTTCCCAGAACGCATTTTTCACAGGCTGGTTGTTGCCCCCTTGTTGAAAGTAGTAGCTCTGGATGTTCGCCAGCCGCTGCTTCACATTGTCCGCCGTGGTGTTTTGCAATTGCGAACGCACGATCTGGTCGATGAACGACTTCCATGTGTTCAACGCCTCCTCCGCCGCGCCTCGCGCCGCCGTTTGCAAACGCCCGGTCACCTCGGCACCCAGCCCCGCCACGCGCGCGGCATCCTCCGCCTTTAATACGCTCGCATCGATCAGCTTCTTCCGCTGGCCGATCGTTTTCTCGTAAAGGAAATCCGAGATCTCATGCTCGACCTGCTCCTCGTCCGTGCTGTTCGATGTCCTGGAGATTTCGCCGTCGGTTTTGGGCGGTTCCGGCTCCGGCACCTTCGGCGTGCAGACCTCCTGCCAGTGCTTCCATTGGATGTCATCCAGGATCGGCTTCAACTCCTGCTCCGTGACCGGGGAACCGGCCGCATAAAGCATCTGGGGATTGAGATTTTCAAATTCCGCCTCGTTTTCCGGCGATGCCCACTGCTGGTCCTTCACCATGCGCTCGACGACCGGCTGCAACTGCTGCCGCTGGCTCGCGGTAAAGGCGATTTTTTCATCCAGCAACGCCAGCATGATCTGGCCCAGCATATGCACGCGCTTTGACTTTATCGCTTCCCGGAATGCCTCCAGTTGTTTTGATTCGTCAGCGGACAAAATTTTCGCCACCCCCGCCTTCCATGCCTCCTGTTCGCTGGCAGCATCCTTCGCATCACTCCCGAGATAAAAGTTCCCGCTCTTGATCGTCTGGTTAAATTGATCTTCGTCCACGGAAAGAAGCATCTTGTCCGCGTGCTTCTCCCAATTCCCAATAGCCTTGCCGGCCTCGGTCTTGGCTAGCGCATCGAGCTGGTCGGCGCGTTCCTTCGGGAGCGATAACGCGCGCTGGATATACGCACTCTTCACGAGCATCATTTTTTCATACTGGTCGCGCGTCCGCTCGCTGGGCGTCTTGAGAAAATCCACGATCTTTTCCTCCCTCACGCGTTTTTCTTCCGCCTGCACCTTCTCCCATGTGGCGGCTTGTTCCGGGGAAAGCACGCGCCGCATCGCATCTGTCCAGAGGGTATTGTCGGCGGGCCGCGCATAATCGCCAAACATATCATTCTTTGCATAAACACCCGCCTGGGGGATGACCTGGTCGAGCCATTGCACTGCCTGTTCCCCTTGCTGGTTGAGAGTCGGCTGGAACACATCGCGTATTTTCGCCACCCAGCCGTCCATGCAAGCATCAGCCGCCTGCTCCGCCGGGGCTTCCAACGCCTGCGCCTGCTCCGGCGTCAAGCCCGTAGCCTTCCCGATCTTCTCGATCCGGCTCTTCATTTGCGCGGCCCAAACCTTCGCTTTTGCATCCCGCGTCTTGTTGAGGAACTTCGTAAACTTCGCCTCCACCTCCGGCGATAGCATTACTTTCTTCGTCGCCGTTTCTTTTTTCTCCGGCGCCGGATCTTCAGCCCTGGCGGAAATCAACGGCCACGCCACCGCGAGCGCCGTCATCAGCAACGACAGCCCCGCCGCCCGCAACAAAACCAATGGCCGCGCGCACTTCATTTTCCGGCGGCTTGCCCTTCCAGCAGGCTGAAGTAAGCATCCAGCCCCGGCTTGAATTCATCCGGAAACTCCTTGCCCGCCCGCCCCGTCGCCTGTCCCACAGGCCGCGCCGATACCAGGCTCTCCGCATCCGACCCCGGCCCGAGATCGGTCAACGCCGCCGTCGATGCCGTCGCCGCCCGTCCACCACCGCCGGGATTCGAACCCCCACCGCCGCCCCCGTTCGGGCTCTGCCGTTTCGCTTGCAGCAACAACTCGATCGCCTCCGTCTCCGCCGCGATCGCCGTCGGGCCCGTCTCCGGCGTTTGCAGGATGCCCTTCGCCTCGTCCATCACCTGCACCACCGCATTGAGCAACTTCACTTCCTTCGCAAATTTCTCCGCCCCATCCGGCAGCGCGAGGATGTCCGAGACCGCGCTCCCCGTGTGCTGGCCGATTCCCCCCTGCTTCTCTCCCAGCATCTTCGCGTCCGCCTCGTATTTTTCCTGCGCTACCGCGGCCTTCGCATTCTCGCTCTCCCGCGTTTCATCGCGCAGTTTCATTTCGTCGCGGAGCGACTGCATCACCTTCAACACGATTTCCGGCGGCAGACTGTCCCCGCTGCAGCTCGAGCACGATTTGCAATTCGCCGCCGCCACCAGTTCCTCGCCCCAGCGGTCCAGCGTGTCCGCCCAGAACTCCGAGCCGATCATCGATTGCCCCGTGAGATTTTCCGTCACCTTGTCACCATCGCCTGACAGCGCGCGCACGATCTCCGTCTTCTTCATGTCGTCGAGGATCGTCTTGAAATGCGCGTCCTGCTTCCTCTGAAAATACGCATCCAGGTCGCTCTGCAAAACCCGCACCACCTCGCTCTGGTCGCGCGCATGCTTCGCGATCGGTTCCACAGCTTTCACCGGCTTTAGCTCGATGCCAAATGCGGAAAGCGTCTCCTTGTTGATATTGGAAGCGATCGCGATCTGCTGCCTCGACGCCGCCTTGAACCGCTTCACAAAGGTGCTCGCCTCCAGGCTCGAGAGGATGTCATTCAGCTCATCCGAGACCTTTGCAAACTCCGCCAGCAAATCCTTTTGCGCGGTCAGCGCATTATCCATTTTTCCCTGCGCGGGGGATTGCGGCGGAGTGGCCGCCTGCTCATCCGTCTTTTTCACCGGCGCGGCGCCGAGCATCGTATTCGGCAGGCGCAACTTTCCACCGCCCGGCGCTTTTGGCGGAGCATTGGGATCAACCGGCTTCGGCTCAGGCGGTGGCATGTAGCCAGCCTCCCGGTCCGCGATGCTTGGCGCAGCCGGCTTTGGCGTCGCATTCGGATCGATCGCCGGGGCAGGGGAGAGCCCGTTCGGCAACTGCCCCCCATGGTTTACATTCGGCGCGCTGTTCGATGCCTGCGCGGTCTCCGGCGGCTTCGGATTCGTCTGCGGTGTCTGTTGTCCCGGCGTCCCGCCCGGATTCGGGTTGCCGCTGTTCAGCTTCCCGCCGGGCGCACCAGCCGTTTGTTTCAGCAAATCCGAAACATTCGGCATCCGGTTCGCCGCGATATCCTTGAGCGACTTCAACATCGTCGCCCACGATTCCAGCCGCTTCGCGTCAAACTCGTCATTCTTCGTCGCCTGGTTCACCAGCTCCCTGCCGGATTGCGTCAGGCTGTCGAGCCGCGCGGCATTCGCATTTTCAGCAGCCGCCTGTTGCGAAACCTTGCGGCGGTTTTCTGGCCTGTCCAACTCCGCGGCGCTGAGTGCGCGCAA
>JBAVPB010000464.1:0-17526 GCA_049692655.1 Chthoniobacteraceae bacterium | reverse complement strand
CGTCACAGGAAACAGCGCGCAATACCCAAGCAGGACGCCGTGTAGCGTCCGCCGTCCCCGGCGGAGACACGTCACAGGAAACAGCGCACAATGCCCAAGCAGGACGCGGTGTAGCGTCCGCCGTCCCCGGCGGAGACACGTCACAGGAAACAGCGCGCAATACCCAAGCAGGACGCCGTGTAGCGTCCGCCGTCCCCGGCGGAGACACGTCGCCTGCAATGCACGCTTCCAAAACCACCCCCAGCGTCTAAAACCACCAATTATATCCGTCAAAATTTGATTCGTGCGGGTTTCGTCGCCAATCCCAAAGACACGCCATTTCAAGACGAAGTCACAGTGATCAATCGCATTTGATCGGGCGCATGGCAGGACTGGCTGTTCCGCGTAGCTTTCGCCGCCCTGCGTGGAAACAGGCGCATATATATTGCCAGCCACGCCTCCATGCGCCGGGGACGGCGCACGCTACACCGCCTCACAGCCCTGTCGATTTCCCTAAATCACTGCTTGACCTTTCCCGGTTAATTATCCATCAAATACGCCGCTGTGCCCGGAGAGTCATTCGACGGGTGCCTGCCTATTCGATTTTATGAAATTCAGGTCACAAATATCTTTCGTGTTCGGTTTGCTCGTCATTTTGATGGCATCCCTCGATGTCCATGCACAGGGTCAGGCGCCCGCAGGACAGGCACCCGTTGCCCCGATCGTCCGCTCGATCGAGATCCAGTACGCCGGGCCTCCCTCGGTGAGCAAGGAGCGCATCATCGCAAACATGCGCACGAAAGTCGGCAAACTCTATTCCGAGCAGGCCGTTGAGGAGGATATCCGCAACCTTTATAATACCGGCAACATCACCAACGTCCGTATCTTCGGTGAAAAAATCGCGGATGGCGTAAAAGTGATCGTCGTCGTCCAGACGAAATCGACCGTGAGCGAAGTGGTTTTCGTCGGCGTGACCAAGCTCAAGGTCACCAAATTGCGCAAGGACATGAAGACCAAGCCGGGCGCGACCATGAACGAGGCCAACCTCGAGACGGACCGCCAGAAGATCATCGAGGACTACGAAAACGAGGGCTACGCCAACACAAAGGTGGACTACAAGGTCGATCCGAATGAAGCGCTCGGTTCCGCTCGGGTCACCTACACGGTGGATGAAACCGGTCGCCAGAACATCGCCGAGATCAAATTTGAGGGCAATAACAGCTTCAAGCCCAAAGAGCTGCGCAAGGTCATGAAAATGAAGCCGCGCAATCTCATTTCCTTCATCACCAAGGATGGCCGCGTGGATAACGACAAGATCGACACCGACGTGATGGCTCTCCGTGAATTTTACCAGAACCATGGCTATGTGGATGTAAACATCCAGCAGCCCGAAGTCGTGCCGATCAAGGGCGACAAGGTTGCGCTCGTTTACCATATCGAAGAGGGCAGGCAGTACCATGTGCATAACGTCGATATCGTCGGCGCAAATGTATTCCCGCAGGATCAGGTGCGCGCCAAGGTCAAAACCACAACCGGCGGAGTATTTTCCCCGAAACGCGTGGCTGACGACGTCAAGGCGATACAAGATCTCTACGGCGCCCGCGGCTATGTGGATTTGCAGGTGGGCAGCGAAACCACATCGGCTGGCGATCTTCAGATCGACGTGACTTACAAGCTGGACGAAGGCACGCAGTCCTACGTGAACGATATCAACATCTCCGGCAACAGCCGCACCAAGGACAAAGTCATCCGCCGCGAATTGGCGCTCACCCCCGGTGAGCTCTACAACACGCAGTTGGTGGATATCAGCAAGGCGCGTCTCGAAGGCCTGAAATACTTCTCACGCGTCGATACATACCCTTCCGACACCACGATCCCGGGCCGCAAGGATCTGAACGTGCTCGTCGAGGAGCAGCGCACCGGTTCGTTCAACTTCGGTGCGGGCTTCAGCTCCATCGACAGCTTGCTCGGTTTCGTGGAAATCACCCAGAGCAACTTCGACATCACGCACTGGCCTGACTTTACCGGCGGCGGCGAAAAATTCCGCGCCCGTGTGCAGGTCGGAACGGAGCGTAAGGATGCCGTTCTCTCGCTCACCGAGCCATGGTTCATGGACCGCCAGTTGTCCGTGGGTGGCGAAATCTTCTATCACGAGGACAATTACTCGAGCGATGTTTACAGCCAGCGCGAAGTGGGATTTGATCTCAATGCGCGCAAGGCCCTCGGGAAATATTCCTCGATCCGTGTCGATTACAAGCTTGAGGAAATCGGCATTTACGACATCACGGGCACCGGCCTCTTCTCTCCTCCGATCTATAATACCCAGGGCAATTATGTGAAGAGCGCGGTTTCCGCAACCTTCTCCTACGACACGCGTGACAGCCTGTTCCTCACGAGGAAGGGCGAGCATATCGACTTCACCGCCTACACATCCGGCCTCGGCGGCGATGTGAAGGATTACGGTTTCGACCTCTCGGGAGCCAAATACTTCCTCTTGCCGGGCGACACGATCCTCACCATCAGCGGTGAACTGGCGACGGTGGCCGGCTGGGGCAGCGGGGATACGGTGCCGATCTTTGACCGCCTTTACCTGGGCGGTGCAAACAACTTGCGCGGGTTCAAATACCGCGACGTGGGTCCAAAAGATGCCTTCGGCGAGGCAATTGGTGGAGACACCCTGGCCCGTGCGACTGCGGAATACACATTCCCTGTGATCGAGCGCGTTCGTGGCGCTGTATTCTATGATGTGGGCTTCGTGAATGCCGGCCAGTACAGCTTCACGACCAGCGATGTGAATTCCGACGTGGGTATCGGCGTCAGGCTCGATCTCCCCATCGGTCCGGTGCGTATTGATTACGGATTTCCGATCCAGAAGGATAGTTTCTCTTCTGGCGGCGGCAAATTCAATTTCAATGTCGGTTACCAATTTTGAACGAATCCCGGTTTATCCGGTCTTACCAAGACCTGCCAATCCTATACAACTACTCAGCTAAATTATGAAAAAACTGCCAGCTCTCTTCTGTACCCTCGTCCTCACCCTTCTTGCATCGGCCATACCGGCCCACGCGCAGGTCAAGATTGGTACTGTGGACATGGACAAAGTCTTTAAGTCCTACTACAAAACCAAGGACGCCGAGTCCCGCATCAACGAAGCCCGCGCCGAGGCGAAAAAAGATCTCGATGAGCGCATGGAGTCCTACAAGGCGAACCTCGATGTCATCAACAAACTCAACGAAGACCTCCAGAAATCCGAGCTGAGCAAGGACAAGCAGGCTGAAAAAGCCAAGCAGCGCGACGACAAAATCAACGAGACCAAGAATCTCGAGCGCGAGATCACCGAGTTCCGCACCACCCGTGAGAAGCAGTTGCAGGAGCAGGCCGTGCGCATGCGCAATGGCATCGTGGACGAGATCACCAAGCTGATCCAGGACAAGGTCAAGAGCGACAACTACGATTATGTGCTCGACAGGTCGGGCACGAGCTTGAACGGCGTTCCAGTCGTTCTCTTTGCACGCGACGCGACAGATTTCAGCGATGATATCATCACGCAGCTCAACAAGAACAGGGGCAAGGATACCAGCAGCGCTGCTTCCTCCACCACTCCTGCTCCGGCTAGCGCGATTCCAACGCCGAGAAACCGCAGTAATGCTCCGTGATTATACGGTTGAAGAACTTGCCGCGCTCGTAAACGGGCAGGTTGTAGGGGGCGGTGCGGATGCCGCAACGACGCGCATCCTCGGTGTCGCCGGTGTGGCGGATGCCGCTGCGGGTCAGATCACCTTTTTGGGAAACAAAAAGTATCTGCCCGCCCTGAAAAGCTGCAAGGCTTCAGCGGCGCTCGTGCCGCTCGATTTTGAGGAGGAAGTATCCGCCATCAAGATCCGGGTGGAAAACCCGGCGCAGGCTTTCGAAAAAATCGTGGCGAAGTACGCTTTGCCACCGGTGGTTTTCGAGCCCGGTATCCATGCAACAGCTGTGATCGGCAGGGATGTGGCGCTGGGCGCAAATGTTTCGGTGCAGCCCTACGCTGTAATCGAGAGCGGCGCGAAGATCGGTGATTCCACCGTGATCGGAGCCCACGCATACATCGGCCATGGCTCGACGATAGGCTCAGGCTGCAAAATTTACTCCAGCGTCACCATTCGCGAAAACATCGCCATTGGAAACCATGTGGTGATCCATAGCGGCGCTGTGATCGGTGGTGACGGGTTTGGTTACGAATTCTCAGGCGGCAGGCACGTCAAAATCCCGCAGACCGGCACCGTCCAGATCGACGACCACGTCGAAATCGGGTCCAATACCACGATTGATCGAGCCCGTTTTGGCCGGACTTGGATTCAGGAAGGCACCAAAATCGATAATTTGGTCCAAATTGCGCATAATGTTATTATCGGCAAGCACTCGATGATCGTCTCCCAAGTCGGCATTTCGGGCAGTTCACGCCTGGGTGACTATGTGACTCTGGCCGGTCAGGTGGGTTTGGTGGGCCATTTAGAGGTGGGAGACAAGGCAATTGTGGCCGCACAGTCTGGCGTCAGTAAGAGTATTCCGGCCGGGGAGGTCTGGCTGGGCTCTCCGGCGGTGCCAATGCAGGAGCAGAAAGAGAAGATCGCCAATATAAACCGCCTCCCTAAATTATCTGCCCGGGTGAAGAAAATAGAGCAAATTTTGGACTCAAATTCAAAATCTTTGCCGGAATCGAGCTAATCCTTGCCAGAAGCCCATCTGCCGCTAACGTTCTGGCACGTTCATGAAAAAGAAACGTCCAACGGCAAGACCCAAGAGGAAAGTTTCCTGTCCGAAGCTGCCAATGCAGCGCCAGCTCCCTTTTCGTCATGAAGGACGCTACTTCGATCTCCGCGCCATTTTTGACAAGATAAACGGCAAATATTTCGGCAATCGTCTCAAGCGATACACGATCACTTGGGGCCGCCGGCGCAAGGAGCCGCCAAAGGAGTATTTTGTATTCGGCACCATCCAGGAAGAGGATCGCGTGATCAGGATCCACCCGATGCTCGACGCGTCATTCGTGCCGACCTGGTTCCTGGAATACGTCGTTTACCACGAGATGCTCCACGCATTCGTGCCCGACGAATACACCAAGACCGGCCGCCGCCTCGTCCACACCGAAGCCTTCGCCAAGCGCGAACGGCAGTTCCCATATTACCGCAAATCGAAGAAGTGGGAGGACGAAAACCTCGCCCGCCTGCTCCGCTAACGGTTCCCGTATTTGCTCAAATGGCAGGGCTAATCAACCTTTGCCAACCCTTGCCAACCGTCAGCTATCCCGCATCCCTGCCAAAAGTCCCGGCTGGCCTTGTTCGATTCTAAGTTGACTTCGCATCACATTGGGGGAATTTTGTGCCCCTCGATTTATGAACAAACCCAAACAACGCGTCGTCCTCGGAATGAGCGGCGGCGTCGATTCCAGCGTCGCAGCCTACCTGCTCAAGGAGCAGGGCTACGACGTCGTAGGCGTGACGATGAAGGTCTGGCCGCAGGACTGCATCTCCCGCGCCGAGGACAAATGCTGCGGCCCCAGCGCCATCGCGGACGCCCGAGGCGTGGCGCATTCACTGGGCATCCCTCATTACGTCGTGGATGAATCGGACCAGTTCGAAAAACTGGTCATCGATTATTTTGCCTCGGAATATCAGGCAGGCCGCACTCCAAATCCCTGCGTGATGTGCAACGAGAAATTGAAGTTCGGAAACCTCTGGGAAAAAGCCCGCTCCCTCGGCGCAGACTACATTGCCACCGGCCATTACGCGATCATCGAACACCACACCGACCCCGCCTCGGGCGCCATCACGCGCGCCGTGCTGCGGAAAGGGCGCGACCCGCGCAAAGACCAGTCGTATTTCCTCTTCAGCCTGCGCCAGCCGCAGCTTCAGCGAGCGCTCTGCCCGCTCGGCTCGATGTCCAAGCCTGAGATCCGCGAAATCGCCCGCAAGATCGGGTTGAAAGTCGCCGACAAAGTGGACAGCCAGGAAATCTGTTTCGTGCCGGGCAATGATTACAAAGCCTTCCTGAAATCGCACATGGGCGAGGGCGAATTTCACCCCGGCGGCATCTACGATAAAACCGGCAAGCGCATCGCGGAGCACGAGGGCATCGAAATGTTCACCATCGGCCAGCGCAAAGGTCTGCCGGGCGGCTCCCCGCATCCGCTTTACGTGATCGACATCGATCCGGTCACGAGCAGCGTGGTGGTGGGCGAGGCAGAGGATTTGGTGACCGATGAATTCGAGATCAGCAACTCCTTGTGGCACGACCAGGACACGGGGCCTTTCGAGGCCAATGTAAAAATCCGCTATGCCCACGCGGGCGCGGCAGCCACGGTGACGATCGGTGAGAACCACACCGCGCATGTGCGCCTGCACGAACCGCAAAAGGCGGTCACACCCGGCCAGGCCGCTGTTTTCTACGATGGCGACCGCGTGCTCGGTGGCGGATGGATCAGCAGACAGCGGGCGGCCCTTCCCGCATAAACATGTCAGGCGCCGAATCAGCAATCGTTGCATTCAGCACCTTTGCCGATGCTGAGACTGCCCGCAAAGTTGTGCGTATGTTGGTCGAGGAGCGGCTCGTGGCGTGCGGAAATATCCTGCCGCAGGTGGAATCCATCTACCGCTGGCAAGGCCGGATCGAATCGAATGCGGAGGTGATCGTGATTTTCAAGACGACCCGTGCCCGTTACGCGGATTTCGAGCAAAGGTTGCGCGCACTTCATCCCTACGAAGTGCCGGAAATTATCGCACTCAATTCCGTTGAGGGATTGCCCGCATATCTCCAGTGGATCGCGGACTCCGTCTCGCCGGATCCGGTTTGATATCCCGACTTCCTGGCTCGACTAGGCAACGGTGATTTCATAACCGATGAAGCGATGTTTCTCCACTGAGCTGGGCCCGAGGATGATCCGCTTTACCTTGCGATCGAGACCGGAGTGATCGCGATATTCGTGCTCCTCGACCTCCACAAATACCGTGTCCCGCGACAGCGTGATAACCAGCATGCACCCATCCGCTTCCAGACGGGCCTCGTCTCCCTTGATCGTTACTTTCCTGTCGGTGATGATGGATGATTCGAAAGACTCGTGCTTTGTCAGTTCGTAGTAGTCCTTGACCTGCAACACGCCGCGATTTTTATCCCAAAGGAAATCCCGCACGATCTCGACGCAGCCGGCCTCAAGGGGATAGCAGCGAGTGAGATCCACGCAGAAATGGACGCGATCCGGCTCCAGATCCGCATTCAACACCTTGGCGAAATAATGAGGGCCCGCAGATTGCTCGTAACCATTTACGATTGGAAGCGAATGCCCGAGTGTGCGGGCGGCAAGGTGCTCGTAGCGGCGCTCGCGGAAGTAATCCTTCGTGTATTCAGGCGTGCCGATTTCGACAATCATCGGCATGCCGTTGATGTTTACAATGAAGCTGCCGCAGTCATTGTGATTGTGGTGCTCGTTGTTTGTCCCCGCCTTGGCCGCGAAATCCCAGAAGTTCCCCTTTGAATCGTGACCGTGGGTGATTGCCACCGCGAGGTCCTTGAAAAACACATCCTCGTATTGGAGGCTGACTTCCTGCGAAAGATCGGCGGGGCAGCGGAGAAAAAGACGGGTGAGATGGAAGAAATCGGCGCGCTGCGAATCGGCGCCGATTCCGTTCGCCAGCAGGTACTGGTAATTCACCATGGCGTGCGCGTTAAAATATTCGTCGCGCAGCCGCTCTCCGAGGTAAGCGAGCAGAAAAGGATTGAGGTAGCCGCTTCGCTGGCTGTCGGAAAAATTCACGAAATGAAAATTGTGAAGCGAGGCGAGCGGGCCGTAGCGCGCCACGCGGGGAATCTTTGGATCACCTTCAATGAGGGAGAGCTGCCCGTTTGTGCGGACTTCCAGGTGCTCGTTCAGCATGCAAAACCAGCCAAATCCATACTGCCAGTAGTCCGGTCCCTCGGAGCAGGCCCCGTCGTTTCCGTATCCGCTCAGGAAAACGGGCAGGTATTTCTTTGCGAGCATCAACATGCGCCCGATCATCACGAGATCCTCTTCCACGGAAAGCGCGGCACCTATGACGCCGCGATGGCAGACCGCATTCCAGTTGCCGGGAGTGAGCGTCCAATGGAGATCCTCGTGGCGGTTCACATAGTTTTCAAAAAACTGGATGTGCAGGCGCATACGGACATCCGCAATGAGATCAGCTCCGAGCACCGGGCCGAAAGCGGTGATCAATTCCGCCATGAGATTGGCCGTTTCCGCGGCTGAGAGATCGATATGCATCGAGTCCTTGCCGGAGGGGGAATTGACATGCGCGGGGAGCGCCCATGAAAACTCCTCCATGATTTCGCGCATTTTCTGTTTCACCGAGTCCAGCCACGCCGGGTTGCCCTTGTCCAGCAGGGCGCATAGCGCGGCGCGCCCGAGCCGGCTGCGTCTTTCGAAATAGATGGACTCAAAATGCAACCGGTTGCCGGTCGCGTGGAAATCACGGTAATCCGCGTTGGACAGCACCGGCAGGGGCTCTCCGATTTCCGCCTCTGCATGGCTGCGGAGGGTGGGCATCCATTGCAGGGCCAGGGGATTTTGCGCAATCGCGTTCCACGACTTTGCGCCTGCCGCGGGCAGCGGCTGCCGCAGGGGCGATGCCGCCAGGATCTGTGCCAGATCATTTTCGGCAAAATGGTCGCGAAAGAGATTTTCCATTTACATTGTGACTGGGAGTCGTGGAAGCCTCACTTGAGGTTTTCAGGATTCAGTGATTGCAGTGCCTTGGGAATGAACAGACCGTCCTTGCGGATCTCCTTGCCGTCGAAAAGGATGATGCCACCGCCGTAATCCTTGCGCTGGATGTTCACCATGTCCCAGTGAATCTGGCTGTGGTTGCCGTTATCGGCTTCCTCGTAGGCCTGGCCGGGGGTGAAATGGAACGAGCCGCTTATTTTCTCGTCGAAGAGAATGTCGCGCATCGGGTGCAGGATGAACGGATTGAAGGCGAGCGAGAATTCGCCGATGAAGCGCGCGCCTGCATCCGAATCGAGGATCTTGTTCAGCTTCTCGGTCTCGTTGCCGGTGGCCTTGACGATGCGGCCATCCTTGAATTCCAGCCGGATATTGTCGAAGCCGATTCCCTGGTAGATCGTGGGGGCATTGAAAGTGACGTGGCCCTGCACGGAATTCTTCACCGGGCAGGAGAAGACCTCGCCATCCGGAATGTTATGTTCGCCGCCGCAGATGATGGCGGGAATATCCTTGATGCTGAACCGCAGGTCGGTGCCGGGTCCCTGGATTTCCACGAGGTCGGTCTTATCCATCAGCGCCTTGAGCGCCTTCATGCCCGGGATCATTTTTGCGTAATCGAGGGTGCAGACATCGAAGAAGAAATTTTCGAATTGCTCCGTGCTCATGCCCGCCTGCTGTGCCATCGAGGAAGTGGGCCAGCGGAGCACGCACCAGCGTGTCTTTTTCACGCGATGATCGAGGACGGGCTTCATTTTTTTCGAGACGAGCTTCATCTGCGCGCTCGGGATATCGGACATCTCGGAAATATTCTCACTGCCGCGCACCGCGATGTAGGCATCCATCTGCTTCATGCGCGCCAGTTCGTGGCGGGCGATGAAATCGTACTGGGGCTCGGTTGCGCCAAGCGCCATTTCGCGGCTGATGCGCGCGTTGTGGTTTTGCACGAATGGAAACGCCTTTGCAGCGCGCGTGGCGCGGATGAGGGCGACGGTCATTTCCGCCGGAATGTCGAAGGCATCGATGAGGACTTTTTCGCCCGGTTTAAGCCGGGTCGAGTAAGTGACGAGCAGCTTTGCGAGTTTGTCGAATCTGGGGTCGTTCATGGTGGATAAGAAATTGTGACACCATTGTCACAATGGCGTTCTAATGAAAAGCAGGATTAAGGTTTTGTGAGAGGGAAAAGCGTTTCGAGGAGTTTTTTTTGGTCGGATTTGGTCGGATTAACCCGGATTAGGCCGGAGAAGAAGCAAGGGCGGAGGGATGAGAAGTATAAAGGCTAAAGTATAAAGGATAAAAAGGGGAAGGGCGGGGAAGAAGAGAATCTTGGCGGGGGTTCATTCATGGTTTTCTGGAGTGGGATTGAGTGGGATAATCCGGGATAGAGTGGGATGAATTTTGAGTTCAGGGTTCAAGAAGGGGAATCCACAGATTTCGCAGATGAACACAGATTCTCGCTTGGTTAGCCGGCTAGAGAGGGTTTGTTTTGGGTTGTTTGGCAAATGGGGTGATTTGGGGATTGCGGTCCATGACGTGAAAAACCGTGATGGACGAGAGGGATGATTTCTCGTTATTTTTAAAATATATCAAAAACGCTTCGTGAGTGCAACATATTTTTACGTTTAATGTAAGTTTTTCGACAATATTTCTTTTTTCAGAGGAAATCGATCCCTTTTCAACCGTGGAAAAATAGTTCATGGTGGGATATGCCTTCGAAAAAAGTGAAATCCGGCGACGAATTGTTGCGAATCAGCGAGGAAATGCACCTCGCTGGCCGGAAGCTGGTTTTTACCAATGGTTGCTTCGATTTGCTGCACGTGGGGCATGTGCGGTATCTGCAACAGGCCCGGAAGCTTGGGGATGCGCTGCTCGTGGCGTTGAACAGCGATGAATCGGTGCGTGCGCTCAAGGGAGAGAGCCGGCCGATCAATTCGCAGGAGGACCGCGCGGAAGTGCTGGCGGCGCTCGATTGCGTGGATTACGTGACTGTTTTCAAGGGGAATACGGTGATCGGGCTGCTGCGGGAGACGAGGCCGCAGATTTATGCGAAGGGGGGCGATTACACGATCGACAGCCTCAACCAGGACGAGCTTGTGGTGGTGCGGGAGATCGCGGCCGAGGTGAAAATCCTGTCGCTGGTCCCCGGAAAATCCACCACGGCGGTTTTTGCAAAGATTGAGCCCGGCGAATACGGGGAAGGGAAGGAATGAGCGCCAAACTCAAGCTCGGCGTGCTCGGGTCGGGCAAAGGCTCGAATTTCAGGGCGATCCAGGAGGCGATTGACGCCGGCACATTGAATGCGGAGGCGCGTGTCGTGATTTCCGATGTCGCGGACGCGGGAATCCTCCATCTTGCGAGGAGCCACGGCATCAAGGCGGTACATGTGCCGCCCGGGAAATTCAAGACGAAGCTGGAGCCGGAGATCGAGGGGCAGATCGTGCAGTTGTTGAAAAACGAGAGCGTCGATCTCGTGGTGCTGGCGGGTTACATGCGAATGATCAAGCAGCCGATGCTGGATGCGTTTGCGGGGAGGATCATCAATATCCATCCCTCGTTGCTTCCAAAGTTTCCGGGCATTGCGGCTTGGAAACAGGCGCTGGAGGCAGGGGAAACCGCAGCGGGTTGCACCGTGCATTATGTGGATGCGGGGATGGATAGCGGCGAGATCATCGCGCAGAGCGAAGTGCCGATTCTGGCGGGCGATACGGCGGAGACGTTGCACGCGAGGATTCAGGTTGCGGAGCACGAGCTTTATCCCGAAGTGATTCGCGGGTTTGCGGCGCGGCGCACCATTTGAGCAACAAATTAATAGGCGTTGTTTTCGAGACTCTTTTGCTGAATCCTCGCATTTATGCGGAAGTTTGTTGCCCTCCTGTTTGTCGTTGGTGCGGGATACTTTATCTATACGCATCCGGAACTTTACAAGCCACTTGCCGAATCGGGTAAAACGGCAATGAAACAGGCCGCCGCTTCTGTTGGTTTGTCTCCCACGCAGGCCGGTGCGGTGAAGGAGCCTTTCGCGTGGAAGACGGTTACCCGTCATGACTACAATGAGCCATTCATCACGGCAGTCCAAATCATCGACGGCAACCGGTGGAGGGTTGAAGGAAAGAAGCAGGGGACATCCAAGATTGTTGTTGTCGTATGCGACGGCACAACGGTGGTCGCAAGCGACCCGCTAGCTCCGGCAGCTTCCTTTGACCCTCGCGTCAAAATAAAGAAAATCATGGCATTGGCGGCCAAGTGTGCGTCCATGTCCGCCGACATGTCTTCGCAAGTTACCGAGCAGTTCGACGGCCACACCTGCTGGAAATGCAGTGTTGATTTTGACGGGATGTCAGCTCGATTCTGGATGGATTCGATTACCAGATTTCCTGTATGTCTGGACGGCACAATCAATGGAAAACACGCGGAGGTTCACTACCTGCCCTTGCAGGTCGATTTCTCACAGCGTAGCGCGGAATTCTTTGGAACGGCCCATACAGAGCCTTTATTTGCAAATGATCTGACACCGCAGCCGAATTTTTCATCCACGACGCAATCCGCCGCACTCCAGCAGACTCCCGGTGCAGGATCAGGCTTGTCGCAGGGGCAAAAGGTTCTGCTTGAAGCAGTCCAGATTCAAGTGCCCTATGGCACCGCCGTTATCCCCAAAGGCACGTCTGTTCAGATTGTGCGGGATATGGGAAGCACAGTGACCGTGCGGACCTCGACCAACCAGGAATTTACTGTGCGTCGAGATCAGATCCAATGATGAGCAACTGTTTCTGCTTCAATGTGAGGGAAAACGGGGGATTTTTAGACAGGATGAACAGGATTTGAAGAAGGGTTGCTGCGCGTCCGGATCATTTATACGGCTACTTTTCGAGGAGGTAAACTTTGCTGGAGTTCAGGATAGTGAGATCACCGTTTTGCTTGTTGACGGTGATAGCAGCGAAGATCATGCGGAAGGAACGGACCTTGCAGGCAAAATCCACGGTTAATTCTGTCGCTGGGAGCGTGTAGTCGGTACCATGGGCTTGAAGTTTTGACAGGATTGCGTCGAGGGGAATTGTTACAGAGCCATCCGTGCAGCCAAAAAGAATATCCCTGTCTTTTATTGCCACGGAAAATTCGCCGAACCTGCTGTCCTGGTAGATGGCGAACTCGAACATTCTGCGAAAGCCCTGAATGTCGATAGGTGTTTTGTCGTCGAGCGTGAACCCCTCGGAGGGTTCAATATTTTCGGCGTTCTTGACCTTGAGCTTTTCGAGGACGGCATTGGCGAGCAGCCATCTGTTCGCAAAGTCTTCCTGCTTGATGCCCAGGTTGCCGAACAGCGTTTGCAAGGTGGCGCTGCCGTGGACGTGATCGAGGTAATCGATGATCGAGCGGATGTTTTCCACATCGGCTGAGGGGAGTGTGGTGGTTTTGGGGGCAGGTGGCGGGACGGCTTTGCCGCCGCTCAGGAGATCGTGCGCGGCGAGGAGGCTGGTGAGGCGTCGGGTCTGGCTGGCTTGTGAGACTGCGAGGGCACCCCACGGGCCGCAGCAGGCGACCAGGCCGATGATGGCAAGCGAAACGGGAATCCAGCGGATGCTTGCGCGGGGGCGCACGATGAAGACGAGCGAGGCGGCGAGAATCCAGCCGCCGGCGACGAGGCCCATGTAGCGTTCCTCGGTGATGCCGTAATCGTGGATGCGCACCTGAAACGAGAAGAGGAGGAGGATGGCAAGCGGCGCGAGGGCGCGGTAGAAGTTGCGGCAGAACCATCGCGCCCAGCGTTCATTTTCGCGGTCACGCAACGGATGAAGGAGCAATGCGGCGAGAATGCCGACTGCGGCGAGGATCAGCACCGGGAGCGAAACCCAGCCGCGCGGCCAGTTCCTTGCGAAGAGGATTTGCGCGGCGTAGGCGTAGAGGATGAGCGTGTAAACTCCCACGAGGGGGGCGAGGGCAAATTGCGTGAATGCTTTCAGGCCGCGGGGATATTCCGTGTCGGTTTCCAGCGCGGCAAAATCGGACGGCACACCGGCCAGGAAATAGACCGGGTGAAACAGGCCGGTCATGACGAACCAGATGCGGAGGTAGTTATCATCCCGCAAATGGAGTTCGAACAATTTGTCGGTGCTGAGAAGGGCGAGTTCCAGCCCGATGGTGAGCACCCCGGTGAAGAGCGCGGCCGTGAAGAAACGAAGGAAAAGGCGGCGGTTGAATTGCCAGAAGCCATTGCCCTCGGCGCCGCGGAGGTAAGGGCTGGCTGCGGCGACGGCATGCAGGGCGCCCAGCAGAAGCCACCAGCGGATCCAGAGCGCCATGGGAGCCTCGTCCGCGTGAATCCAGTCCCCGCGGTCCTTGTTCGGGTCACCGGGCAACATGTAAAAGTAAGCGATCAGCAGGACGACTCCGGAGAATTCAAACAGCCAGCCGGTCTTTCCGCAACCGGCGCGTTCGTGCAGCATCCGGAGCGAAAAGAGGAGTGGCATGCCCAGGGCGGCGGTCATTGCGACCCTTATAAAGGTGATGTAATTCCAGGAGTGGGCATCGGCGCTGCATATAAGGCTCACCGTGCCCGCCATCGTGCAGAGCAGCACGAGAGGGAACCGGCGCAGCACGGATGACGTGGCAAAAGCCCATGCCAGCATGCGCGAGTGAATGCGTGATCCGGGGGGATTCATTGCAGGGAAGGATGTCCGGGGGAGGGGACGAAGACAAGGCTGAAGGCTAAAGTATGAAGGCTAAAGTGAAGAGGGGAGGCAGATGGTGAACGCTTTTATCACCACAACGGCATGCGGGCTATTTGTCTTCTGCTTGAGCTGCGTCGTGTTAGATTGCCCGTCATGCGACTTGGTCGATGGATTTGGGCTGTGCGACTTTTTAAGACTCGTCCCCTTGCTGCTGCGGCGATCAAGGGGGGCCATGTGAAGATCAATGGATCGGCGACCAAACCGGCGCATGCGGTGAAGCCCGGTGAGGTGGTGACGGCGCGCATCGGATCGTGACGCGAACTCTACGAGTGCTCGACGCTCCACAGCCGCAGCTTTCCGCGAAATTAGTCGGGCAATTTGCCGTGGACCTGACGCCGCCCGAGGAATTGGAGAAGCAACGGGAGGAACGGGCATTCGCAATCCGACCACCGGGAGCGCGTCTAAAGGGGGGGCGGGCGACCGACGAAGCGTGACCGGCGCTTGCTTGAAGGATTCGCTGGAGAATGAGTTTGGTCCGCGGCCTATCTGCGGCGGCGGGGTCGTATAGTTGAATAAACCAGGGCATAGTTTCGTCTGACAGGGCGGGATGGGTTCCTTTTTTTTAACGCTGACGGACAAACATGCTCGCTCGAAAAACTCCAGGAGCGAAAATCTGCGGCAGCTTTTTGGCGGACTTTTTCGATTTTCGAAAAAGCAGGATGCCGCGGAAAAAGCAATGAAAGGAGCCGAGGCGTTGCGCAAGGCATTGGTTGCTGAAAAGGCCGGCAAGATATTTGCCCTGGCCACATCGCTGAAGGAAAATGTCCCGGTCCTCTACGCGGCAAAAGCCGCCCTTCATGCCGCGCCGGCACAGGGCAAAAAAGAAGCTCAAAAGCGATTTGACGACGCGATCACCGACCTGCAAGCGAGGATCCGCACATTTGCAAAAGCGTTGACGATGAATAAAACGCGCTTTGATTGTGAACTGAACGCGTTGCTGGAAGATTACCGGAAACTGATCGGGCACGCCCTTGATCCGGCGATGGATTTCCATGCCATGTCGCGCAAGATCATTACCCAAAGCACGGCCTTGGTCGATGCGATCAGCAAGATAGAGCACAAGGTAAGACAGTTGCAGAAATAAAAAAGAGCAAAGCCGGAATGATGCTCTATGCCAGGGGAAATGGAGTTCTTGCTTCATATTTGCAGATGGATTGATACGTGGGCTATTTGTCTTCTGGCCGGGCTGCGTGGTGTTAGATTACCCGTCATGCGACTTGATCGATGGATTTGGGCTGTGCGACTTTTCAAGACCCGTCCCCTCGCGGCTGCAGCGATCAAGGGCGGCCATGTGAAGATCAATGGATCGGCGGCCAAACCAGCGCATGCGGTGAAGCCCGGCGAGTTGGTAACGGCGCGCATCGGGATCATGACGCGAACGCTGCGGGTGATCGACGCTCCGCAGTCGCGGGTTTCCGCGAAATTAGTCGGGCAATATGCCGCTGACCTTACTCCTCCCGAGGAGTTTGAGAAGCAGCGAGAGGAACGGGCGTTTGCAACCCGACCGCCGGGTGCGCGTCCAAAGGGGGCCGGGCGGCCGACGAAGCGTGACCGGCGCTTGCTTGAAGGATTTGCTGGGGAGGGTGAAGAAGATTAAAAGGGTTCAGGGTTCGGCGCCGAGGGCAATATGGGAGCAAGTTGCGGGGTGGCGGTTTAATTCCGCCGTGTTGAGAGTAGGGTCGAGCTCGCTTTTTAAGAAGCATCGCTGACGGGGACACGACAAAGCGTATCCCTCCAGGGAAGCGCTGTTTGCATTTGGGCTTTAACTCTTTTTCGCACGTATTACGACCCGTCAGGGCTGGTAACAAAGTGCATGACGACCTCTATCAGCGGCGGCTTTGCCGGACGGCGGGCGTCTGGCTCAGTCGTCGTGCTCCTGATCGCCGGCGCGGCGTTCGGAAAATTTGAGCGACCGGTGACGCTGATCGCGGCGGGTGCGGCGATCGACGGTCATCTGGCGTTTCTGGCGGTTTCGCTGGAGGAGCGCTATTTCCCCGTCCAATTTCAAGAGCCCCTCAAGGCGCTTGGGGTCCAGTGTTCCCGCCGTGATGGCGGCCTGGATGGCGCAGCCAGCGTTCGTGGCGCCGTGCCGGCAATCGGCAAATTTGCATTGCTGCGCCAATTCATCCAGATCGGAAAATCGCTCGCGCAGGGTGGTCTCATTGGTCCACATGTGGACTTCACGGATTCCGGGATTATCGATGATGATCCCGCCGGAGCGCAGCACCATCAACTCACGCGCGGTGGTGGTGTGCCGACCTCTTCCGGTGACGGCATTCACCTCGTCGGTCCATTGAAATTCGTCGCCTAGCAGATAATTGATCACCGAGGATTTTCCCACTCCGCTGGAGCCGGCAAAAGTGAGGGTGACGCCGCGACTGAGGTAAGTCTTGAGCACTTTCAAAGTCTGTTTATTCACGGCGCTGGTGAGATGGACATCGGCGTCGGGATTCAGCGCTGCAATGGCTTCCACCGCCGCCTGGTTCTGCGCGGCGGAATAAAGGTCCGCCTTGTTGACCAGAACCACCGCCTTGGCCCGGCTGCGGGATATGATGGCAAAATAACGCTCCATGCGCCGGAGATTGAGGTCGGGGCCGGCATCGGTGACGACCACTACGACATCGATATTTGCAACGATCACCTGCTCCTCCGTGCTGCGGCCCGACATTTTGCGGGAAAGCGCGCTCTGCCTGTCCAACCGGGCGCGGATCACGTGTTCATCGCCGTCACAGCCGACTTCCAACGCGACCCAATCCCCCACAGCGGGCAATTCCGCATCCGTTTCCGCATCGTGATAGATCTTGCCGCACATCACCACCTCAAGCTCCTCGCCTTCTCCGGTGAGGGCTCCGTAACTGATCTTGTTATCGCGAATCAATCGCGCGGGCACCCAGCCTTTGGCCGTGCCCCCGCATGCCTTCCATGCCTTCGCAAAGGCAGCATTCCAGCCCAAATCCTCCGGTGTCATATGAGGGTGTTTCGAGCCTTACGATCCCCCGGGGAATCCGCAAGCGTGGACCCGATCAAAGCCATGATCTCCGTGCGCCCGTGACCCAGCATTGATGAACTGGTCAGAACTGTGGGCGCAGC
>JBAVPB010000463.1:0-57712 GCA_049692655.1 Chthoniobacteraceae bacterium | reverse complement strand
CAGAATCAGGAATCAGAAGACGAGGAACCAACCCCCGATTCCGACCCCGATCTCAGTCCAGAGCAGTCCAGAGCAGTCCAGGCGCCACAGAGTAAAAACGCGGAATCCAAACGCAACGAACCGCCCCAATCTGAACCCGGAATCCTGAACCCTGAAACCATCTCCGGCAACCAAAGCCAACCCGGAACTAAGAACCCGGAACCAGGAACCACCTCGGAAGGCTGGACTCCACTCCACGAAGCCGTGCAGATCGGACGCAAGGACATCGTCGAGTCGCTCATTGCCCAAGGCGCGGAAATCAGCCCCAAGGACATCTACCTTCGCACGCCGTTGCACATCGCCGCCATCCAGGGCCACAAGGAAATCGCGGAAATCCTCATCGCTTCAAACGCCGAAATCAATCCTCCCTGCATGTACGGCTGCACCCCTTTGACCGAGGCCCGCAACGCACTCCACCACGACATCGCCGAACTTCTCACCCGGCACGGCGGCCATGATTAGAGCCTGCCACGCGCTTACAAGACTCATCATTACCCAGCCCCAACGGGGCGAATCAAGTCAGTCTGGGGCAACGCCCAGGAACTATGCCCAAAAAACACCTTTAGCCCTGTAGGGGGCGGCCTAATCCCCTGCATAATGCATAAAAAACACCCTCTACTCCCTTGATCACAGAAACTCGCCCCTTGAGCGCTTATCCGGCCATATCCGGGTAAATCCGACTAAATCCGGGTAAAAATTCCCATGAAAATCTCCAATCACAGACGGACAAACGCGCAATCCGGCGCCTTACTCCATATTGTAAACCACCGGGGTCTCGACGAGCGAGATCATGAGGTGGGAGCGGAGTTTCTGCCAGAGGATGGGGATGATGAAGCACGGGTTGCCTTTATAGGTGACGAGCCGCTCAGGCTTGCCCTGGATGACCATGGGAACGGAGATCATGAAGCCTGCACCGAGCTGGCGGCGGGCGTTTCCGGAAAGGGTGTTTGCGACTTCCCCTGCCATATCGCAGCGGAGTTCGTCAGTGGGCTCAAACTCGGCGACAAAGCCGAGGATCTTGTCGAGCATTTCGCGCGGGGCGGTGTAATAGACGCAGCCCTGAAGATCGCCGGAGACGCCGATGATGGCTGTGAAATCCCCCAGCTCGGATGTTTCCTCCTGGAGATACGGGGTCTCCGTTTGTGCAGCCACGCCGGTGATGTGGTTGAAGTAGTGCATGATCGACTGCACAAATACGGGCAGCGTTTCCTGGCGCAGGTTGGAAGTGGCTTGGATGGTCATGAGAGCATTTCTAGCAGGGCTTGGTTGAGTTCTTCGGGGGTGAATGGTTTGCAAATAAATTGCTCGGCGCCCTTCTTGAGGGCTTCGATGGCGGTGGCGTCATCCGCGAGGGCGGAGACGATCATGATCTTCGTCTCGGGCTTGATCTTGAGCATCTCCTCGAGGGCCTCGATGCCTCCCAGCTCTGGCATCGTGAGATCCAGCGTGACGACATCGGGCAGGAAGTCGCGGAATTGCTTGAGCGCGAGCATGCCATTTGCCGCGGAGCGTACTTCCTGGAAATTTGAACTCTGGATCGAGAGCGTAAGGGCGCGCCTCATGACCATGGAGTCATCGACGATAAGGAGTTTCAAATTTGAAACGTCCGGGATGGAGGATGTTAAAGTCATAATCAGTCTAAGCCACTGGAACCGTGATTCCGAATTCGCAAAACCGTCCTGCCGAAAATTCGATATGGATCTGTCCGTTGAGTTGATCGACTTCGTCGCGCAGCACGTCCAGGCCCACTCCCCTGCCCGCATCCTCGGTCACCGCGCTCGCAGTCGAAAAACCGGGCTCGAAAATCAGCGCGGTGATCTCGTTGTCGGAAAGGGCTTTCCCCTGGGAATCCTCGATCAGTTTTTCACGGATCGCACGGGCGCGGATGCCCTCCACATCCAGGCCGGCTCCATCGTCGCGGCAGGTGATCTGCAAGCGGTTTTCAGGAACACCGACTATGGTGATCTCGACACATCCGCAGGGGTCCTTGCCAGCTTTGACGCGGTCGTCGGGAAGCTCGATGCCATGCACGAGGGAATTGCGGGCGAGTTGGAAAATGGCATTTTTCAGGAGGCGATGGTGGCGCGGGGGCAATGCGTCATAGCCCTCGATCTTCCATTCGATGCGCATCTTTTTCCCGCGGCGGGAAGCGATCGTCTGGCAAAGATCATCCACCGACCGGCGCAATTCCTCGGACGGCGTTTTGGCTGCAGGAGCAAACCCAAGGATATCCGCGACGGCAGCCGGCTTTTCCGCAACCGGGGCCGGGGCAGGAACAGGAGCGGTGGTATCAACGGGCTTGATGACAGCTTCCTGCGGTTTGTCTTCCGTTACATTGCTGACGGCAGTAGTGATTTCACCTGCTATGGGTTTCGTTTCAGTCACACCGCCAGTGCTGCCACCTTCAACATGTTTCACTTCCGCAGGGCTGAAGGAGCGGCGCAAGCCGGAGATTCTTTCGACAAGCATGGATGTTTCCTTCAACTGGGTCTGGAAACCGGCGATCGGCACCAGCACAGCGAGCAGATCCTCATTGGCAAGCGCGGGATTGCGGCGCAGATCGGTCAACTGGTCCTCGATCTGGTGGATGGTTTTCTCAAAAAGATGAAGCCCGACGGATGCCGCCTCCGACTTCAGATTGTGGGCCAGGCGGAAAACGCGGTCCACCTTGTCGCGGAGGGGGTTCGCGCTGGCAGTGGAGTTCTCCATGAAGATCCCGTTGATATTGGTGACCGCTTCCGTGGCATCCTGGAGGAAGCGGTGAAGATCGGCGCTATCGACCTGGAGGATCTCAAACAGCAGGTCTATCTGCTTCTCGCGCATGAGTTCGCCAGCCTGGAGTTTCTCCTCGAGTTTAACGCGCTCGGTTACATCAAGCAGGGTCACCATCACACTCGCCACGGAGTTCGTGTTGCCGGTGGAGATGCGCTGGAACATGAACTCGACGCGCTTGGGCTGGAAGCCGCCCTCGGGCGAGGAGAAGTTCAGTTCGACACATTTGAGAGGGTTGAACTTGTGGAGTTGCTTCTCATTTTTGCGCGGGTCAAACAGCAGATCGAAATAATCGGAGATCGTCTTGTGTCTTTTCTCCGGAAGCAGCGGACGGAGAATGGTGAGAAAATTGCGGCCGGACAGTTCGCTGGTCTGGAGGATCAACTTCAACTCCTCCGAGGACTGCGCGCCGATGGTGCCATCAGCCTTCAGAAGGAAAAGTCCCTGGCGGACCGTGGCGAAGATGGCGTCTGTCTCGCGCTTGGCGGCATCCAATTCCCCCGTGATGATGTCGAACTGCTGGTTCGCATTGTTCAACATGAAAAGGGTGTTGGCGACCTGCGTCTTCGAGTATGTCAGCTCGGACTTCGTGGTCTCCAGGGTGGTATTTGTCTTTTGGAGTTCCGTCTTCGTGTCCTGCAAATCAAACGCCTGTGTTTTGGATTCCTCACGGCCTTTTTTCAACTTTCCCGTAACATAAAAGAGAGTGATGCCGAAGGTGACCAGCAACAAGGCAAGTGCCACGATCTGGATCGTATAAATCTGGCTCTTGTCCATGGATACGGACGAGGTGCCGAAGTAATAGTCGGCAGCAATGGACGCCAGGGCAACCACGACAAAAATTGCCGAAAGGGCTATCAGCAATACATTCTTGCGCTCGGGCTTGGAAGTGGAGTTTTCAGCGGTAAATGGTGCCAGGGCGGCGATCGTATCCATTTCGGCTGTGTTGGAAGGCAGGGCGGTAAGCGTGTCCATTTTAAGTGGGTAACGGATTTTTAATATTACTTGGGGGCTGTTAGATGGAATTTATTAACAGCAAATAGTGTTCCCAGATGTACTGCATTAACCGCATTTGTTTAAAAATGATTTTATTAAAAAGAAAAAACAACCATTACGCAGGAGGGAAAAAAGGACTTTTTGAAGTGCAGGCAGGCTGCGATATATTCTTTCCAGGTATGCGTACAATATTTGGAACGGATCGCAGCCGGTATCAGCCCGCCGGAAATGGCCGCAGGATGCTTGTGCTCGGGATATTACTCGTGATTCTTACGATCATCTATTTTACGAAGGACACCCCGGCGCGGCCAAATCCACACCCGAGGCCGACTGCGCGGGGGCAGTAGGCCCGGATCTCGGAAAACCTTCGTCCGATACTCCTTGCCCGATTTGTTGCCCGTACCTAATTTCCTCCAGATGAAACGCGCTCTCCTCCCCACCCTTCTCGCCTTCGTTTTGACTTCAGCCGCTTTCGGCGGTGGCACATTTACATGGCCCACGCCTCCGTCGCCGCCCGATGCAAACCCTACGACGACCGTGGGAGCCCCGATGAGTGGCTGGTTGAATTACTTTGAGCAGAACCTGCAAAATTCCCGGAAGATGGGAAAGGTGGACCTGATTTTTGATGGCGACCAATGGGCGATCACTGCGGGAAACTATGGGCCTACGGGCGGGATGTGGAGCCGCTACGGCGGGCTGGATGCCTATGATTTCAGCAACCGTGGAGACATGACCCAAACTATCCTATGGCGGTTGCAGAACGGGCAGGTGGACGGGCTCCACCCGAAGCTGGTCGTGCTGGAGGTGGGCGGCGCCAATCTGGGGCAGAATACCCCGGAGCAGACCGCCGAGGGGATAAAGGCGGTGATCGCGGAATACCAGAAGCGCTGCCCCGAGGCGGTGATCCTCCTGCAAGGGGTCTGGCCGCACGGCGAGAAACCGGCTGATCCGAGCCGCGCGAAGGTGAAGGCACTGAACCAGATCATCTCCGCATTTGCCGACGGCAAGAAGGTGATCTACCTCGATTTCGGCGACAAATTCCTGGAGCCCGATGGCACGATCAAGAACACGATGATCTATACCGCCTACCCCACCGGGAAGGGCTATGAAATCTGGGGCGATGCGATCCAGCCAATCATCGCGCAATTTTTCCCCGGGGTGGACACCAAGCCCAGGGCGCAGGCGGCAGCCACGAAGGAGGCATCTCCAGCCCCTTCCATTGCACCGGGAGTGCCTGCTCCCGGGACTACCGGGTACACAGCTTCCGCTGCGCCAGTTATCGGCGGAGGGACGATCACATGGCCATCGCCGCCTTTGCCGCCAGGGGCCAATTCCGCGATCATTCCCGAGCCTCCATTGGGCTGGCTGAACCAGTTTCAAAAGAAAATCGACGAGGCCCATAAGATGCCAAGCGTTGATCTCATCTTCGACGGCGACTCCATCACTGCGGGCTGGAAAGGCGGCGGAGGTGGTGTGTGGGGCCATCATTACACGAAGCTGAATGCCTTCGATTTTGGCAACTCGGGAGACACCACGAACGGCGTGCTCTGGCAGGTGCAAAACGGACAGGTGGACGGGTTGCATCCCAAGCTCATCGTTCTGCTCATCGGCACGAACAACCTGGGACACAGCAACCCGGAACAACTCGCGGGTGGAATCAAGGCCGTTGTCGAAGAATATAAAAAACACTGCCCCGACGCGGCGATTCTGCTCCAGGGAATCTTCCCGCGCAGCGAAAAACCGACCGACCCGATTCGCGACAAGATCAAATCGATCAACAAGATCATCTCCGGATATGCCGATGGGAAAAAGGTAATCTTCCTCGATTTTGGCGACAAATTCCTGGAGCCCGACGGAACACTGAGCAAGGAGATCATGCCGGACTTCCTGCATCCCTCGCCGAAAGGCTATCAAATCTGGGCGGACGCGATCCAACCAGTGATCGACCAGTTTTTCCCGCCTGCGGATGCAGCCGCGGCAAGCCCGGCTCCGGCCGGTGCAAAATAGCAGGAACCGGAAGCTAAGCGCTTCCAGTATTGAATGCGGTTCTTTGAAATATCAGGGTTTGCCCAGGGCCCAGGCGAGAGCTTGCTCCAGTTTCATGGCGCGACCGTGAGCCCATGCTTCCTGGAAAAGGTCGGACGAGAGGGCGTCTCTCATGGAGCGGACAGCGCGGTCATAATAAATGCGGTCTGTAGGGGGCATGGAGAGACCGATCTTTTCGCGGAGGACTTCGGCCGCGCCGTATAATTTTGCGGCGCGTCTGGGGTTGCCTTCGCCGATGAGGACATCGCCAAAGCCCTCAAGGAAATAGGGCATGATCCATTTGTTTCCAAGCTGCCGGCTGGTGGTGACACAATCCTCAAGGAGCATGCGGGCGGTGGCGTAATCGCCGAGGGCGGTGACAACCCTGCTGAGGCTCCATGAGAGCATGCTGATGATGTAGATGTCGCCGATCTTGCGGTAAATAGTGAGGCTTTTTTCCTTCAACTCGCGGGCGAGTTGAAGATCGCCGTCATCGGCAGCGAGTGTCCCCTGCCCGCTCTGGCCGATTGCCGTCAATTGCTCATCATTTAATTGCCGCGAAAACTGAAGGCACTCCTCGAAAAAGGCGCGTGACTTCTCCATCTCGCCCTGGGAACGCTCCACAAAGGCGAGGTAGGCAAGGGTCAGGGCGGTATGACGCTTGTTATCAAGCTCGCGAAAAATGGAGAGAGCATCGGTGAAATAAGCGTGCGCCGCGACATTGTCGTCCTGACACCACGCGAGCCGGCCCGCGCCGGCGAGCGCCTTGGCGCGGATGATAGTGCGGGCTGCGGCTCCCGGAAGCGCGAGCAACTCGGCATAGCGTTCGCGGGCTTGGTTCAAGTGACTGCGCACTTCCCAGAACCGGCTTAATGCCCCGGCAAGACGCAGGCCGGATATAACGGCTTCCGGCGACTCCATGCACCACTCCAGGGCATACCGGAGATTGAGACGCTCGTACTCAATCTTTTCCAGCCAGACGAGTTGCTCCGGCCCGTACAGTTTAGGCTCGGCGCCCTCGACGAACTTCAAAAAATAAGCGAGATGCCTGGCGCGGAGGGCCGGCATTTCACCGGCTTCCTGGAGCTTGCCGCGGCCATATTGCCAGACCGATTCCAGGATGTAATAGCGGGGCTCGCCCTCGGACTCGACTTCGCGTGTGACGAGCGATTTATCAACGAGCTGCGAAAGCATATCGAGCATGTCGTCCACCTCGACACCATCGCCGGAACAAACTTCCTCCACTGCTTCAAGCGTCCTGCCGCGTGCGAAGACCGAAAGGCGGCGCAGGAGTTTCTTCTCTGGCTCACTCAACAAATCGTAGCTCCAGTCGATCAATGCGCGGAGCGTCTGCTGGCGTGGAAGCGCAGTGCGGCTGCCGCCGGTGAGGAGACGGAAGCTGTCATCAAGGCGCTTGGAGATCTGGTCGAGCGTGAGGACCTTCACTCGGGCGGCGGCCAGCTCGATCGCGAGCGGGATACCATCCAGCCGCCAGCAGATCTGGGCGACAGCAGGGGCGTTTTCATTCGTGATCACAAACGAAGGCTGCACCGCCGTGGCACGATCCACAAAAAGGCGCACGGCTTCGTATTGGGAAAGGGCCTCGATGAGTTCGGCGCCGGTGAGTTTATCCCGGAACAAGTCAGGCAACGAGAGCGACGGCACAGCCCATGTTGTTTCACCGGCAATGCCCATCGCCTCGCGGCTACTGGCGAGGATGCGAAGATTGGGGCAGGCGCGCAACAACGTATCGGACAGGCGTGCAACAGCGGCAATGAGATGTTCGCAATTGTCGAGGATGAGAAGCAGGCTTTTCGCCTGTAGATAATTTACGAGTGTCGTGAGCAAAGGACGCTCGGGCTCCTCCCGCACGCCCAGCACAGTAGCGACGGTTTCCACCAGCGTATCGGGCTCCGACAGGGCCGCGAGTTCGACGAGCCAGACACCGTCCGCGAATGATTCCAGAATGTCTGCGGCGACTTGTAAGGAGAGGCGCGTCTTGCCTGTGCCGCCAGTGCCGGTGAGTGTGAGGAGATGCGTTGTGCCAAGAAGACGTTTTACCTCGGTCATCTCGCGTTCACGGCCGATAAAGCTGGTAAGTTGCACCGGTAAGTTATTCGGCACCACTTCCATCGAGCGCAGCGGAGGAAACTCGGTGGGCAGTCCCTCTACGATCAGTTGAAAAATACGTTCCGGGCGGTTCAGGTCCTTTAGACGGCGTTCTCCGAGATCGCGCAAAGAAACTCCCTGAAGCAGATGGTCACGAACCAATTCCTCACTGGCGAAAGAAAGCAATGTCTGCCCGCCATGGCCTGCAGAGAGAAGCCGCGCAGTACGATTCATCGAAGGGCCGAAATAATCGTTTTCGCGAAATTCAGCCGCGCCGGTATGGATCGCCATACGCACGCGCAACGGGCCTGTTTCATCCCACGTATTCCGGAAAAGCGCCCGCTGTGCCGCAACTGCCGCCTCCAGCGCCCCAGTGGCTGTTTCAAATGCCCCGTAAAATGCGTCGCCCGCCGTCTTGAAAATGTAACCACCCTGCCCCTCTATGGCAGCACGCACGATGGCATCGTGCCGCGTCAGTGCAGGGCCCATATCGACCGGATAGCGTTCCCAGAGCCGGGAACTGCCCTCGATATCGGTGAATAGAAAAGTGATGGTTCCTGTTGGGGCTTGAGGCATTGCGTCTTCTATTTAAACGATGCTGGGCGCGATGTATAAAAGAAAATGCAGGTTTTGCCGCTTTTCGTTTCCGTTCACTCGGCAGGAAGCCATCGGTTGCCAAGAAGTTTTTGCCAGTCGGCCTGTCCGATCAGGACGCCCGAGACAATGAAAGCCATCGCGAGCCAAAAAGTAGGCGAGATCGTTTCACCAAGGGTGAAATGGGCCCAGAGCATGGTGCTCATTGGAATCAGATTGCCGAAAAGAAAAACTTCGCTGGTTTTCCAGTGCCGCAACGCGTGGTTCCAAAGTGCAAAGGCTGTTATGCCGCCTGCCAGGATGCAATACGATTGCGCGAGCAGAAGCTTGGGTTCCAAATGGATGGGATGATGGACATTTTCCATGATCGCCAAGGGAAGCATCAGCACGCCGGCGCGCCACATTGTGTGCGCTGTGATTTCGGCTCCTGAAAGTGTCGCCCCAAGCAAGCGGCACTGGCGACCGTAATTCGTCCACAAGACGCTGGCGACAAGCGCGAGAAATTCCCCCCGAAGCGTGCCTGTGGTTGATTTTAATGCTGGCAGGAAGAGAATCGCGACACCCACAAGAGCCAGCACTGCGGCGAGGTAACATTTGAAGTATTTTCCAAGAGTGTAGCCCGACCGGCCTTCCCATAGCAGTGCCCACACTGGGGTAACAGACAGATAAAGGGCTACATGAGAAGCGGAAGCCCAACGCAATGCGAAGTTGAAAACGATCGCATAGGCAGCGAGGCTGAATCCTCCGCGCCACCACAGACTCCGCTTTAATTCAGGCGATACCAGGCTCGTCCGGCCCAGCAAGTTCGTCCATCGCAGCAAAGCAAACATCAATAATCCGGCGATGATAAAACGGGTGCTGCCCACTGTGATCGGCGGCCACGATTTCACCAGGAACTTGATCGACGCATTATTTCCGCCCCACAAGAAAACCGTGAGAAGGAGGCCGGCTATTATACCCAAATGATTTTGCGAGCCAATTTTTCCAAGTGACATTTTAGTTTCCTTACGCTTTGCACTGCATGGTTTTCAATACCCAGCAAAAAACCGCCGCTCTTTTTGAGAGCGGCGGTTTCGCAATTGCTATGGATGAAACGAATTACGCGCTGACAGGTTGTCCCTGCGCTACTTCGTTGCGCTCTTTCATCGCGGCCTTGCGGCTGAGTTTCACGCGGCCTTTGTCATCGATGCCGATGCATTTGACCCAGATGGCGTCGCCTACTTTGACGACGTCTTCGGTACGGTTCACGCGGAAATCCGCAAGTTCGGAAATATGGCAGAGGCCATCCTTGCCGGGCATGACTTCCACGAAACAGCCGAATTCCTTGAGGGAAACGACCGTGCCCTGGTAGGTCTCGCCGACTTCGATCTCCTTCGTCATGCCAGCGATGATCTGCTTGGCACGGGCGAGGCTCTCGCCGTTGTTCGAATAGATATGGACGGATCCGTCGTCGTCGATGTTGATCTCTGCGCCGGTCTCGGCAACGATGCCCTTGATGGTCTTGCCACCAGGCCCGATGAGGAGGCCGATCTTGTCCACAGGGATGCGGACGGTCTCGATACGAGGCGCATACTGGCTCAGCTCGGTGCGAGGAGCGGAGATTGCACTGTTCATGACCTCAAGGATCTTGGTGCGCGCTTCCTTGGCGAGATGAATCGCTTCGGTGAGAATCTTGTGGCTTACGCCTGCGAGCTTCAGATCAAGCTGGAATCCCGTGACACCGATGTCGGTGCCGCAGAGTTTGAAATCCATGTCGCCGAAATGATCCTCGGAACCGAGGATATCGGTGAGCGTGGTGTAGCGGGAAAGCTGCTCGCCGTTGTATTCAGTCACAAGACCAACGGAAATGCCAGCTACAGGGCGCTTGATCGGCACACCTGCATCCATGAGTGAGAGAATGCCTGCGCAAACGCTGGCCATGGAGGTGGAACCATTCGATTCCATGATCTCGCTGCTTACGCGGATGGCGTAAGGGAATTTTGCCTGCTCGGGAATGACCGGTGCGATGGAACGCTCTGCAAGCGCGCCGTGGCCGATTTCGCGACGTCCAGGGGAACCGGTGCGGCCGGTTTCGCCCACGCTGAACGGCGGGAAGTTGTAGTGCAGGATGAAGCTCTTGACGGTTTCTCCGCCGGTGTAGCCGTCCATTTCCTGTGATTCGTCAGCAGGAGCAAGGGTGGCAAGCGCCACGGCCTGCGTTTCACCACGCGAGAAGAGTGCCGACCCGTGTGTGCGCGGGAGAAGGCCAACCTCGGCGGTAAGAGTGCGGAGATCGTGATAACCACGACCGTCGCAGCGCTTCTGGCGATCCAGGATGCTGATGCGGAACGCTTTCTTCTGCAAATAATCGAATGCCTGTGAAATCTCGAAGCCGGTCGCCTCGGGATATTTCGCGAGAATTGCAGCCTTAACCTCGGACTTGAGGGCATCAACCGCTTTGCCACGGGCAACTTTGCTCGGGGTGTAAAGCGCGGCTTCAATGCGGTCGCCTGCGACGCCATAAGCGACTTCGAGGAGTTCGTCTTTCACGAGCATGAGCGGAGGCTGGCGCTTTGGCTTGCCTGCTTTTGCGGCGAGTTCGTTCTGCGCGGCGATGATCTGCTGCACGAACGGATGAGCGAATTCTAACGCCTTTATAAATTCCTCTTCGGGCATTTCGTCAGCGGCGCCTTCGATCATGATGACGTCGTTTTGAGTGCCGACGTAAACGAGATCGAGGTCGCTGTTCTTGCGCTCGGAGTGTGTTGGGTTGACGACAAACTGCCCGTCAACACGGCCAACGCGGACTGCGCCCACGGGACCATTGAAAGGGATGTCGCTGACCATGAGCGCGGCGCTGGCACCGTTGATGGAAAGCATGTCAGGATCGTTCTCACCATCCGCACTAAGAAGCACTGTGATGATCTGTGTGTCGTAGAGGTAGCCTTTTGGGAAGAGCGGACGCAATGGGCGATCCGTCATACGCGCGGTGAGGATTTCCTTTTCCGTGGGGCGACCTTCACGCTTGAAGTAGCCACCGGGGAATTTGCCGACTGCAGCGGCTTTTTCGCGGTAGTCAACAGTGAGAGGGAACCAGTCCTGGCCTTCTTTTAACGTGGTGGCGGAGACTGCGGAGACGAGGAGAACGGTATCGCCTGAGCGAACTGTTACTGCGCCATCGGCGAGTTTGGCAAGCTTGCCGGTTTCGATGGTAATCTGGGTGGAGCCGATTTGGCTCGATACTGTATGAGACATATTTGTATGGATGACGGCATCCATGCCCCACCGGTTTAGGGAAAATTAAGAGCTATGAATTAAGAATTAAAAAGTCGTCTCACGCGGAAGACTTCTTAATTCATAATTCCTAACTCCTGAATCTATTCCTGTATCCGGCGCGACAATTCGCCGCCGATTTCTTTCGTTGAGTCTTCACACGGCAAACGCCGGGGGAAAACTATGGTTTTGTTTGGTGTTTTAATGAAAGGAACCCTGCCGGAATGACCCGGCAGGGTTCGCGATCAAAAAATATTTACTTACGCAGGCTGAGTTTTTCGAGGATGCTCTTATAGCGGTCCCCTGCGGTTTTCTTGAGATAATCGAGGAGGCTGCGGCGCTGCGCGACCATTTTCAAAAGGCCGCGGCGTGAGGAGTGATCCTTGACGTGAGACTTGAGATGCTCGGTAAGATGATTAATGCGTTGTGTAAGGAGGGCGATCTGGACATCGGCGCTGCCGGTATCCTTTTCATGCATTTGGAACCCGTTGATTTCTTTTATAGCTGTAATTGACATAAACTTGAATCGACTATTATGCCCTCCACAGAGGGCTTGGCAAGTATTTTTGCTGAAATAAATTAAGTTCTCTTCGAACCAACAGAGTGAATCATTCATTTCATATTGAATTTACAGTCTGCGATCTCCCCTGCCCACCAACTCGTATAAAAGTCCGCTTGTTGTTTAAAAGGGCTAAAAGCCCATCACTTGGCACTCTGTGTGCTATACATCAGGTTCGAAAACCAATTCCCTATGCTTACTTTTGCCTATCAAGCTCGTGACGCCGCTGGAAAAACCGTATCCGGAGTTCAGGAAGCCCTGAATGAAGATAACGCCATCACAACGCTGATGACCCGGGGCTTCATGGTGCTTTCCATCCAGCAAAAGTCAGTCACCAAGCGCATGAAGACGATCGGCGGTATCAGTGATACCGATCTAGTGCTTTTCACCCGCCAGCTCGCGACCATGGTGGATGCGGGTCTGCCTTTGGTCACTGCGCTCACCGGCCTCTTTGAGCAGACAGATGCAAAGAAACAGGCAGGATTGCGTCAGGTGATCGGCGATTTGAGTTCCCGCGTGCAACAGGGTGAATCTTTTTACGAGGCGGTCTCAAAATTCCCAAGGGTCTTCAACCGCCTTTTTGTGAGCATGGTGAAAGCCGGTGAATCAGGCGGTCTGCTCGCGGAGATTCTGGACCGTCTCGCAGCCTTTCTGGAAGCAAGCTCCCGTTTGAAAAAGAAGGTCAAATCCGCGATGACCTATCCCGTCATCGTTATTTGCATCGCATTTTGCATCACCACTTTCCTCATCGTAAAAGTCGTGCCGGTCTTCTCCCAGATTTTTGCGGACTTCGGCGCCAAACTCCCCGCCCCCACCCAGTTTCTCATCGATCTCAGCGATTTCATTCGCGGCAACTGGTATTATCTCATCGCTGCAGGCATCGGCATATTCTTCGGCGTCCGTACTTTTCTCCGCACAAAACGCGGCTCGGAGATCTGGGACCGCTACAAGCTGAAGCTTCCGATCTTTGGCCCGCTTGTTCACAAGATTTGCATGACCCGTTTCTCGCGCACCTTTGCACAGTTGATCCGAAGCGGCGTGCCGATCCTGGAGGTCATGGAAATCGTCGGTGAGACATCCGGCAACCATGTGATCGCGGTGGCGATCCATGGTGTCTCTACGGACGTGGAACGTGGCGAGCATTTGACGAACGCCATGTCCAGGCAGTCGATCTTTCCCCCGATGATGCTGCGAATGGTATCCGCAGGCGAAGCCACAGGCAAAATCGACGTAATGCTCGAAAAGATGGCTGATTTCTGGGACGAGGAAATCGAGGCTACACTGGATGCGTTGACGTCGTTGATCGAGCCGCTTTTGATCGTAGTGCTCGGCGTAATCGTCGGCGGTATCGTAATTTCGATGTTCCTGCCGATCTTCAAGCTGAACGACATCGTGTCGCAGAAGCCCGGCGGCGGCAATTAACAGCGCGTTTTAAAAAAACAAGCGGCCAATTTTTGGCCCGCGTTATATGCTCTAGGAAGCCCTGCCGTAAAAAAGCAGCGCACAAACCACTATCGCTGCTCCATATGCAGCGCCACTGACGCAGAGTGCCGACCACCGGCCTTTTGACTTCACCACCCAGGCAATCTGGTCGCGCATCAAATAAGGCATGCCGACCCAGAACATGCCGAGCACGATCCCTACATAGGCGAGGATCACCAGCAGCAGGCGGCTTGTTTCAGGGTGTAGGAACGCCGCTTCCAGGATCGGCTCGGCGAGCAAAAGCATCAGCATGCCCAGAGCGCGGACGGAAAGGAACTCATCCACGAACATCACGGTGAGCACATAGGCAGCCGGCACAAGGATCATCAAACCCGTGCGGTAACTGGTGAATTCCCCCAGATCCATCGTTGTCACAAGCCAGAAGGCCCATAACGCCGCTATGGAAACCAGCACCATTCCCATTGCCTTCGAGCGCGGAAATGCCTTTACAAAGCCTTGAATGGTATTGCCATGGACCAGCGCCAGCACATGTGAAATCAACAAGGCGAACCCGACGATGAGACCGACCAATTTTAAATCCAAATTATAAATCATGATTTTTGGGAGCGCACAGCCAATGCCGGATTTCTCCTGCGCTCAAGCTAAAACTTCCTCAGGACGCTTCCCATCATTCCCGGACGGGCTTCCGGCTGCCCCGAGGATTGCAGGGTCGCCGTAAAGCGTGAAGCCGGTGGAATGCACGATGCGAAGATCAAATATCTGCCCGACATGACGCTCGCCGCCTTCGAAGACCACGATCTTGTTTGTGCGTGTGCGACCGCTCAAGCGGTTGGGATTTGTCCTGCTCTCGCCTTCGCAGAGGATCTCCACGTTTTTTCCCACCAGCTCGTCGCATTTGCGCCTCGCGGCCTCATTTACGACCGTGAGCAAATCCTGGTTCCGCGCTTCCTTCACCGCTTCCTCCAACTGGCCGGGCAATTCCGCGGCGGGCGTGTCCTTGCGTTTTGAGTACCGGAAAATGAACGCGTTGTCGAAATCCACCTGCTTCACGAGGTTGCGGGTCGCGAGATAATCCTCCTCGGTTTCGCCGGGGAATCCGACAATCACGTCGGTAGTGATTGCGATATCAGGTCTCGCTGTGCGGATTTTTTCCACCAGGCCGAGGTATTTTTCGGCGGTGTAGGTGCGATGCATCGCTTTCAAAATACGGTCGGAGCCTGATTGCAATGGAAGATGCACATGCTCCATGAGCTTCGGCAGATAGGTGAAGGCCTCGATGAGATCGTCCTTGTATCCGATGGGGTGCGGCGAGGTGAACCTAAGGCGCTCCAGGCCGTCGATATTGTGGACCGCTTCCAGCAGTTGCACGAAGGGACTCTTATCGTCCGCCTTTGGAAATTCATGCCGGCCGTAAAGGTTTACGATCTGGCCGAGCAGAGTCACCTCCTTGATTCCGCGTTCGGTCAAGCCTCTCACTTCAGAGACAATTTCCTCGATACGCCGCGACCTCTCCGCACCGCGTGTGTACGGGACGATACAAAATGTGCAGTGCATGTTGCAGCCCTGCATGATCGATACAAAAGCGGTCGCCTGGCGCTCTTCCAGCACATGTTCGCGGATGGTTTCCTGCGAGTCGGCTTCCTCTTCGACATCGACGATGGAAAAACGGGCATCGTCCATGCGCGCTTCGCGTTTCTTTTGGAAAATCTCGTCCACGTAATCAGCCACGCGATGGAATTTCTGGGTCCCCACCACGAGATCCACATGCGCCACATCGCGCACCAGGTCAGCTCCCCTGCTCTGCGCCATGCAACCGAGAAAGCCGAAGACCAGTTCGGGCTTTTTCTTCCGTAAATTCCCGAGCATCCCCATTTTGCCGATTGCTTTTTGCTCGGCCATGTCGCGGACGCTGCATGTATTCAGCAGGATCACATCGGCCTCGGCTTCCTGCGGAGTCAGCTCGTAACCACGGGCAACCAGCATCTGCGCGACTTGTTCGGAGTCGCGCTCGTTCATCTGGCAACCGTAGGTTTTAATAAAGACTTTGGGCATCGGGGTGGTTAAATTACATGGCAACACGGAAAAGTCGAGTGGCGCAAAACATCGCTGTGATTTCAGTTTTCAATTTATTTTTTAACTTTTGCAGATTTTCTTGCCATCGGATTTTATTGGCGCATAGTAGCCACCCGCTGAAATAAAGCGGTTTCACGGAGTCAGTTTCACGGGGTCTTAGCTCAGTTGGTAGAGCGCCGCAATGGCATTGCGGAGGTCAGGGGTTCGAACCCCCTAGGCTCCATTTTTTTCATCAGGTTGCATGTGTTACTGCCAACGACAGAGCATGGCCCTTTTCATTCAACCTCGATCATTTGCGAAGCTTGATCATAAGGGTTCTCACCGTCTTTTTTGGAAATTTAGGCCGGATTTCTTAGGATCAAGCCGGAATAACCCGGACAGGCTGCCGAAAACCGACGTTGGATCGAGAGGCTGCGTTCTTTGATTCATTGCCTTCAAGATCAGTTTGCCAAATTACCTGCCTTCGCTCCATTAATGCACTCCACAAGCTATTTATTCATAATAGAACAAATCCCCATTGTCCGCAAGGAATATTTTTGTTTTTTGTAAGTTTTAAGAGTAAATTAGATGGAGATTAGAATCTGGATAAAAACACAGATATCAAAAAAATCATCGGAACGTGCCTGTGCAGCTTCATTCGTGACGCCTCAAAATCAGAAAGACCAGTTGACATTTACAACTGACGAGGGACATCGCCTTGTCTATCGGCGCGTTCTCCCTACGATTGACCCACAGAATGAAGCTCGCAGCCGGTTTCCAGTGTGACGATAAAGCGCGTATATCGTATCATTCTCAAATTATATATTCCCCTCGTGCGACCTATTCCCCCTTTCATAATTTTGCTTATCGCATTTGCATGGTCTCTCTCGTGCCGGGTGGGAGACGCAAGAACGGCCCTCTGCGCGTCTGGAAACAGGGCGGCGGGTGCTCGAGTCGGCGGAAATGCGGATTTTCGGCAGTCGCCACGAAGTTTCACCTCCAACGGGACCGGACAAAAAGTGAACCATTCCCTCTAGCATGAAGACAGATCCGTCTCACTTCCACTCCCGCAGGCGGGCTCTCTGGATGCGCCTGCTTCTCGCCTGCGCGACCATTGCGCTGAGCTGCGCGAGTCTCCCAGGCCAGCCGAATTCCAGCACGACGAAGCATTTTCCGAAGCCGGACCGCATTCGCTACGACGGGCATTGCTTTACGATCGACGGCAAGGACACGTTCATTCGCAGCGCGGCGTTTCACTATTTCCGCGTTCCGCGTGAGTTGTGGCGCGATCGATTCCAAAAAATCAAGGACGCTGGCTTCAACACCGTGGAAACCTACGTGCCGTGGAACTGGCACGAGCGTGACATGCCCGCCGGGCCCGGTGACTTCTCCAAGATCGATCTCTCCGAGTTCGAGGCGTGGCTGAAGATGGCGCAGGACGAGTTCGGGTTTTATACCATCGTTCGCCCCGGCCCGTTCATCTGTGCCGAGTGGGCCGGGGGTGCCTACCCTCGCTGGCTGGCGAAGTTTGCTCCCGGCACCGGCGAGCATTTCTGGCTGCGCAGCGGGGATGACGCTCACATCGCCTGGTCCGTTCATTGGTATGATGCCGTGTGCCAGGTTTTCGCCCGGGAGCAGATCACCAGCAAGCCGAAGGGCGGCAGGGGCATCATCATGGTGCAGATTGAAAACGAATATGATCACCATACGGACCCCGGCAAAACGAAAGTCCTGCGCGCGCTCTACGAAGCGGTGAAAAAAGCAGGCATCGAGGTGCCCATTTTCACGTGCCTCACCCGCGAATGCCGCGCCAGCAGGGATCCGGAGTTGTCGCAGGTATTCGACACGGATAATTATTACGTCGCGCTGAACGCCGCGCCGAGCTGCGCCCAGCGCATGGCCTCGCTGCGCGCGCGCCAGCCGGATGCCCCAGGTTTCGTGACGGAGCTACAGGGCGGCTGGTTCTCCCTCGTGGGCGGGAACTTGAGCGAGGAGCACTATTCCGATGCCCGCCACTACAATGCGATCAGCCTCATGTCGCTGCTCGGTGGCGCGACGGGGCTGAATACCTACATGTTCGTCGGCGGCACGCATTTTGGCGGCTGGCAGGCGCGGGGACAGACCACAAGCTACGACTACAACGCCCCAATTCGCGAGTCGGGAGCGCTCAGCCCGAAATACGTGGTCGCTGAGGGCATCAACCAATTGATCCGGGAAAACCATGAGCAGTTGCTCCGCTCCGAGGGCGGTCCCTGCGAGCTTCAGGGCGCTTCAACGAATCTCTTCGGCGGAATCCGCGTGGGGCCGGATGGCACACGCTTCGTCTTCCTCCACAACCCCGATTCCGGGAAATCCGCTTCCGGAATGGTGACGGTCGTCCCCGGAAAAATCGCCACGCCGACCGGGCCTATCTACAATATTGACCAGAACGGCACCCGCGTGCTGATCAAAGCCGATGCCTCCGTCGCTACTGCGGTGCAGTCGCTGAATATCCCCCCCTTCGAGGTCGATTACGAACTGGCACCGCTGGGCGCGAAGGCGCTCGTGATCCCTCCGGGCAAAACGCAGGCCGAGGGCACCTGGTATCCCAAGGCGCAGAAGCCCATCACCACATCTTCTGATGTGCAAGCAGCGGTTCGGCTGACCTCCGCCCTTAAGCATAACGATCCGCTCGATGGCAAATGGCAGAAACTCCCGGCCGGGAAATCCCTTCCCGAACTCGGCGTGAGCGACCAGCGCTACGTGCTCTATCGCGCGCGAGTCACCCTCCCGGCCGGCGACGCGGCGAAATTCACGAAGCTGCTTGTGAACTCCTTCAGCCGGGACATTGTTTCAGCGCAGGTCAACGGTCAACTTCCCCGGCGGCTCGCCCCAGGCGATGCCTACGCCGCGGCCGCGACGCGCGATACGAAAAAATCCTTCACCCGCATCGGGCCTGACGATTTCGACAACCGCTTCGATGTCGCCGGCCTCCTGCACGCCGGCTCTAACGAGATTTTACTGCTCTACGAAAACATCGGCTTCGAGCATGGCTACATTCCGATGGAGGAGTTGAGCGGCATCCGCCAGGCGGGTCTTTCCGCCGACGAGAAGGCGATCACCAACCCTCTCGACTGGGAGGTCGCGAGGGACCTCGGCGGTGTCGCCGCCGGGTGGCCGCGCCCGGATTTCGCCCCGAGAGACTGGGAAAAAGTCACTCTAGATACGGCCGTTCCCATTCCGCGCAAAGGCAACGATATTCAGCCTAAAGGCCATCAGAATGCCCTGTTCACATGGTATCGGCTGGAGTTCGACCTGCCGGACAGCCCACCGGCCAGATCGGTCCCGTGGCGATTGCTGATCAAGGCGTCCGGCAACGGTTTCATGTGGCTCAATGGCCACGACATCGGCCGCCATTGGGAAGCCGGCCCGCAGCGCGAGTATTACCTTCCTGAATGCTGGCTGAATTTCGGCGGGAAAAATGTGCTCGCCCTTGGCCTGCGCCAGACCATCAACGGCGCGATACTTGAGGCGGCAGAAGTTTGCCCGTATCCTCAGCAGTTTGCGACCGACCCTGCCGGGGATCAAAAATGAAACGTCTTCCAAGGGCCGGACCGGGGCCTCAAATCCCCGGATCACGCAGGTATTCGTTGTCGTTGTCGTTGCGGCTTCTGTGTGCGCGGCTCAGGCCAACAATCTCCGTGCAGATGGACAAACTGTCGTGATCTCGAAAGTGAATTCGCCGTTGATAATCCAGGAGTGTCAAAAAAGTAACGGAGCAGGGTTCGACTTCTGGAAAGTGCTCTGTGAAGCCCAGGGCTTTTTCGCGGTCTTTAAGCGTAAATGACAAAATGGGAACAGAGCCGCTAGGCTCCATGTATCTCGCAGAGAGGCACTTGCGTGTTTTTCTACTGGCATACGTGTTGTCGCAAGCAATCTCGCTTGACTCATGGCGCAAGATTGTGCGACGTTTGTAAAACTTACTCCCTGCTCGATACGCCGACGACGGTCTTTGGCGGGTTATTTTTTCCCTCTATGAGCGCCGCCGAACCAGCCTCTTCAAACGGTCAACTTTGCTTTCTGTGTCCTTGAACCGGGACATTCAGTCGAGCCCACGTCGAAAACTTGGTCGGTTGCCTGCCTGCTATTTTGTTTGCGAGCGCAATTCGGTCAGATGAATCCGCACCCAAGTAGGTATGCGCTTCGAAGTAACTGAACATCGCGGCGATCTCCGCAGCTCCAGGGAAGAGAGTGGCGAAGACGTCGGCCGGGACCCGCGTGAAGGAGAAGTTGTGACCCTGTCGATTAAGCACCTCGACGATCTCATTGAAGCTCATGAAATCACCGACAAGGGGCAAATACTCGCCATGGCCGGCCTGATCTGGGTGCGCCAAGGCTTCAACGACGATTGTGCCGAGTTCGCGAATGTCACCCATGTGAATGCAACGCACACTCGGATCGAGCGGGAGCGCCCAGCCCATGGATCCGTCTGCCTGCTGTTGCGGAGCCATGGCGCCTGCGAGGTTCTGGTAGAAGAACGGCGCGATGACGAACGTATGATTCGCAAACCCCGCGTCCTTGACTGTCGGATCGACCTTGGCCTTGCTGGTAAAGTGCGGAACGTGGAACTTGCCGCCGCTAATCGCTTCGACGTCAGGCAGCGTGGACCAGACTACGTGTTTGACGCCAGCATCCCTGGCAGCCTGAACCGCGGCGGCTCCCTGCTTGCGCTCGTCGGTTCCTTCTAACGAAGATATGGTGACGAGAAATACACCGTAGGCCCCTTTGAATGCAGCGGCAAGAGTTTCGGGGTGGTTTAAGTCCGCTTCGGTGACTTCGTCGGCGAGTTCGCGATGCTTGCTTGGATCACGGCTTAGAGCGCGCACCTTGAATTGTCCACTGGCTTGCAGAGCGCGGACGACTCCGCCTCCCTGCTGACCCGTTGCGCCAACCACGGCGATTAGTTTCTGTTCATTGTTCTTGGTATTCATATTTTTGATGTTGTTAAGTAGACGTTTGCTTAATCATTGAGGACTCTTGCTTTCGAGTCCCTCAAAGTCCTTTCCGAATAGTGAATCAGGACCTAACGGTTGCGTTTCCCGTCGCAATTGTTTCGCGTGGCAATTGCGAGAGTGCCGGACCGCCGTTTTTCACGAGCCCAACGAAATGTTTGCGATAACGCCAGAGCAGGAACAGGGCGAGGAACGAAACCACAAGCGCCATCGGCAATCCCGCCGGAGCCATCAAGACGTGGAAGCAAACAATGTTCACAATTACAGGTCCCAGCAATGTTAGCCCCAACGGTACCCAGCGACCGCTTAGCAGGATGAGGCCGCCCACGACTTGCAGCGCGCCGATGACATAAAGATAGTGGCTCATAAAAAGTGCCGTCATAAATTCACGCGCTGGGCCTTCCGGTGGCGGTGGCATCGGAATGAAGTGCAGGAACATATTCGAGCCAAACACGACGAATATCAGTCCGAGCAAACTACGAGCGATGATTGTTGCAATTTTCATATTAGTTTTTCCTTATTGTTGTTTTGGTCTTCGTAAAAAGCTAAATCATGCGGTTTTCAAAACGATCTTGCCGCGCGCATGTCCGGTTTGGATCAATTCATGAGCATGCCGCGCTTCCGCGAGTGGAAGGACAGTTTCAACGATGGTCTTTACCTTGCCGGAGTCGATGAGTTTTGCGATTTCAGCAAGGTTAGATGAGCTGGCATGGGCACCATAAAATAACGCTCGGATGCCGTATTTCGCGGCCTGTTCTTGTGAAGGTGGTTGAACAATTGACACCAAAACTCCGCCTTTCTTGAGCACTTTGAACGAGCGCTCCTGCGTGTCCGCGCCAATTGTGTCGAGAACAACGTCCACATCGCGCACCACATCCTCAAAACGAGTCTTCTGATAATCAACCGCTTGATCCACTCCCAATTCGAGCAGGAATGCCTGATTTTTCGACGAAGCGGTGCCGATAACATAAGCACCTTTTGCTTTCGCGAATTGCACGGCAAAGTTTCCAACACCACCAGCCGCCGCATGTATCAAAACCTTCTGACCGGAGCTTAGCTGCGCTACTTCAAATAGCGCCTGCCATGCTGTCAGCCCTGCGACCGGAACGGCTGCCGCATGGACGTAATCCAAGGTTCGAGGTTTCCGGGCAACGACAGCTTCATCTGCCGTTGCGTATTCAGCATATCCCCCGCCTTTCAGTAGCGCATACACTTCGTCGCCGCGTTTAAATGCAGTCACTCCGGAGCCAGTTTCTTCGACCGTTCCCGATACATCCCATCCAAGTGTCGCGGGAAAAGTCACCGGGAAGATTTCTTTGACGTGGCCAGCGCGCAGTTTCCAATCAACTGGATTGACTGAGGCGGCCTGAACTTTAATGAGCACTTCATTTGGACCCGGGGTGGGACGCTGCATTTCGACCTGGGCGAGGACCTCTGGTCCGCCGTATTGGTGAATTCGTATTGCTTTCATATTCATTTTTCTTCAATTCGTTATTTTGTTCGTTATCTGTTTGCATGATCTCAGTGACCATCTGCATCCAGCTTCCCTCTTATGTTTGAATCTTCCCAATACCATGATGCTTGCGCAGCCATGCCGTTTTGGCATAATGATCCGCGATGGAACTCCGCCACTTGCGATATTTCGTAGCTGTTGCTGAAGCGTTGAATTTCACTAAAGCGGCGGCACTCCTGCGCGTTGCGCAGCCGGCGCTGAGTCGGCGAGTCCAAGATCTGGAAGACGAAATCGGCGTTGACCTTCTCAAACGTAGTTCGCGCGGCGTCGTCCTCACGGCTGAGGGAAAAGTCTTTCTTGAGAAAACCCGTCACCTCTTAAAGCTGGCCGATGAATCCGTGGAACAGGTTCGCGCGCTGGCGCGAGGCGAGGAGGGAGAATTGCATGTAGGCTACGCGCCCTCTCCGACCGTGGAAATTCTTCCTCCGGCGCTCGCTGCTTTTCAAAAAGCTTTTCCTCGCGTCAGGGTCTTGTTGCACGACCTCTCCGAGCAGGAACTCATCGACGGACTTCGGAATGGCAGACTAGAACTCGCGCTGATGCCGCATGGCGCAGACTCGCAGTCTGTTGGTCTGGAATTTGAAATGTTGCGGAGCTATCCGATTTGCGTCGCAGTTGCTCCAACGCATCGATTTGCCCGCCTTAAAACCATCACTTTGGAAATGGTCGCCACTGAACCGATGATCGGTTTTAACCGGAAGGATTACCCCGAGTATTACGTTGGCCTTGATCGCATCTTCGGTCCGCTGGGCATCAAGCCTCGCGTCGTGGTGGAATGCGACAGCTCCAGTTCCCTCATCACTGAAATTGAAACAGGGCGTGGCGTTGCTATCGCGTCCCCAATTCTCAGACATGCGAGCGGAAAACGACTGATCTATCGCCCGCTTACCGGCACGACAGAAATGTTGTCCGTGGGAATCGCCCGGGCCACAAAGGGTGACGTGACACCCGCCGGAGAGAAAATTTTGTGAAATCCTGCGAAAGATTTCAAATACAGTGGCTGCGGCCTAACCAAAACCGGCAAGGTCTCTTTAAACGAACTTTGTGCGTTAGTCGGAAGATTGTGGCCGACAGAGGGCATTGTCAAAATGGTAACGGAGCAGGCTCCGACTTCTGTAGAAACACCGTTTTTGCACAGACATTTTTGCCGATTTGAACCGCAAATGACAAAAGGGGAACAGAGCAGCTAGGCTCCATTCCGGTTTCAAGATTGGTTATTATTCCCGTCCAGAGTTCCAGTTGTCGGTGCCCTGCCACAAAATAAACTTGGATTACCTTGGATTTGATTGGATTACTCCGGCGATCTGTCTGGATTCCAAGTTGGATTGATCTGCCATTTTCATCCATACTTCGCATGGTTTGGAGTGATTCTACTCTGGTACTCCTTGACTGGGCTGGACTGAGCGTGACCCGGGTGCTTTAAAAATCTTGAGTTCATGGTTGAAAATTGGGTTCGTTTGGATTCGTTTTTTGGGGCCTTCCAGAGTAAAAATGGGTTCGTTCGGAAAAATGGTGTTTTTGAGCGGGACGGATCTCAGGACATTATAGATTTGTCGCCTCTTCTTGAAGACGAGAGCTCCCGTTGATTTATTTACACTATCACCAAAGCTACAGGAACGCAAGGGGTAATTTCGTTTTATGTAATTTCTAAGAGAAAACTTTTTCCAGAGCACTGAAAGGCAAACAAAAAGCGCCATTTGCGAGTCATGGTTTAATTATATCAGCGGCGAAATCGTTGCTATTTTCAACAGCCTGTCGATTTCTTCAATCTGCGCTACAAGGTGGCGCAATAATGTTGCGTGGCCATCCGGGGTATCCGGCAGCGACGCCGTGGCACGGTTCCAAGCTGCCAATTGAGTCTCGATGTCAATTTTTTCGCCCAGCATTCCGTCCATCAGGAACCCGGCAGCACGGTCGAGTTGTGCCGCAGCAGCTTTTCGCAACTCTTCCTCAGCTTGTTGCGCTGGTTCGCTCAAATGATGCCATTCGACCGGGGCATCATCCTGCGCGAGTAAATTAGCAGTCAAAAAAATACCCTGTGCCTGGGTGGCTATGGCTTCCATCGTGGGCGCGGAAACCCGGTTGGCAGGCGCAGTTTCATCGGATTCAAACACATCGACTTCGGCTAACTGAAAAGTCTTGTCGAGACTGGCAGTGATCTCTGCGCGCAAATTCCCGGCTTCGGCTGTAGCCGCCTCCAACGACGTTTGCTGCCGTGAAATGGTGAGCAAACGCGCGACGTTGCGGAGGACGAGCACCAGTTTTTCGCGCAACCGATCCGTTGCACGCTCGGGCCAGAGGTAGTGGAAGACCAAGGTGATCACGGTGATGCCGAGGATGATTCCCACCAGGCGGTCGCGGATTTCGTTGAAGTCCACACCGGGGGCAAAACCCTGAAACATGGTCATGTTAAACGCGAGCGCGATCTGCAACCCGGCGTAGGAAATGCGCTCACTGCCTGCGGCGACCCAGCCTGCGAAGGCTGTGACAACCGCGACGAGCAGCACCAGGGATGTGATGCTTTCCATGAGTGGTAATAAATACATGACGGAAAGAAAGCCGAGCAGGCCCCCGATGGCGCACCCGGCAAGACGCAATGCGCCCTTGCTCAAGGTGGCTCCAGTGCTTTCGAGCGAGATGATACAGCAGGTGATGAACGCGGTATGGATGCCGGCCCAATCGAGCCCCGTGTAGATGATGTAACAAGTCATCGCCGCCAGCGTAACTTTCAAAGCAAAATGCACATGCGCTGGGTTCGTAAAGGCATCCGCCGCCAAGAGGCGTTTCCGCTGCTTCGGCGGACTTGCGGGCCCGGCGCTTCCGGCTATTTCGGCTTTGAGGCTATCGCGCAGCAAAGCAGTGGCATGTTGCAGTTCGCGAATTTCAGGCAGTGTAGCGGCGGCAACTCTGGCTTCCGTTTGGTGCGGCATGGCCGGGTGTTGCACCAGTGCCGTCCGCAGAGCCGCGATTTCGGCGCGGAGTGCTTCGAGGCGACGACGATCATCCGGCGCAAGAGGTTCGCCCTCACGCAAGGCGAAGGCGGCGGAAGCAGTGACCAGACGTTCCGTTGCCATGATGACCGCACTTTTTGCCATGTGCTGACGTTTGATCTGTGGGTCGGCAATACCGGCAATGGTCAGCAATTTGAACAACCCGGCGCTGCCACGCGAGGCGAGTTCCTGCAATGCGATGCCTGCGCGTTCATCCGGCGGGACCAGGCCCAGTTTGCGGTCGATCAAACCCATGGTTGCGTCGATACGGCGTTGCAGTCCGCGCACGAGCGCGGTGCGGGGATGGGCAGGCAACAGGAACTGGTTCACCAAGACGGTGATCGCGATGGGATAGGCAATCGCCACCCACAGCCAGAGCAGGAAATGCACGAGATATTCCATGGACGGCATCAATTCCGCGACCGTCTGCGTGGCCGCTATGACAAAACCTATCGCGAAGGCCAGCGGCCCGATTATGAAAACCCGTGAAAAATAGAACCCGGAAAAAACCACCAGCGCCATGCCCGGAATGCGCAATTCCGGGAAATCGAATGTGAAACGATACACAAACAGGCTTGCGGCAATGCCGATGGTCACACCCACGATCAGCAGAATGCCCGTCAGGGCAGTGACAATTTTATTCTCCTTGGTCACGAAGAGGACCATATAGGCGGAAAGCGCCACCTCCGGTATTTGCAGAGTCATCGAGATAATGACCACGAGCACCACCGCGACCACGATCCGGAAGGTCATCGCCTCACGGCCGGGAAACGGAGCCAGCTCCCGGCGCAACCAATCGAACCATCCAACGCGGGCCGCAGGCGCAAAAGCGATGGTCGCAGCTTCCATGCGCTATCTGGAGTCCTCCCCCTTGATAATCACCACGGCAGATGCGCCCATGCGGAAGAGTCCGGGATCAGGATCGGTGATCTCGATGCGGACCGGGAATCTTTGCGCGATATGGACCCAGTTCAGCTCGCGCTTCACATAGGGAAGGCTGTGTGGAATGTCGATTTCACCTTCCGGTTCCACAGCCCACCCGACACCTTGCACCTTCCCATAAAAGCGGCGGTCCGGCGCGGAAAGCAAATAGGCCTCCGCGTTCGTGCCGGGCGCCATGCGCCGGATCTCGGCTTCGCGGAAGTTTGCCATGACATACCAATGGCGCGTATCGAGCAACGAAAACACCGGGACGCCTGCGCTTGCATATGCCCCGGCGGAAATATTCAAGCTGATGATGCGACCGGGAAATGGGGCTGTGACCTTGCAGCGGGAAAGGTCCACCTCGGCAAGTTTCACGGCAGAGGAGGCACCCGGCCTCTCCGCGGTCAAGGTTTGCATCACGCTCAGGGCAGTCCGGGCCTGGTTAAGGTGTTGCACTTCCATCGCCGCTGCGCTGGAAGCGACGAGTTTGGCGGTCTGGGCCTGTTCGACCTGCTCGGCCGTGGCGAAACCCTGGGGAAGCAAAGGCTCGAGCCTGTGGAGCGTATCGTCGGACTGTTTCAATTGAGCATTTGCGCGTTCGAGTTGGGCTTCCGCGGCCTTCACTGCAAATTTCAGCTCGTCGTCCTGGGCGCGGGCCACCTCGATCTGCTGATCGAGGGAATCAAGCGCAGACCGGGCCTTTTGCAATGCGAGTTGGTAATCTTCCGGGTCAATTTCAAACAGCAGATCGCCCTCCTTCACCTCCTGGTTATCCTGCACGTTCAGCTTGACGATACGACCCCGAACCTGGGGAACGATCCCCACCACATTTGCGCGCGCCGTGGCGTCGTCGGTCCGGGGATGCCGTTCGATAACACCCCAAACGTAAAAGATGAGGACTACAGCACCGAAAACGATTGCCAGGCTGAGAATCCTCCCGAGCGCCTTACGCGTTACCGGTTCACCTCCCCTGCTCATCGCAACCGGCTTTGGAGCGGGTTCATCCGCGGGTTTGATTTTTGCCGGAGCCGGATTTGGGCTCCCGGATTCAGCGGTTGGATTATTGGGAGCTTTTTGGTCGTTCATAGACGGTTTAGTTTTTAAAAAGCGCGAGCCAGATAAGAAGCGTGCATGTGATCAACAGGCATAAGTAAACCAGCAGTGCCGGTCGCAGCCAGGCATCCAGTTTAAGCGCAATGAACACCTGGTGAAGGACGAGCGAAACAGCTAGTCCGCAAACAATACAAACGAGCCAGGCTGGAAAATAGGATCCCAATACATCCAGGCTCGGCGAATGAAAGGCGGAAGCGCAACCGGAGAGAGCAAGGCCCGAAACGAGAAACACCATGATAGCCGGAGTGAGTGTGTAGTTTTTCATCGGCGTGCGCCTGTCGGTGAAGAATGAGGTTTTGCGAGCTCACCTACAGCGAGCGCGAGTGTCGTGGCGGTTTCGAAAATGGCCGAACGTGTGTCATGCTCCACGCCGCGTGCCATCGTGAGATTACTTTGCGCGCTGGCAACCTCGACATAAGTGCCCAACCCGTGCTTGTAAGAGTCAAATACCGCGTCATAGGCATTTTTTGCGGCCACCAGCAATTTCTCCGCGGAATCCTGCTTGTGAAGAGCGGTTTTGAAATCGGTGTACGCTTTCCAAACTTCCCTTACGGCCGCATCGCGTGCGCCGGCGAGCTCGCTTTCCGCAGCGGAGAGCCCGGCTTCCGCCGCATGCACCTTCTCCCGCCGCGCAAAACCATCGAAGATGGGCAGTTCGACCGCGATACGGGCTCCGTAAACGGGCTCGGTGCTACCGAAATAGGGTGAGTTCGCCATACTCACCTCGAGTCTTGTTTCACTCACATTTCCATCAACGGAGATTTTTGGATAATACTCCGCACGCGCCTCGCGTAATTCGGCTTCCCTGGCATGAAGATTGGCGAGTTTGGCGATGAGATCCGAGCGCTGCGAGAGTGCCATGTCGATCAATCCATCCAGGGAATGTTCAGGCAGCACGGGAAGCGGCTTGCCAACATCGTCGGCTACACGAAGCTGGATGGTCGGGAGGAGTCCCAGGCTCTCAACGAGCCCGACAAGGGCATCGCTCGCGAGCCCGAGCGCAGCATCCAATTCAAATGCACGCTGAGCGGTCTGCTGCTGTGCCTGAAGATATTCGGTCTTGACTGCGAGGCCTTGATCCAGCCGCGCCCTGGCGGCCCGTTCGACGGTTTGCGCAGATTCCAAGGCGCTCCTGCAATCTTCCACCCTCTGCCGCGCATTACCAAGGGCGTAAAACTTCTGTGTTACATTGAAAACGACCAACTGGTGCGTCGCGTTGAAGCCGACATTGGCCATCATCAACCGTTGGCCCGCCGCGTCCACGGCAGCGCGCCTCTGGCCGAAATCAACGAGAAGCCATTTCACGGTGAGCGTGGCGCGTGATGTCGTAAAATCAGAGGGCAGCGCACTTCCGCCCGTGACCGTCACCTGCCCTCCTGCAGATTGCTTGAGGGTGGGAAAGGGAAGGAACGCGCGCTCGTAGCCCGAGGCAGCCGATGCCGCGAGATACGGGTAGTAGGCGCTTTTGCTGAGGCCCACAGCCGCAGCGGCTTCCCGGGCGTGTTCCCATGCGACACGCGTTTCTGGATTATTCCGCTCCGCGATGTCGATCAACTCCGGGAGATCGTAGATTTTTTTCGGATCGATCTGAACTTCGGCCACACCCGGCTTCTGGCGTGAACCCTCCCGGGCCAGTTCCTGCTCATATTTTTCCAGCCCCTGGGGAGCCCATGATTTCCCGGGGGAAGGCGGCGCGGTGTCCGCTCCGGGAGCCCTGGCTCCGAAGAGGAAGAGAGAAATGATGGCTGCGTAAAAGCCGCCCGACAGAGCCCGGGGCGGGGCTACGAAGGACTGCTTGATCATGGAAAAATATTTCATCCGATTTTTATTAAGATGACAGTCCAGAAGGCGAGGAAGATGAGCGGAGTCACCAAAGGACCGAATAGTCCCATGCGCAGTTGAAGGCCGTGCCATTTCCCAAGCGAAGGCATTTGTAACGTGCGTTTGTCCGCCACGAGCCGCCTGACACCCCGAATGTGCAACACCGCTCCCAGGATTGTGACATAGTTAGCCAGCACCCCCGTGATCCCAGCCACAGGCAGGCCGACAAGCATGTAATTTCGAATACCACCCAGATCAGACATTTTGAGGGTGGAGGTGATCAGAGTGGCAAAGGCCCCAAGGAGAAAAGCCTGGGAGCCAACCAGCCACGAAACGCGCTGGTTGATCAGGTTGTCTTCGTGACGCAGTTCCTCGCGAAAGAAAAGATATTCCCGCCACTCCATGTCGTCACCACGATTGATTTCCGGAGAGGCCATCGTGCGGCCGATTTCAACATCCCTTGAAGGTGGTGTTGTGGAATCCGGTTCCATGGTCAGCCAAGGAGTGAAGTTTCGCCGGAAGTGAAAATAGGAATGCGCCGCATAGTTCCCTGATGACCCGAGCCAAGAATTCACGCACAGAACAAAATTGTCCAATACATAATTTAACGTCCAGAGGCTTGTTGGACTACCAATGACTGCGGGAACATATGTTGTGGACTGTATCATCCATGTGTAACGAAAAAATAAATCGACATGCAGCTGTGAATCTACCTCCCGGAGTGGACCGGCACCTCAAACCAAAAGGAGCTGCCTTTACCCACTTCGCTTTTGACTCCTATGCATCCGCCATGAGCTTCGACGGCCAATTTGCAGAATGTGAGGCCGAGGCCTGTACCAACGCGCGGGCCGACTTTTTGAACCTGGCCGAACTTTTCAAAAATACGCTCGTGGTATTCAGATGGAATCCCCTTGCCTGAGTCCATGACAGAGACCCGCGCCATGGCTCCCGTGGTTTGCAGGGCAATCCGCACCGTGCTGTCATCGGGCGCGAATTTGAGCGCGTTGCCGACCAGATTTTGCAGAACACGGTTGATGAGATCACGATCCACGGAGGCGACGAGGGGTTGTCCGGGGGGATCGATTTCAAAACGCCGATTTTTTCGCAGGGATTCAAACCGACCGAATATTTCATGGACAATTGCGGCCAGGTCGCAATCGTTGCGATCCAGTTTCAACTGGCCTGCTTCCATTTTGGAAATATCGAGCATGGAACGCACCATTTCCGCGAGGCTGTTGCTGGCACTGAGGGCGTGGGCAAGGTACACCGAAATATCCGGCGGAATTTTGTCGCTGGATTCGCACAGGCCGATGAAGCCAATGATGGCTGCGAGCGGCGAGTTCATGTCGTGGATGATCATGTGGACCAGGTTGTCACGCAAGACCTGGAGCCTGTTAAGCTCATCATTGCTATGCTTGAGATCGTTGTTGCTCTGCTCCAGTGCGACCTGGAGGCGGCGAATCTTGAGATGGGTTTCGATCCGCGCCGCGACTTCCTCGTAATGAAACGGTTTGGTCACATAATCCACACCGCCGAGAGCAAAGGCGCGAACCTTGTCCAGAGTTTCCGTGAGGGCGCTGATAAAGATGATGGGAATATCCTGAAGGTCTTCGTCCTGCTTGAGCTGCTCCGCGACGTCGTAGCCGGAGAGGCCGGGCATGGTGATATCGAGCAGGATCAGATCGGGCGGTGAATGGCGGGCAGCCTGCAGGGCCAGTTCGCCGCTGAGCGCGGGACGGACTTTGTAACCGTAGTCTTTCAACATTCCGGAGAGGAGCTGGAGATTCGCGGGAGTGTCGTCCACGATAAGGATGTCGGCTTTGGCGGAATCTTTCATTTTGGCATGGTTGCGGGCTGAAATAGTTGAAGAAGATTTTGAAAATCGAATCGTTCAGCGCGGGCGCGGAGTTCCCGCACTATTTCCGGCGCCAGTGGCTCGGCTTCCCCCAGCAAGGCGAGGACTTTTTCGATGTCCAGGTCGAGGGATGCATGGTAAATACGATTGGCAAGCTCCTCGGGAAACGCAGCGGCGATGCTTCCCTGATCCAGATCCAAGGGTGCTTTTCCGACTTGCGCTTCGTCCGCGTAGAGGAACTGGCAGCCGGTGTATTTCCGGATCATCGCGAAAAGCTCATGTTCGCGAAATGGTTTGCCAAGAAAATCGGTCGCCCCGGCGGCAATCGCATCGTCACGGTTATCGAAAAAGGCGCTGGCGGTGAGGGCGATCATGCATGGCTCATTCCCGCTGGGGAGCCTGCGAATCTGCCGCATGGCTTCCAGGCCATCCATTTTTGGCATGCGCAAATCCATCAGAACCACATGGGGCCGCCATTGTTCAAAGGCGACGACTGCCTGCTCGCCATCTCCGACGGCTTTCGTCTGGAACCCCATTGGCTCAAGAAGATGAAAGAGCAGTTCGCAGTTTTCCTGCGTATCGTCGGCAATAAGAATACGCAACTCCGGCTGGCCGGGGGTGAGCTTCTCCACGCGCCGGTGATGGAGGCCTTCGCAGGCTTCTTCCATGACCGGCAGCGCGATTCCGACAGGAATTTCAAACCAAAATGTCGAGCCCACTCCGACTTCACTTTGGACATGGATGTCTCCCCCCATCAACCGGATGAACTCGCGGCTGATAGCCAGGCCGAGCCCGGTGCCTCCCGCACGATGCCCGGCGCTTGTTTGTTCAAAGGATTTAAACAACCGTTTTTGTTCTTCCCCACTGATGCCGGGGCCTGTGTCGCGCACCTCGATCCGCAGGCGTTTTCCTTGCTGCTCCCCCGTGGCGATCACAACAATCCGGCCCCGCTCCGTGAATTTCACGGCGTTGCCGACCAGATTGATGATCACCTGGCGCAGTTTACCTTCGTCCGAGGTGACCAACGGCGGGGCGCCCGGGGCCATTTCCACGGAGAACTGGATGTTTTTGGCGTCGGTGCGGAAATGGAAAAGGCTTTCGACGTCAGTCAGGAGGCGGTGAAGATTGAACGTGCCGGGACGGAGCGTGATCTGGCCGGCTTCGATCTTTGACATTTCGAGAATATCATTGATGAGATCGAGAAGGTGCTCACCGCTGCGGCGAATGGTGTCGAGGTATTTCCGGTGCTGCTGGCTTAGGGAAGAATCGCGATCGAGAAGCTGGGCGAAGCCGAGAATGGCGTTCATCGGCGTGCGGATTTCGTGCGACATGCTGGCGAGAAACATGCTCTTGGCGCGGTTTGCGGACTCTGCCGCCTCCTTGGCCGCGGCCAGGTCGTCGCGGGTTTTCTCCAGATCGGTCGTGCGTTCGTAAACGAGCTCTTCAAGATGATGACGATGCTGTCCCAGCTCCTCCTCGGCCCGCCTGCGCTCGACTTCCTGCTGACTTACTTCCATCGCGAAGGAAATGTCCGTCGCCAGTTCGTCCAGCAGGCGCAATTCGTCGGCGTCGAAGAAACCCTCCTCCCCGGCGTAGAGGTTGAACACGCCCGCCCGCAGCCCGTTCACGTTCAGGGGCAGGGATACCAGCGACAGGTAGCCCCGCTCCAAGGCAAGCGCCCGCCAGGGAGCGGATTCCGGAGAGCGTAACACATCGTTACACACAGAATACCTGCCTGTCTCCAATGCCCGTTTCGTAAATGCGCAACCGAGTGCGGGATTGGTAAAAACCTGCTGGAGGGCCGCCAGTGTGTCCGGTGTGGCACCGGCGTGCGCGGCCAGTTGGATCGGCTGATCCGGAGCCTTAAGCAATCCGATCCAGGCCAGACGCACACTGCCCTTTTCCACGGCGATGCGGCAGGCGCCTTCAAACATTTTCTGGATATCCCTTTCGCGCACAATCAGTTCGTTGATGCCGCTTAACACGGCATATACCCGGTTCAACAGGCGGATGCGCCGCTCTGTGTGTTTCCGCTCGGTGATGTCGCGGGCCACGCCCTGAATGGCGACAATCTGGTGTTCCTGGTTCAAAACGTCGCGGGTGGTCACTTCCGCCCAGATCCGGCGGCCTTCCTTGTGCAGGATTTCACATTCATACGTCTTTTTTTCCACTCCATCAGCCAGCCGCTGCCGCAAACGCCCGCTCACCAGCGCGTGGTGCTCCGGCGCCAGCAGTTGCATCATGTTCATCCGCAAAAGTTCCGGCAGAGGATAGCCAGTCATCCGCTCCGCCGCAGCGTTGCCGTAAATATAATTCCCCTTAAGGTCTGTCTGAAAGATGACGTCCCTGGTGTTATCGAGGATGTATTGGATTTGCCCCTTGGTTTCCTTGAGCCGGTCAATCCGTTCGTTAAGGAACCTTGAAACCAGACCGCTCAACATCCCCACCAGGGGGAAAAACACGATGCGGAACATCCAGTTGGACATGGTCTGCGGCACGCCATCCGCCACGTCCAATGGCATATAAGGCCCTAGGATAAAAGCACCCACCAAACCTGCAGACATGCCCCCGTAAACGCCAAAGCAAGCCGCTGCCACAATGATGGGCAGATACATCAGATGAGCCCACACGAAACGCGTCCCGCCCGTCCAATAAACCACCATCCCTATGGCAGTAATCGACGCGAGGATGAGGAAACCCAGGACGATGGCCCGTGAACCCCGGGGCTTCCGCCACCGGTTCACCCAGTTTTCCTCGTCACCAGTCGCCTTCATCCCGTTGTGGGACGAGTTTCCGCGGCTGGCATCGGATGCCTTGGTTGAAGTAGTGCGATGCATCAATCAGCTTTCCAAGAGCAATGCGGCAGCCCTGGTTATTTGTAGCAGATCTCCCATATGACGGTTTCCAAGTTGAAAAAGTCACCAAACCTCTTGAGACTTTTATGAAAGCAGGCTTCCGAATTCCCATCAAGGATTATTGGTTTTTCCAAACGAGCATATCTTCGCCTTTCGTTTGTAGCACAAGCGTTGCGGCGTCGAATTCCGGATGGCGGGCGATACAGGAATTGATGAATGACTCGAAGCCGCCGTGTTCCTGAATGCTGCCGCAGATGGCCATCCATGCAGAGCGGCAGGCGCGCGCCTGGAATTCACGGCCTGTGAGGACGTCGTGATGCGGGATCAATACTTCGCTGCACCATACCGCGATGCAGCCGTTATTTTTCTGACCAAACAGCCAGTGGCCACGGGTTTCCTGGTGATCGAAGGCATCTGAAGGCCAGTGAACATGCGTAAACGGAATGGGATACAGATCAAAACTCTGGGGGTCGCCTTCGGGAGAGAGTGTATTCCATTCTTTCGGCGCAAGATTGAGCGGCGGCTTCGATCCGTCGGGGATATTGTAGATCATCTGGATCACCCCACCCCGTTGGCGCAATCGCGGCAGGACGCCGTCGCCATACCAATAGCCGGGCCGGGATTTGCTTTCATCGAAACTGGCGCCGGGATGATTGACGAAGACGTGGCATTCCCTCCCCAGTGTCGCCTGCCAGAGAAGCATCTGATAACCGGCCATGCCGGGAAGGATATGGGAATGCTTTTCCCCCACTGTCGCGGACAATGAAGGAACTACAAGCGAGGCGAGCAAGTAGGAAGGCGTCTTGTGAAGGATGATTTCCGCATCTCCCCGCTTGTATTGCCTTGAAACGGGCTCGTCCATGAGCGCTTCGAAATGAGCCGGCGGACGATAGTTTTGCGAGCTGGCGGTATAGACAAGCCAGTCGCCTGTCCAACTCTCGGACGGGACGTGATTTGAAAATGCGGGGAAATCCGGTGGCGCCTTGGCGGTGGCATCGGAGAGGAGCGCCTGCGTTCCCGATTCCTGCGGATAGAGGACGTTGCGATAGACGCGGCCCTGGGGACTGACCACCACGCCCTCGAAGGCATGGAGCGCGAGGTCCTCGTAGATTCGATCCAGAAGCCGTGCGGCGCGTTCCGACAATGTGGCATCGCCGGAAAAATCCAATACGTTCAACAGCGCGCCAATGGTGATGGGGAGATAGGTGCCGCTGTTGAATTCCTCGAGTCCGCGCGGCTCGACGCGGTCGAACCAGGCCCGGCAGCGAGTGAGGCCCAATGCTGCCTGGGCTTCGCCGGTGCGATTGGAATTTGAGAAAAATTCGCCGGGATAAAGACGGCCTGCGATCAACTGGCAGCCGTGAAATAGCAGACTGTGATTCTCGCTCCAGTAGCACATGGCATCGCAACCGGGCTCATCGTCCCAATAGCGGAATGACAACGCGGTGCGCCGGATTTTTACGGATTCCTCCGGAGTTGCCAGGCCTAATGCCGCGAGGCGCAGTATCGTTGCGAGCGCGAAATCGGCGCAATCCCCCCGCCCATCGATAAAGCCGAGGATTGCATCGAGTTTCGCGGGGTCGGTTTCCAATGAACGGCCCAATAATTTACGGGCCAGAAACGGGAGATACTCCCTCCTCAGTGGAAGCCCGGTGAGATTCCCTGTGCCCAGCCTGGCGATGAACTCGAGGCGGGCTTTGCGAAGGTCACCGGGAATTTCCGTGCTTACGACTGGACGATTGGCTGGAATTTCCAGCAGACGGCGCATGGTCTGGGCATCCGCCTCGACCTTTACCGTGAGATGGAATGGATTGATTTTCGCCAATGAGAGGGCTGTAGAACCAGCGGGCCATGGAATCGGGGCGGCGCCGGAAATTGTGATCGAGGCACCTTCTGGCGCGGGAACGGATGAGACGATACGTTCTCGGCCGTCTGTTTGGACGCTGTCCAGCCATGTTGCCGCGCCGACCATGGAGTCGCCACCCGGGATGTGAACGGAGAGCCCTTCCGGATCGATCAATTGAAGCCCGAAAAGGTTGCGACTATCCCGGACGCCGAAGCATCGAAGCTGGACGCAGATGCGGTTGATGCCCCGGCGTAGAGGAAGCACGACTTTCTGGGAATCGGGATTCATGTAGCGGGCGACGACAAACCGCGTGATATGCGCATCATTCACCCACAGATCGGCCGCGCCCGAAACCCAGAGAAGAGCTTCGCGTTGCGAGTCATCGGGGGATTCCACTTCCACGAAGGCGTAGGAATCGATGACGGTGAGGCCGAAGTAAAATGCCGAGTGCTCCACGAAAAAGTTCTGCCCCGGATAGTAAAAGCGCCATGGCTGCCCAAATGGCCCCGAGGCGTTGAGCGAAGCGGAGGATGGAGGCGCGGCCTTGATCCTGTTGTAATCGAGTCCCTCACGGCGCAAGACTTCTTCCTCGGCCCGCGGTCCATCGTAAAGAGTTTCCGAAAGGCCGCTTACGAGCCAATGCTGGATATAACCGAGTGGATTGCAGTGAAAAGCGGTGCCGGTTTTTGAAGGATGAGAAATTGTGCTCATTGTTTGGCTTTTAAGAATCATTAAGGAATGGTCGGACTTACTGGGACTTACCCGGACTTGGCCGGACGGTTAAAGATTTTAAAATGAAGTTGAATTAGCTGGGTTTATTCAGGATTAAAAAAAGCGCGCTTGTCTCGCGGTACTTTGATTTAATTAAAAGGAAGAGATTAATCACAAACCTCCCCCGCCCTCGCTTTGTGCTACAAATATCCATATAATCAAACTATCATAGCTGATGCGTGAAAGCAAGGAATATTTTCATTATATGTAAGTTTAAGCGAAATAATTAAGTTCTGAATACTCTGGACTACATGACTCGCAGACGAATGCTCGCCGGAAAGTGCCTGTGCGGGGCGGTCGAGTATGCTGTGGCGGATGAATTCATGTATGCCTTGAATTGCCACTGCTCCGATTGCCGCAGGGCGACGGGTTCGGCTTTCAAGGCTTTTGCCGGGATCGAGCGCGGCAAGCTGGCTGTCGCAAAGGGCAAAGAGCGGGTTTTGATTTATGGCGACGCAAATGCCAACCATGACGTCCATTGCAAGGTATGCGGCTCGCTTTTGTACTCTGTCGTCCGCGATGGGGCTTTCGTGCATGTCACTTTGGGGACACTGGTGGATGACCCGACCATCCGACCGACGGCGCATATTTTTGTTGCCGACAAGGCTCCATGGTTTGAGATCACGGATGATCTACCCCAATACGATGGATATCAGGTGTAAAAGGAAACGATAAATCCAGCTGACAGGCGAAAAACCTTCACTTTTTGGAGGGTGGCTGTATTTGAAGGAATTGAAATTCCGATTCTGAAATTTTCTGAATTCCAGCAACCATGCCGCCGTCCGACAAGCCAACTCCTACGAAAACAGCTACGCCATCAGGCAAGAAATCCCCTGCCCCAAAAAACTCGGCCTTGTGGGTGGGAATCGGAATCCTTTTCAGCAGGATTGCCGGACTGATCCGGGAGCGGGTTTTTGCGCATTATTTCGGAAATTCCATGGCGGCGGGAGCTTTCAAGGCGGCGATCAGGATCCCGAATTTCCTTCAAAACCTCTTTGGAGAAGGAGTGCTCTCAGCTTCGTTCATCCCTGTTTACTCCCGGCTGCTGGCTGAGGGGGAAAACGAACTGGCGGGGCGTGTTGCGGGAATTGTCGCCAGTATGCTTGCGCTCGTGGTAAGCGGCATTGTTTTGCTCGGGGTCCTGCTCACCCCGGTATTCGTCGATCTGGTCGCCCCCGGATTCCACGGCGAGCAAAGGACGCTGACGGTGCATCTCGTGCAGATCATGTTTCCCGGAAGTGGTGTGCTGGTTTTATCGGCATGGTGCCTGGGAATCCTGAACAGCCACCGGATGTTTTTCATCTCCTATGTCGCGCCGGTTTTTTGGAATGTGCTCATGATCGGGACGATGCTGGTTTTCGGCGGGCATCAGGATCAATCCACGCTGGCGATCACCCTTGCATGGGGCTCGGTCGCCGGGGCCGTGCTGCAGTTTGCCGTGCAGTTGCCATTCATTTTTCTGAAAAAACACGCTGACGGGCGCCCGGTCGGCGCGGAGATCGCCTTTGCCATCAATATCGCACTGCGCCCGGTGCGTGATATTTTTTCGAGCTTCGGCACGATCGTGATCAGCCGCGGAGTGGTGCAGTTGAGCGCATATCTGGACGGCATCATCGCCAGTTTCCTCGGATCCATCGCAGTTTCGGGCCTGAGCTATGCACAGACTATTTATCTGTTACCGATCGGGCTATTCGGGATGTCGGTCGCGGCTGCGGAACTTCCGGAGATGTCGCGCTCGACCGGCACGCAGGAGGAGATTTACGCCAAGCTCAGAGGGAGACTGATTGCGGGGCAAAGGACGATTGCTTATTACATCATCCCGACCGTTGCGGGATTCCTGCTGCTGGGAAAATTTATCGTGGCTGGGATAATACAGACGGGCGATTTCGGCAAGCAGGACACCTTGTATGTTTCATACATCCTCATGGGGTCAACAGTGGGGCTGCTTGCGGCTACCTGGGGGAGACTTTATTCCTCCGCGTTTTACGCGCTGAAAGATACGAAGACGCCGCTGCGATACGCGATTGTGCGGGTGACGCTTACGGGAGTACTCGGCGTGCTTTTTGCGTTTCCGCTGCGGCCGCTGCTGAATACTGCGCTTCTCAAGACTTTGCATCTGCCCGAACCGGCGCTTCCCGGCATCGAACTCGGCCTTGGAGCCATGGGATTGACGCTCTCGGCAGGGATCGCGGGGTGGATTGAATTTCTATTGCTGAAGAAAGCGATGCAATCACGCATCGGCAGCACATCACTGCCTGCGGGTCTGACGCTCCAAATATGGGGTGCGGCTTTGTTTTCGGGTTTGTGGGGTTTTGCAGCTACAAAATTTGTTCCGGCCACTCCGCATTGGTTCAGCCTTGCCATATTGCTCACGGTCTTCGGGGCTATTTACGGGACGATCACCTGGTTGATGGGGATTGCGGAAGCTCAGAGTCTGTTACGGAAGGTTTCCAAACTGGCGCGGATTGGGCGGTAGCCAAAAAAATCCAACGTTGAACTTCCAACTTCCAATTTTGAATTAATGATTCAGGACGGAAGTGAGGCGTGGTCGATGGTCGTGAGGCGTTTTTTGCCGGCACCCAGTTGCGGGATGCATTCAATCAATGCCTTGGTGTAGGGGTGCTGCGGGTTTGTGAGGATGCTTTTGGTTTCGCCGTATTCGACGATCTTACCGCGGAACATGACGGCGACGCGGTCAGCGATGTCGCCTACAATGCCGAAGTTGTGCGTGATCAGGATGATCGACATTTTGAGGCGGGATTTCAGCTCGCGCAACTGGGTCATGATCTGCGCCTGGATGGTGACATCGAGCGCGGTGGTTGGCTCATCCGCGACGAGGAGGACGGGCTGGCAGCTCAGGGCCATGGCGATCATGGCGCGCTGCTGCATGCCGCCGCTCAACTGGTGCGGGTAGTCCCACATGCGTTTTTCCGGCTCGACGATTCCTACGAGGTCGAGCCACTTGATGATTTCCTCGTTGATATTTTTCACCTCCGGGCGATGCAGCCGGATCGCCTCCGCGATTTGATTGCGGATGGTGAAGACGGGATTCAGCGAAGTGGAGGGCTCCTGGAAAATATACGCGATCTGTGAGCCTCGGATCGAGCGCAGTTCGCGGGGTGACATTTTTAAAACGTCCCTGCCATTGAGCAAAATCTCCCCGGAAACATAGCGGGCCGGAGGCTCCGGGATGAGTCGGGTCATGGACAAAGCCGTCACGCTCTTGCCGCTGCCGCTTTCGCCCACGATGGCAAGCGTCTCGCCGGCGTGGATGTCAAACGAGATGCCCTTTACGGCATCCACATTGCCATTTTCCGTCTCAAAGCGGATGAAGAGATCCTTGACCGAGAGCAGTGGAGTTTGTTCGTTCATGCCGCCTTGGGATCAAACGCGCGACGGAGGGAATCGCCAAGCAAATTCAATGAAATCACCAGAAAAAACAGGGCGCCCGTAGCCGCGCCGATATTCCACCAGACCGCCGGATCGCGGCTGAGTTCCATACGTGCCGAATCAATCATCACGCCCCATGAAGCCGTGCCGATGGGCATGCCGACCCCGAGGTAACTAAGAATGGATTCCGTAAGCACAATGCCGGAAAATCCCAGAACAAAACTGATGAGAACGAGGTGCATGACATTCGGGAGAATATGCCGGAAAATGATGTTGGCATTGCTCTGACCAAGCGCGCGCGCGGCCTCGCAATAAATGCGCTCGCTTTGTTTCAATGTCTCGCCGCGCAATAACCGGCAAAGGCCGATCCAGCCAGTGATACCGAGCGCGAATGAGATCTGGAGAACCCCCTTGCCCATGACCAATAGCAACGCAATGAGCAGGAGAATGCCGGGAATGGAGGCCAGGGTGCTGTAGATGTATTGGATCACATCGTCCACCCATCCCTTGTAGTATCCCGCAACGATTCCCAAGATGATCCCGATGGGAATGTAGATGAGGCTGGTAATTGTCCCGATGAGCATCGCGGTGCTGCAACCTTTCATGGTTTGTCTCAGCACATCCTTTCCGAGTTGGTCGGTGCCAAGCAGATGCATGCCTTTCAGAGGCAGAGCTCGGCTCACGGAATAGGTGGTATGGGCCAGTGGCGCGCTGAAGTTTTTCTCTGCCGGAACGTTGCGAAAACATTCGTCGAGCAGGCTGATGTAGCGGCCCGAGGGATCTTTCACCGGCAATTTAACCAGATCGGAAATTCCGACAACGAAATAAATCGAGATCACCCCCAGCATTACAACGCCAAGACGATCGCTAAAAAAGCGCTTCAATGCCCGTTGCCAGCGATCGCTCCGTGAAAATTTGAGGGCGCCCCAGAAAACCGCCGTAATCACGGCGACCACCGCGATGTCCTGTATGATCATGAAAAAAAGGTCCATATCAGTTCAGGCGAATGCGTGGATCCGCGATTGCGTAGCAGATATCCGTGAGGATCAACCCGAATAAAAACAGCAGCGAACCGATATAAACCTCCGCCATGATCACGGTAAAATCAGCCGAATGGATTGCATTGATCATCATATTGCCAAGACCAGGAATACCAAAGAAATCCTCGATCACAAGGCTGCCCATGATCAACAAAGGGAGCGACGAGACGACCAATGTAATGAGCGAGATCATCCCGTTTTTCAACACGTGCACCAACAGCACGCGGCGTGACGAAAGCCCCTTGGCATACGCAGTGCGGACGTAATCATTCCTCGCCTCCTCCAGAAAAATCGCGCGATACATCCGGATGTCGGAGCCGATGCCGGCAAACGCCATGATGCAGACCGGGAGCGCAATAAACCGCAGCATCGAGAAGCCGCCGGGTATGAAGCCGAATGCGGGAACATATCTCCACTGCGTGGCAAAAAGCCATTGTCCGAAAATCACGTACACCATGACCGGTATGCTCATGGAAACCACGCAAAGCACGGTGCCGGTGACATCGAGCAATGACTCGCGGACAAAAACCAGAAACAATGCAACCATGATAGCCAGCGTGATGCCCAGGAAAAATGCGGGAACGGTGATCAGCAACGAAGGAATCGCGCCGCGCTTGAACATGCCGATGATCGGCTCGTCGTTCTTTAGGGATTTACCAAAATCGAAAACGGCAAGCGATTTGATGTGATGAAAAAACTGCGAGTCGAATATGCTGGTTCCCCGTCCGCCGGGCGTCAAAGGAAACGCGAAATCCATCAGCCTCTCCTTCAATCCACCAGTCGGCAATGAATGCTTGGTCAACCGCAAATAGAGTTTTGGAATCGTTGAAAGAAGTTCCACGCACCGCGCGTATGCTGCACCGATCCTCGTGCCGGACAAGTCTATTAGCATTGCCTTGTCGAAGCCCCGATTGTGCAGCCAATCCTGAATCTGTTGCGGGCGGGCTTTCGGTCCCAGAATCTGGAACGCCATCGAGCGAGGCGTATGCACGACGTAAAAAAGCAGGAATGTAATTACCAATACTCCGAAAAGGATCGGCACTGCGTAAAGAATGCGACGGATGATGTAGCTAAACATTGCGCCTCAAGTTCCAGATAATGCCATAAGCTGCGCAGGCTGCGATGAAAAATGCTCCGGCTGCCAGCGGCCAGAGAACAGGACTGTTCAGCTTTCGCTGTTCCGCATCACGCATGCCTACATCCACTGTCGCATACTTTACGGCCGTGTAGGCAGCCAGTGGGTTCGACGGGATGCGCGGGGCCCAAGGCTGTGCCAGACTGAAGGCGACGGCGTGTGACAGGAGCACGTAGGGACAATCCTCATTCATTATCGCGGTAAGCTTGTGGACCAGTTCCAGACGTTCCGGTGTGTTATCCATGGTACACATTTTTTCGAATGTGCGGTCGAAATCGGGATTCGAATAACGGCAGTAATTACTGCCCTGTGGCGGAATATTTTTACTATAGAACAAAAAATAGAAATTCTCCGGATCCGGGTAATCCGCCTCCCAACCCGAACCGACAAGCTGGAACTGCCCGTTGATCATTTTATCCTGCAAACGATCCCACAAGTTCTCGGAAACCTTGACCTGGATGCCGAGCTGCTCGATCTGGCCTTTCTGAAACTCGGCATACTGTCTCGATGTCGCATCCCCCGTAGCAACATCGAGTGTCAACTGCAATTGCGCGCCCGTCTTTGCATCGCGGCCCCCGGGGTAGCCCGCGTCTGCCATCAGCTTTTTTGCGAGTGCAAGATCGTGTTGTTTGTAGGGATTTTTCAATTCAGGCTGATAACCGAACAAGCCCGGCGGCAGCAGTTCCTGCGCATTAATCTGGATGCCGTTGCTGAACACCTCGTTTGCAAAATCCTCGTCGAAGGCACTCGAAATCGCCTGGCGGAGCTTTTTGTTTTTCCCAAATGTGGGATCTTCCATGTTGAAAATAAGATAGCCCGTATCCGGTAAAGGATCCTTGTGCAGCACGATCCCCCGTTTCTTGAACTCGGGCGTCAACTCCCGCGCGGTGTCCAGCACAGTGTTAAACACATCCTTGCCGATACCCGACCCGTCGAGATATCCCTGGCGGAAAAGCACCCACGCAGGAATCGCCTGGTGGATGACTCTCATCTGGATTTCGTCTATCAACGGCAGCGGCTTTCCTGCAAATGGCTTGAAGCGCGCATCGTCGGACGCCGGCCAGCCTTCCGAGGGAAATTTGGTCGCATTATACCGGGGGAATCTCACCAGCCGGATAAGGCTGTCGCGCCGCCATTCCACAAGCTGGTAGGGCCCCGTGCCCACAGGATGAAACTTGAACTGTTCGCGTGTTATTCCAGCATGCGCGACACCGTCGTAGTAATCCACCGCTTCATGCGGGACCGGAGCGGTAAAGGCCATCGCGAGCCAGTATTTGATCTGCGGGTAGGCTTTCGTCATGGTCAGGAGCACCGTGTATTTGTCCACCACGGTGACTCCCGCCAGCGGTTTTTCATAAGCGAAAAAACCATTCTTCTTTGCATCGGAGTAAGCCTCGTGAAGCCCCACGATGTAATCCTCCAATGTCGAGAACACCGGGCACTCCACCTTGGGATCTGCGATGCGCTTGAAGGCGTAGGCAACATCCTCCGCCACCACTTCGCGCCCGATCCCATGTGTCGCCTCGAAACAGGCATCGTCATGAAAATAGAGGCCCTTTTTCAGGTGGATAAGGTAGCTTTCCCGACCGCCGGGCAATTGCTTCCGCTCAGGCATCGCTTCCGCAAGGCATGGCTCCAGTTCATAGGTGTCGGGCTTGAACGGAGTGTAATCCAGTAACGTCTCATAGATAGGCGAATCCACCGCATGTCCCAAGGTGTCGTAGCTCACTTGGGGATCAAGCGAACGCGGATCCTCCGGAAACGAGGAATAACGCACGATCCATGTCGAACCATCCGGCTTCTTGTCGTGCAATGGCTTCGGCTGCGGATCGTTATCGCACGAACTGAGTAAAAAAAACGCAGGCAACAATAAAAATGCCACTTCAAAAAGGCGCACGACACGCGAAAGAGAACGCCGCATCCCTCCGCCTTTTTTTACGATCATTCCCTTGTTCTATATGCCTTGATCTTGTCGCGCAACTCTGCTGCGCGCTCGTACGCCTCCATGGAAATCGCTTTTTCCATGTCGCGCTGCATGATTTCCAGTTTGGTGAGCGGCCGCTTTGCCCTCACTTCCTCCAGCCATTCCTCCAAAAATGTGATTTCGGGGCTCTTCGCAGCCATCTCGGGATTGCCTGTCTCCTGGTAAAATGTGAGCAATCTCTCCTTACCCTGCTCGATGTGCCGTATGGCGGCGGCATAATCATCGCGCTCCAGCTCGATGGAAGCCTTGGCGCGTGTATTCATCATCAGTATATACGGGCGGAATTGCTCCAGCGACCACGCCAGTTCCTCATGGTCGGTATGCTTGGTGACAAATGTGCAAAGGTCGAGATTCCGCTGCGTGTCGCGGATCACCCCCTGGTAATCCTTCAACTGAAAGAAGCTGATATAGCGGTGGTAATACTGGATGCCTTCCTGCTGGAGTTCACCGCATTCATCCGCAGTAAGGATGCATGTTTCCTTGCTTTGCTCCTTTTTTTTGGCGAGCTGCTGGTGATAGGTCAGCAACGACTCGCATCCATGCGGTTTCACGCCGTCCGGGCGCCCGGTCACATCCATCTGGATCAAGCCTAGATCGATCCTTAGCTGCAGCTTCTCCTTGCCGTCGTTGCCGAGGATTTTCCGCACCTTTATTTGGCCCGGTTCATGAGGCCAATCGCCCAGTATATTGTCCAGATCGAGGTTCATGTATGAATTAATATCGAAAGATGTAATGCCTTTGTCAATGCACGGAAGCATAAAAGAGCAGAATTTATGCCCTTCAAATGATCCTCAAAATGCGTGCCTTACAAACGCCGTAGCCGTCCTGAATTACGCCGCTGCGGTTTCCAGTTCCATCGTCCCCTTGAACTTCGGTTCCTCTGCATCCTCTATGCCGAAATTCCGCGCATAAAGCTCCGCTATGTGCGCCATTTCATCCTCGGTAAGCATGGCGGTATCCGGCGCTTTTGCGAATTCAATGAGCTGCGCCTCCTCGTAAATATTAGGCAGCGTGGTGGCGATGAGCGGATCGGCGAGCAGCCATTGCATGGCAGCCTGGCCCAATGTGCGGTCCGCATTTTCCAGGAACCGCAATTGCTCCACTTTCTTCACGCCATTGACCAGCCAGCTTTTTGGGCGATGCCTGCGATGATCACCCTCGGGGAACACCGTGTCCTCCGTGTAATGCCCCTCAAGCATCCCCGAGGAATGCGTTACGCGGATCATAAACATCGTGTCCTTCTTTGCGTCGATGGCGGCCTGCTGCATCGCTCTGCCGGGATGCTGCTCGATCAAGTTATAAATATGCTGCACGCTCGCGATGTTGCGCTCTTTGATACAGTTCACCCCTTCGTAGAGCCAGCCCACGGCGGGCCCGAGCGCGATGCCGTAGTGGCGAATTTTTCCCTCGCCCTTGAGCTGCTCCATGGTGTCCCAGATCTTGTCGTCATACACCTGATCCATGCGGATATTGTGAAGCTGCACGAGGTCCAGGCGGTCGGTCTTCAGGCGCTTCAGAGCCGCATCAGTCGCACGCACGAGCGCCGCAGGTGAAAAGTCATGCGGGATCTCCCGCTGCCCGCGTCCGCGTGTCTCACCGTGATTCACAAAATCGTAGCCTATCTTCGTCGCGATCACGATCTCGTCGCGATTGCCCGGGAAAGCCTTGGCGATCAATTCCTCGCTCAGACCGTTGCCGTAGGTATCGGCCGCGTCGAATAGTGTGATCCCGAGGTCAAACGCCTTGCGCATGAGCGAAAGCGCCTCGCCTTCTGTAAACTGTCCCCACCATCCCGTGGATACCGTCCACATGCCAAAGCCCACTTCGCTTACGGTCAAATCGGTGTTTTTATAAGTGCGGAATTTCATCGTTTCACAAATCTAACTACGGTCACGCGCTCCCTGCAAGCAGGAGTTGCGCGCCGCACCTGTACAGACAGGTTGAATAAAATCTTAGAACTAAGGCGTTGCAGGCGGCGTCTCCCGATTCTGCACGGTCCCGAGCGCAAGGCGGTAACCCAGGAATGCCCCCAGCGCGATCATGACAAGCGTGACAGGCCGGAGTGACAAAACATGCGCCATGAAATACCCGAAACCCGCATCTGCAATAAACGGCGCAAACCGCCATGCGGAAAAGATGCCCAGCATCAATGCAGCCACACAGCAGATCACCGCCAGAGGAATCGATTTGCCGCGAGCACAAAGCCCCGCACCCAATCCCAGCAAGCCACCCGGAAGCACGAGCGCATAAAAGCCCTGTCGCGTAATCCAGAAAAAGGCAAAATATCCGATTACTCCACCGACTGCAGCTCCCACGAGGCCCATGCCGATGACTTTGGTTTGATTATTTTCATTCATATTGGGGGGAGGGAAAAAACAGCAGGCTCAAGGACTCCCCTTGAATATTACTTATTTCCGAAATTCGCAAGCGAATGCCGGTAGCCCGCACTTATAAACAATGTGTGATTTTATAATGGCTCTCTGTCACGGCTCGACTACCATCCGTACCCATGAACTCCAAAACATCCAGAATCATGTCCATAGCCGGCATCCTGTCGGTATTTCTTGCAGTGACCAATGCCCACGCCGCCGCCCAGGAAGTCCCGGCCGCGCCCTGGCACCCCACCGGCTTTCTGCATGCTGTGATCGCCAGCATCGTTTTCGGCCTTATCGGCATCGTGCTCGCGATCGTCGGATTCAAGCTGTTTGATCTTGTCACCCCGTTCAACCTGGAAAAAGAAATCTGCCAGGAGAAAAATATAGCGGTAGGCATCCTCTGCGCCGCCATCGTGCTCGGCATCTGCCACATCATCGCGGCATCGATGAGCTAGGGCTGTTTCATAAACCCGGGGCTCATCCCTCACAGACATCACCATTGAAAAAATCGAAACAGGTCCTGTTATTGATCACCGGCTCGGTGGTGCTCGCGGCGTGCAATAAACAGCCGCAGCAGCAGGGTAACGGTTGGGGTTCGCCCAGTCCCTCCCCCACCCCGGGCGGATACTCGCCTTCCTACCATTGGTGGTCGTGGCATTACTGGCGCTCCTCCTCGTGGAGCGGATCGCATGGATGGTTTTCCAGTCATTCATTTTCCAGCTCCTCGCATTCGGGCGTTTCCCGCGGCGGCTTCGGCTCCCACGGTTCCGGTGGCGGCGGTCACTCAGGCTCATAAATCATGGAACGGTTCGCCATCGATCCCCGGCCGGATTGGAAGGAAAAGGTCGAGAAACTCGGCTTCCTTTTCCACACGGCAGATTCGCTCTACTGGGATGAATCGGTCTGCTACCGGTTCACCGCGGCAGAGATCGACATCCTTGAGGCCGCGACGAATGAACTGCAACGCATCTGTCTTGAGGCGGTACAGAGCGTGATCGATCGCGATCTTTTCTCCCGTTTCCGCATTCCTGCGGCCTTCGTCCCGCTTATCAAGAACTCATGGGAACGCGAGGATCTTTCGCTCTATGGACGGTTTGACCTCTGCTACGACGGCACCCATCCGCCAAAGATGTATGAATACAATGCCGATACCCCCACGTCGCTGCTCGAGGCGGCGGTGATCCAATGGCACTGGCTGGAGGACACCTTTCCCGAGCGCGACCAGTTCAACTCCATCCACGAAAAACTCATCGCCCGCTGGAAGGAAGCTGGCATCACCGGTACCACGCATTTCGCCTGCGTGCGGGACCATAGCGAGGATTTCGCGACCACCGTCTATATGGAAGACACCGCCGTGCAGGCCGGGTTGAAAACGAAGCGGCTCTTCATGGACGAGATCGGCTGGAATGGCTCCGCGTTTGTCGATCTGGAAAACGAGCAGATCAAAACTCTCTTCAAGCTCTACCCGTGGGAATGGCTCATTGACGAGGAATTCAGCCCGCACCTCATCGGCGAGCCCTGGCGCGTCTCCGAGCCTGCATGGAAAATGGTGCTGAGCAACAAGGCGATCCTGCCGCTCCTCTGGGAAATGTTCCCCGACCACCCCAATCTCCTCCCCGCCTACACCACGCCCGATTCGTTCGGCGGAAATTACGTCAAAAAGCCCATCCTCGGCCGCGAAGGCGCGAATATCACCATGGTCGCAAACGGTCGCGAGATCACCACTCCCGGCGATTACGCCGATGGTGATTTCATTTACCAGGCACTCACCCCGCCGCCGGTAATGAATGGCTTCTACCCCGTGATCGGCTCATGGATCGCACAGGACGAGGCCGCCGGCATCGGCATCCGCGAAAGCAACCTGCCGGTCACGCAGAACACCAGCCGCTTCATCCCCCATTTCTTCGAGCATTAGGCAGGGCTGCCTTCGAGCACCAAGCCAGTCCTGCCCGTCGCGTGTAAAACAGCGCCGCAAATTTTCTTCGCCATCGGTGTTTTCTTTTCTTGCCACAAAAATCGTGGCCGCTAACTTCCTTTTTTCCCCCCGGCAAACAAGGAAAAAACAAGGTAAACAGGGAGAGAGATATGCAACCATTATATACATATAACGTCATACCGAAATTGCCGGAGACACTGGAACCGCTGAGAGAGATCGTTTACAATCTCTGGTGGACTTGGGAACCCTCGGCCAGGAAACTCTTTCGCGAACTCGATCCCGAGTTGTGGAACCGCACAAACCACAACCCCCTCCGCATGCTCCAACTCTCGAAGCAGGCACGCCTCCTCGAAGTGGCCGGGGATGATAATTTCCTCCACAGGCTCAAGGACATCCATCAGGAATTCAAAGCTTACATGGCGCGTCCGGACACCTACGGCAAGCTCCGCAAGGAGAGCCCGCTCAAGAAGCCCATCGCCTATTTCTCGGCCGAGTTCGGTTTCCACGAGTCCGTGCCAAATTACTCCGGCGGCCTCGGTATTCTCTCCGGCGACCATTGCAAATCCGCCAGCGACCTCGGCCTGAATTTCTGCGCCTTCACCCTTCTCTACCGTCACGGCTATTTCCGTCAGCGCATCGGCAAGGATGGCTGGCAGGAAAGCGAACAGTTGAACCAGGATTTTCATCACCTCCCGATCACCGAGGTGAAGGACAGCAAAACCGACGGCCCCCTCATGGTCGGCGTCGATATCCTCGGGCGCACCGTGTTTGCAAAAGTCTGGCAGCTCGCCATCGGCCGCATCAATCTCTACATGCTCGACACCGATGTCCCGCAGAACAGTCCGGAGGATCGCAGGATCACCGAGCAGCTCTACGGCGGCGACCACGAGATGCGTATCAAGCAGGAGATCGTCCTCGGCATCGGCGGCGTCCACGCGCTCCACGCCATGGGCATCGAGCCCTCGGTTTATCACATGAATGAAGGCCACTCAGCCTTCCTCTCGCTGGAACTCATCCGTCGCGGTGTCCAGGAAAAGAAACTCGATTTCTACGCCGCCCTGCAAGGCGTCGCAGCGGGCAATATCTTCACCACCCACACGCCGGTCCCTGCTGGCAACGACGCATTCCCTCTCGATCTCATGCGCCGTTACTTCGGCAGCTTCCCTTCAAAACTCGGCATCACTTTCGAAAAACTCGTCAGCTTCGGCCAGAGCCGCCTGAATCCGCAGGATCCCTTCAGCATGACGATTCTCGCCCTCCGCTCCAGCCGCCATGCAAATGGCGTGAGCGAATTGCACGGCGCAGTCAGCCGCGGCCTGTGGAAGGAAGTCTGGGAGGACGTCCCCGAGGACGAGGTCCCCATCACCAGCATCACAAACGGTATCCATACCAAGACATGGGCCGCCCCCGAATTCGCTGCGATCTACGACAAATATCTCCCCGGCTGGGAAGAGAAACTCATGGAGCCCGATTTCTGGCGCGGCGTGATCGACATTCCCGACGCCGTCCTCTGGGAAACCCACCAGGCGCTCAAGCATCGCCTCGTCGATTTCGTTCGTGCCCGCGTCCGCGCCCGTCGCGAGCGCCATGGCGAAACACCCGAGTACATCCGCAAGGTCAGCACGCTTCTCGATCCCGAGATCCTCACCATCGGCTTTGCCCGCCGCTTCGCCACCTACAAGCGCGCCACCCTGCTCTTCTCCGACCCTGAGCGGCTTCACAAGCTCATCAATAACACCGAGCGCCCCGTCCAGTTCATCTTCGCCGGCAAGGCGCATCCGAAAGACGAACCCGGCAAGAAATTCATCCAGGAAGTCTATAAATACAGCCGCATGCCCGAGTTCGAGGGACGCGTCGTATTCGTCGAGGATTACGATCACTACGTCGGTCGCAGGCTCTATCAGGGCGTCGATCTCTGGCTCAACAACCCGCGCCGCCCGCTCGAAGCCAGCGGCACCAGCGGCATGAAACTCCCGCCAAACGGTGGCCTCAATCTCAGCGTCCTCGACGGATGGTGGGTCGAAGCCTCCAGCGGCAGGAACGGCTGGAACATCGGCGCGGAAATCCCGACCGACACCAAGATGCTCGACCCGGAATTCGAAAACCAGGTCGATACCGCCAGCCTCCTCCACACCCTGGAGACGCAGGTTGTCCCGCTCTTCTACGCAAAGCCCGATGGCAAGCTCCCGATCGCATGGCTGCAATTGATGCGCGATTCCATCCGCACCATCGTCCCGGTTTTCAACACCCACCGCATGGTGAAGGAATACGCCGAGCGCCTTTACGAGCCCGCAGCGCGCGCCCATATCGAACTCGCCGCGAACAACTCCGCCAAGGCCACCGCCCTCAGCGTCTGGAAGGACAAAATGCGCGCCGATTGGTCAGCGGTCCGCATCAGCGACGTACAGGTTACGAATGCCGATCTCAGCAAGATCCTCGTGGGTGACTCCCTGGAGATCTCGGTCAAGGTACACCTCGGCACCATCGATCCAAAGTTCGTCCAGGTGCAGGCCTACGTGGGCGAGAGCAAGGACAACGCGATCGTCAAACCCGTCACCCGGGAATTGTCGAGTGCCGAAAAACTCGAAAGCGCTGGCGACTACCTCTACAAGGGCGTCATCTCCGCCCCCGAGAGCGGCACCTACGGATTCAACGTCCGCGTCATCCCCACCCATCCGAACCTCACGCAGGCGCACGAGCTGCGGCTCATCACCTGGGCAAAGTAGCCGGGTAAAATTCGCTACATGGGAAGTATGAAAAGCACGAAACCCCCGGTTCTTGCTTTCTGCTTCCGTCTGCCCGAATCTTGAAGCCGTGAGAGAACTCCGAAAACGCAGCAATTGTAAATACGCGGCATTGATGTCAGGCCGTTCCTGTCTGCATCGACGTGGCATGGAGGGACACGCTCTGTCGTGTCCCAGTCCCAACGAAACAGGCAACTTGAATTTCTACGAAAGTTGGTGCCGCAAAGCGCGCTAATCCCCCATGCTCTCCTGCTCCACCTGCTGGAATTCCGACCGCCATACCGATGGCCGCGCCATGATCGAGGAAATCCTCGATCTCGGCTTCGACCGCATAGAGCTCGGCCATGGCATCCGCCTTTCGTTGATGGAGGGCATCCAGAAAGTTTACGCCGAGGGGCGGTTCACTTTCAGCAGCCTGCACAACTTCTGCCCCCTCCCCATCGAGATCACACACTCCTCGCCGGATTGCTATCAGTTCTCCTCCCATCGCGAAGCGGAACGCGAGCGCGCCGTGAAACTCACCTTCCAGACCATCGACTTCGCAGAGCGTCTCGGCGCCGGCTACGTCGTGCTGCACCTCGGGCGCATCCCCATGCAGAATATCACCAAGCAACTCACCGATCTCACCGAGAGCGGCCATTACCTCAGCCGGGAATTTGTGAAGACAAAGCTCAAGGCGATCCAGACCCGCGAGGAACGCGCCCCGCACTACCTCGCCCGTGTAAAGGAGTGCCTCGACAAGATCGTGGAATACGCCACTTCCAAGAACATCCACCTCGGCGTCGAGAGCCGCCATTCCTACGACGAGATCCCCAGCGAGCGCGAGATCCCCGATCTCCTCGCCGAAATCAACTCCCCCTACGTCGGCTACTGGCACGACTTCGGCCACATCCAGATCAAGGAGAACCTCACCTTCCTCGACCATTTCGAATGGCTCTCCAAAATCCGCGGACGCCTCTTCGGCTGCCATCTGCACGATGCCGTCTGGCCCGACCACGACCACCGCCCCCCTTTCACCGGCGACGTGAAATACGATAAACTGATTCCCCTGCTGCCGAAAAATTGTTTGTTTGTCTGGGAAATGAGCCCCCGCCGCAAACCCGATGAAATCAAGGAGTCCCTGAAAAAATGGAAGGACCGCTTCGGCTCGGGCAACTAGAGAATGCACTTTAAAGATACATTATTCCCCAACCCCAACGGGGCGAATCAAGTCAGCCCAGGGCAACGCCCTGGGAAAACACCCAAAAACTTCTCCAGCCCTGTAAGGGCGGTCTAATTCGGTAGTAAAATGTGCATCACACACTCTAAAAAACTTCCCTCATCCCCCACGATGCATCTTGTAATCCCCCGCCCCCGCCTTCATTCTCATCCCTCTCTTTTTGTTATTTCCCTTCCCGCATGAAAAAAACCATCGCCACCATCCTCCAGATCCTTGTCACGCTGGCCATTTTAGTCTGGATTTTTCACGATGATAAAAAACGCGCAGAGATGTACGATGCCATCACCCATGCCATCCCGTCGTGGATCGTCGCCGGAGTCATCGCCTATGGGGTTGTGGAAATCCTGGGCGCCACCCGCTGGCTCGTATTGCTTCGTGTCCAGGGAGTGAATATCCCATGGTACCGGCTCGGCGGACTGCTCATGATCGGCATTTTCTTCAATCAATTCATGCCCGGCGGCACCGGTGGCGATGTCGTAAAAATCTATTACCTCCTCAAGGAAACCCCCGGTAGGAAAACCCAGGCACTCCTCGCTGTCCTCATCGATCGTCTCATCGGTCTCATCGGGCTTATTTTTGTCTCCGGTGTCGTTATCATCTGGAATTGGAACTGGCTGACCCAGGGGCAGCAGATTCCGCATTTCGAATTCGCGTGGCTCTTTTCATTCGCAAAAATGCAGACATGGCTCGGGCTCATCCCCGCCACCACACAGTTGCTTTACACCCTGCTTGCCATCCTCGGCGCAACCATCCTCGGCATATTCGTTTCATTCATCATTACCGGTTTTGGACTTGCCCATAAATTGCCTGCGAAATTTCCCAAGCGCGACATCTTCATCGATCTCAGCGTCGCCTATAATCTCTACGCCCGCGCGTGGAAAGCCTCCCTGCTCGCCATCTTCCTCTCCTTCGGTGTCCATATCTGCTCCTTCATGGTGTTTTTCTCGGCCGCAAGGTCGATCCATGTAAAAGTCCCCGTGCTCGATTTCTTTGCAGTGATGCCCATCATCAACACGCTCACCTCGCTCCCGATCAGCGTCGGAGGCACAGGTGTGCGCGAGGTCTTGTTCCAGACCATGCTCCATACGCTTTGCAACGTGAAGATCGGCGATGCCTACGTCATCTCTCTTCTCGGTTTTGCCATGGTGCTTTTCTGGGGAGTCTGCGGCGGCATCATCTATCTTTTCTACCGCCCGTCCAAGCAAGCGGGAGAAACGCCTGCAGGAGAGATGGCAGTGTCAGGAGTCCCAGCAGGAGGATCACCGGAAGTGGGAGCAGCCGCAACACTCGCGGAGATGACAAAGGAAGTCCACGACCTCGAGCACAAGATCGCCGAGCAGGAATAGCAGGGAGCCGGCATGCATGGCGTTAAGATAACCGAGCGCAGCGAGATAATGCCGTGGGCGGAGGCGGGCGGCATAACTCGTTCTTCGATAAGCTTTAAAAAAATGTCTCCTGGGTCAACCCGGAGGGTTGCCGGAGATTAGCCGGGGGTCGAGCGGCAGCGAATACCCCCGGAATTCTTCCTCAAACAAATACGCCCCGGAGGGCCGCCGGAATACGCCATCACACGTCCGGAGTTTATCCAAAATCTGCTGATCTCTCTTAATCCTGTAATCCTGTCCAAAAGCTCTTTGCTTTTTTAATCTCAACCGCATGGAAACGCCCAAGGACAGATCCAAATCCACACTCCCCCAGGTCGCCGTCAATTTCGCGATCACATGGGACGGCAAAGTCTCCACGCGCAACTTCACCCCGGCAAATTTCACCTCAAAGCGCGACAAGCATCGCCTCCTCGAAATCCGCGCCACCGGCGACGCCATCCTCGTCGGCAAAAACACCGTCGCCAATGACAACATGAGCATGGGCCTCCCCGACGAAAAACTGCGCGCCCAACGTCTCCGCCGCAAGCAAGCCGCATGGCCCCTCCGCGTCGTCATCAGCAACTCCGGCCACATCGACACCTCCTGGAAAATCTTCCAGCAGGATTTCTCCCCCGTCATCATCTACTCCACCACGCAAATGCCAGAGAGCACGCAAACCGCGCTCGCCGGCAAAGCCCTGGTCCACGTTCATCTCCACGACAAACCTGCCGTTGACCTCAAAAAAATGCTCCGCCACCTGCGCAGTCATTACAAAGTGAAACGCCTCGTCTGCGAAGGCGGCCCCTCCCTCTTCCGCGCCCTCCTAGCCGCCAACCTCGTCCAGGAAATCAACCTCACCCTCAGCCCCCACATCTTTGGCGGCACCAAAGCCCCCACCCTCACCGGCCCGCCCCGCGACTTCCTCCTCCGCGCCATCTCCTCCAAACTCGTAAAAAGCGAAATCATCGGCAACGAATGCTACCTCCGCTACCGGGTAATAACCCCCGCTGCCGGCTCGTAAACGTTACGCGTCAACAATCTCCCGATGGCAGAGCCATCGCAGCTACAGCAGCTGGGGATTGAGCGAGGAACGAGCGACATCCCCGGACACAATACGATAAAAGAAGCGCCGATCCTGCAGGGATCGCAGCCAGCGCCCCTTTCTCCCCGACGTGCCAGACCCTGGTTTCGCTCCATCGAACAAGTCGTTGTAGCCACGTCCCTGTGGGACGTCTCTTCGCGCTGCAACCGCGCTTGTCATTCGCCTCTCACTGCACGCCACCTAAAATATTCCCAAGAAATTGCGGCCTGCGTGATTGCCTCATCAGCGGATGCAGCGAGCTGGAGGAGCCGGATGGAAAATACCAGTCCGGCTCAAACCGCCACAGCCACAGCCCGCCGTCCGCCGCAAGGGAAACGAACCCTCTATCGAGGACATCATACCACTCATCCCCCGCGTCAATACCCACCCAATCCGAATGCTCACTGAATCGCGTGGATGAAAACCTTCGCCCATCGATCTCATACAAGGTTTTGTCCCCATGGATGAGACTGTATTGCCATAGCCATAGCGTTCCATCCGCTTTTAAAGAGAAGATTTTATTCCGGAAGGCGCGCAAGGAAATAGCCTTCAGCCAGTCCGTTCCGGCCCCGATCTGTGCATCGCGGCTCACCCATTCAGCATCGCTGTAGCGCGACTTTTTTATTCCTCGTTTTTGAAGCACCCCCAGTTCCCGAAACGTCCCGTCGTCAGAAACACCCGCGAGAAAAGTCCCAAATTGAGCCCAGCTCACCAGTGTATTTTTCCACCGGCGACTTTCGAACACGGGATTATGCTCGAGAACGATTCCTCTGAGATCTCCACGCCAGCCTCCGTGCGTCCACACCTCACCGTTGCCCTTGCGGAAAGCCGCGGCGCCAAAGGCGGAAAATATCTCCACCCAGTCCGCGTCCTTCCCCACTTGTTCCGGCGTGAAATCTCGCAGCCCGGGCCATTCTTTATTCCCACCCCCTTGGGGGGCGCCCCACCACCAGAGCGTCCCATCGTTCTTTAATAGAAACACCACTGTGCCTCCAAAAGTGCGGGCACTTTTCCAGTCGTTGCCGTTTCCCATCCGCACCAGCGGGACCACCTGGTAGGGATACCGTTCTGGTTTTTCCGAAACCCACAGGCTCCCATCGCGCCGGATGCCTGCAATTTCCGATTCGCAAACCGCGACATCCAGCCAGTCCGTACCATCGAGAAATTTTCCACCGCCGTAAAACCGGTCCACCGCCCTCTTCGCGGCAAACAAATTTGGCTCTTGCAGGACATAGCGGTCCACCCACGCCCTGCCATCCGGCAAAAGCACTGAGATGGAAACATGGAATCCATCGCCTTGCACCCGCATCCGCGTTGCATCCGCCCTCAGCCGTGCGACCCCATGCGCCGGCTCCAAAGGGGAAAGCAATTCCCACGGGCGATGATAAATGCCCGAGGTGCATGCGATCACGCCCGCCAGCGAGCCGGCGACTACGATCAGATTCTTCCGCCATGCCCTCCATCCCCTAAGCACTCCCTTGTAATTCCCGTACGCCAGTGCCGCTGCCACAACCGGCGCAACCGGCGCGGCGATGAAATAAATCAATGATCCGCGCCAGAGTTCCACATGCACGAACCATTCCGGCATATAGGCGAAAAACAGCACGACCCACGCCAAAACAATCCCGAAAATCGCGGGAGCCAGCGACTGCAAAGTATTGCGAGCAAGGGAGGATGCATAAAAGGCAACGCTCGCTGTGCCCGCCACGATCGCGATGAGAGCCAGCCACGGCAGGCTGCTCAGAACCGCATCTGGAACGCCGGGCACATTTGGCCACCAGTCGTTGGCCGATGCCCGCATGTAATACCATGCGCCACTATGGCTGCAGTCCGGAAGAATTCGCGTTCCTTCCAGCAGCAACGGTATTCCCAATCCCAGCACGAGAGACAAAACAATTACCATCAAAAACTTCAGTGCAAACTGCATGCGTCGTTTCACCGGCAGGCAGAGCTGGCCTTCCAGCGTTCCCATTCTACGTTCCTCGGCGACCGCTGCGCAGCCAATCAGCAAAGGTACCACCAGCCAGAGCATCCAGAATGATTCGAGAAGAAATTCGAGAGACGAATTTTTCTGCACATTGCCAAATTTCCGCATAGCGATGACACCGAGATGCAGCAAGAGAAGAACGCCGGCCATGATGAATTGCGACTGGTGCATCTGAAATTCCTTCACCAGCAACGCCGCGCGTGGACGCCACTTTCGCAGCGTGCCTGGTCCGGTTTTGAAATGCTCCAACCAGCGCACTTCAGGCATGCGGATATTGCCGCCTGTCCATTGCGCATCCTGCGCCTGTAGAAAAAGCCATCGGGCAAATAGAAATCCTGCGACTCCATACGCAAGGAGAGCCACGATCTCCACCCGTTCTATAAGCTCCCGCGATTGGCGGCTTAAAATATTCTCGATTGCCGCCCAGATCGCGCAGGGAGCCAGAATCGTGAACCAGAAAGCCGCTGTCACTTGCTGGAATAAAAGCACCGTCCAAAGCCCGCCGGAATACATCGCCACGACGAACAATCCGGTGAAAATCTCCATGCCACGAAGGCCGGAGGCCGGACCATCTACGCGCATATTGAGCATCCAGGAAATACTCCACGCGATCCATGCCATTACCACCATCGCTCCTGACAGCCACGTTTTTGTCCGCCATATGTGGACGCGTGGCACCGGCAGGGAAAGCAGCATGGAAAAAGTTCCTGCACCGAATTCACGGCCAAATGTTCCCAGCGTCATCATCAGCACCGCACAAAGAAAAAGCCAGACTCCTGCATTGAGACCACCCCCTTCCGGTAGCAACCATATCGCTCCCACCATCAGCAAGCCGGCGGCAAACCCCGGCCACAGCATTCGAATCTCTTTCTTAACAAGCGCGTTCATGGGATAGCCTTTTTCAAAACATCCGACGCCACGAAAATCTCCTCCAGCG
>JBAVPB010000462.1:0-2845 GCA_049692655.1 Chthoniobacteraceae bacterium | reverse complement strand
AAAATTGAGGCATGAAGGATTTGAACAAAAAGGCGATTGGGGGGCTGGTGCAGCTTGTTGTTATCCTGTCTGCGACGCTGTTCCTTCCGGCGTGGACGCAGCACTACTGGCAGGCGTGGGTTTTGTTGGGCGTGTTTTTTGTGTCGGCACTGGCGATCACCATTTACCTGATGAGGAATGATCCGAAGCTGCTGGAGCGTCGGATCAATGCGGGGCCGGCGGCCGAGAAGGAGCGGAATCAAAAGATCATCCAGTTTCTCGCGGCGATTTCATTTGTCGCGATATTCGTCCTTCCTGCGATCGATCATCGCTTTGGCTGGTCCGCGGTGCCGGCGTGTGCAGTTGCAGTGGGAGACCTCCTTGCCGTGCTGGGGTTCCTCGTTGTGTTTCTGGTTTTCAAGGAAAACACTTTTACCTCGGCGGTCATCGAAGTGAGCGAAGGGCAGAAATTAATAGCGACGGGGCCTTACGCCTATGTGCGCCACCCGATGTACACCGGGACTCTTGTGATGCTTTCCGGCGTGCCTGTCGCACTGGGATCGTGGTGGGGATTGCTCACGATCGTTCCGATGACGCTTTTGCTCGTGTGGCGGCTTCTCGACGAGGAAAAATTCCTGGCAAAGAATCTGCCGGGCTATCCGGAGTACCGGAGGAAGGTGAGGTGGCGGCTGGTGCCGTTTGTTTGGTGAGGGCGTGGGATAAATGACGAAGCCCGAATGACGAATGACGAAAGAATGACGAAGCCCGAAATCCGAATTTCGCGATCAGTGTGAGGGCTGGCCCAGCGCGTGACCGGATTTGTAGAGGCGGAGTTGGTTTTCGAGGTCGGCGGCGAGGGCTTTCTGGCCGGTGTGTGCGGCTATTTCACGGGCTTCGATGCAGGCGCTGACGGCGTCCATGTAACGGGCATCGGCTGCGTAGGCTGCTGCCAGGGCGCCGAGGGCGGGGGCGTTTGTGCGGCTGGTAAGGTCGCATGCGCGCTGGGCGAGGGTGATGGCTTCGGCGTTGTTGCGGAGGTGCGGATCATTGGTCGCTGCTAGGGCCCAGGCGAGTTTGGTGAGGGCATCGATTGAGTCGGGGGCGATGCGGAGGGCTTCGCGGTATTCGCGGAGGGCGTCGGCGGTTTTTCCTATGGCAAGCAGGTTGTGGCCCAGGAACAAGTGCGGGCGGGGATCGGTGGGGAAGAGGCGGGCAAGTTCCCCGTAGTGGGGGATTGCCTCGGCGAAACGGCCGCGAGCTGCGAATGCATCGGCGAGATCTTTCTCAGCTGTGCCGGAATGGGGCTGGAGTTTCGCGACCTGCTCGAAATGGGGGATGGCTTCGTCGAGGCGGCCAGCTTTTTTCAAGGCATTGGCGATGGTGTTCTGGATGATGATGCTGCGGGGAGAGAGGCGCGCGGCGGCTTCGTAATCGGCGATTGCGTCCGACGGGCGGCCGAGCGCCATGTAGTTGTCACCGCGATTGCAGCGGGCATCGGGGAATGTGGGGTCGATGGCGATGGCGTTGTTGTAAAGGACCAGGCTTTCACTCAATTTCCCATCGCGCATCAATTGGTTCGCGAGGTTGAAGCTTGCCATGAGCGAGCGGGGATTTTTTTCGAGGGTGTCGAGCCAGATGGACCTGCCATCGCGGTAGATGTGGCATTGGTTCCATGTGAGGAATGCCAGGAGCGCGATGATGAGGGCGGCTGCTGCGTGGATGGCGTTGCGGAGGTTTTTATAGGAATCCGCGAGGGTGACCATGCCGGCGGAGAACAACGCGATGGGGCCGATGCTGGCGGCATATTGATAGTGGTCGGCGACGAAGGAGTAGAGGAAAGTGTAGAGCATGATGAACCCGAGGATGGGGCTCAACGTGGCGACGAAGAATACTACGGCCACCTCGGCGCTGCGGCCAATGTCCTCCCTGGTGCAATAAATCACATAGCAGAGGACGATGCCGGCCAGCAGCCATCCGTAGGAGAGGGGATTCCCCGGGTGGAGTGTCCAGAGCGGATAGCTGAATGTGAGATTCACCGGCCAGAGCAATTTGCCAATGTAAAACCAGACGGCGTGGCTGGAGATGAGGATGCGGTCCGCGAGGCCGAAGGCGAAAAGTTTGCCATGGGTGCCCTGATGGTAGCGCTCCCACCAGACGGTGAGCAGGCCCATTCCAATGCCGAGCAGGAGGAAGGGAATGATTTGCAGGATGCGGCGGATGCCGATGGGTTTGTGCCGGAGCCAGAGGATGAGAAACAACGCGGCGGGGAGCGTGCAGGCGGTGGTTTTCGCGAAAAGGGCGAGTGCGAGGAAGAGGAGGGCGAGCGCGTAGAAGAGCCACTTCCGGCGGGCGGGGGCGTTTGCGGGGCCGGCTGGATCGTCAATGAATTTCACCCACGAGAGGAGTGAAAGCAGGAAGAAGAAGAGCATGAGCACGTTTTTGCGCTCGGTGATCCACGCGACAGATTCCACATGGACCGGGTGCAGTGCGAAGATGGTGGCGGCGAGCCATGTGCCGGGGATTTTCAGGCGGGAAAGGAGGAGCCAGACGAGCAGCGCATTTGCAATGTGGAGGAGGATATTTACCCAGTGATAGCCTGCGGGGTTCAGTCCCCAGAGCGCGTGATCGATGCGGAAGGTGGTGTAAACCAGCGGGAAATATTGCGAGGGAGAGTCGAGCGAAAGCCAGATGCGGCGGAGGCCATCCGGGGCGGTGAGCAATGTGTTGTCAGTGACGTAAACGTCATCATCCCAGATGTAGCCGCCGTGCGTGGCGGGGATATAGGCGAGCAGGGTGAGGATGATCAGCAGGCCCGCGAGGAGGAGCGGGGATTTCGTGCAACGCAGCCAGAGATCACGCGAAGAAG
>JBAVPB010000461.1:0-36402 GCA_049692655.1 Chthoniobacteraceae bacterium | reverse complement strand
CATCAATGGCCTGCGCGATGCGCTTTTCAGTGAAACGCTGCAATTCGTTCTTTCAGGCCTTACGCCGCAGAAAATTTCTGAATTTGCCGGGCGCCAGGGCATGGAACCCACGCACCTTGAGCCTTGGAAAAAAATCCTCACCGCCGGCTCGGACGATCACGGCGGCATCTTCCCTGCATCCGCATTTACTGAAACAAAAAGCAGCGGATCAATCGTGGATTTTTTAAATAAAGTAAAACTTGGCGAATGTGTGATGCATGGCAGCGGCGGCACTCCCCTCGCCCTCTCCCACGGACTCTACAATACCATGTACGCATTCGTGCGGGACAAGTTCCTGCGCGGCAATCGCCAGAGCTACGGCCTGCTTGAAAAGGTCTTCTCCCGTTTCATGGAAGGCAAGGACCCTACGGAATTTTCGCTGATGGAAAAAATGGGGTTCCTGGCCCAGGGAATCGCGTCAGGACAGATTTTCGAACTGGTCAAGCCCGCCAATGTCTCCCTCTGGAAGCAAATGTCTTCCTATTTCAAGGAGACCGACGTCAAGGGTCTGCTTGCAAAGGAAATCGCCGGCATCACGGAGCCGGAACGCCGCGCATTCATCACTGCAAACTTTTTCGCGAACCAGCTCGCATTCCGCTATTTCATAAAATTCGTCAAGGAACTCTCCTCCGGGAACATCATTGAGAGCATCCAGGATGTCAGCACGCTCATCCCCATCCTCCTGATGCTCGGGCCTTACATCTACTCGTTTAAAAGCCAGGCCCCATCCCGCAAATGGCTCATGGATGCATGCAAAAGTATCAATGGTGAAATCCCCCCCGCTTTGTTGAATCGCAAGCGGGCATGGTTCACCGACACACTCGAGGATGTGAACGGCGTGGCCACCACCATCCGCAAAATGACTCTTGCAGGAGTCGCTGCTGGTGAGGATCTCATCGTTGTAACATCGCGCACCAGCATCCAGATCACAGACATCCCGATTAAAAATTTCCTGCCTGTCGGCGAGTTCGAGTTGCCCGAGTATGAGCTTCAGAAGCTGAGTTTCCCGCCGATCCTGCACATGCTCGACTTCATCCAGAGGGAAAAATTCACGGAGCTCATCATCAGCACTCCGGGTCCCATCGGCATCACTGCGCTCATCGCGGCAAAAATGCTGGGCCTCCGCACCAGTGGCATCTATCACACCGATTTCCCGCAATACATCCGCATCCTCACGGATGACAGTTTCCTCGAGACGCTCACATGGGACTACATGCACTGGTTTTACTCCCAGCTCGACCTCCTCTACGTCAACTCCCAGCATTACCGCAATTGCTGGATCGATCGCGGCATTTCCCCCGATAAAATCGCGATACTCCCTCGCGGCCTCGATACTTCGCTTTTCGATCCTTCACGCCGTGACAGGAAATTTTTAAAAAAATTCGGCATCAAGGAAGACAGCCTCGTGCTTCTTTACGTCGGCCGTATTTCCAAGGAAAAAGACCTGGATGTGATCACCGCTGCTTACAAAAAATTGAGCGCCACGAAGAAGGGGCTGCAACTTCTCCTCGTGGGCGATGGCCCTTATTTGAAGGAAATGAAGGCGCAAATCCCCGATGCCTGCTGCACCGGCTATCTCGCCGGTCAGGAGCTCGCAAAAGCTTACGCCTCATCGGACATTTTCCTTTTTCCAAGCACCACCGATACCTTCGGGAACGTCATCCTCGAGGCACAGGCTTCAGGATTGTCCGCCGTGGTTTCCGACCAGGGTGGCCCGCGGGAATTAATTCAAAATGGCGTCACCGGCTTCATCACGAAGGGGCTCGATGTCGGGGATTTCACGGCCGCTGTGCTGCGCATCATCGATGATCCAAAACTTCTCGCATCCATGCGCGTGAATGCCCGCAAAGCGGTGGAGGGCCGCGACTGGAGCGTCGCCTTTAAAAAATTCTGGGCGATGTCTCCGGAAGAGTAGCCCGGCTCAACCCGCACAACCCGTCGCGGCTTGCAAGCCGGACCTATAAAACTGCGCAGTATTTTTTTTGCGCCCAAGTCGGGCAGCATACTATCCGGGAGCATTTCTACGCATTCCTCCGTCTAATCATACACCGGCACATTAAACAGATCTCAGCCAAGCCGGTTTTTAAAAACTGAACCCCTTCATTAAAAACCCATATAAAACACCATGAAAACCAGACAAATATTACCCCTTATTCTCGCCGTTTTCACTATTTCGTTAAAAGCTGCTGCCCCCTCCATCCCAAATCCTCTCATTGACTATCCCGGTTTCCTGAGAGACGCATCGGAGGTCGGCAGGTTGCGCGAAGCCCACCGCATTACCGAGGAGGATTTCCTTCGCATGGCCGCTGAACCGGGAACAATCGTCTTCGACGCAAGGAGCGATTCCAAGTTCGCCATGCTTCATATCCTGGGCGCCACGCATCTTGCCCTCACGGACGCCACCGCAGCCGATCTCGCCAAGGTCATCCCCGACAAATCCACAAGGATATTGATCTACTGCAACAACAATTTCGAGAACGAGCAAAGAGCCTTCACTAGCAAAGTCGCGACCACCTCCTTGAACATCTACACATTCAACACACTCTACGGTTACGGATACAAAAACGTCTATGAACTCGGCCCGCTTCTCGACATCAAAAAATCCAAAATCTCTTTCGAAGGTACGCTCGTTTCCGGAGCCAAATGAAGCCATCGGCGAAGCTGGCCAAGGCTCCGGAAAAATACATCGTCACTGTTTCCACCAGACCCATGTGATGTAAATGGTTGGCAGGGCAAACAGCGCCAGGAGCAGCGTCCTCCATGCGTTAAAAACATCGGGCCACGCCGCGCCGATCAGGATGCCCAACGAAATCAACATCACCTTGAACAATCCTGCCTTCCACCATTTCAATGTGAATGTTTTGAAGATATTCATAAAATGAATGGCTGCGCCAGCAACCGAGTGCCCTCGTAATCTCCTCAATGAGGAAAATCGTCGAAAAGCGTTGCGTTAAACCAACCTCATCTTCCCGCGAGAAAATGAAGAAGAAACAATACCACTGCGAGCACGAGCAGGAAATGAATGAGCCCGCCAGCGACCCGAAACGCAAATCCGCCGCCCCACAATACCAGAAGAACGATCGCAATGATTAATAGCATGCTACTGAATCGCTTCCCGCAGGAACCCCGGTCGTGCGACATTTCCTAGAAACACGGGATTGCAGAGCAATCGAACTCCCGGCGATTCTTTTCGATTTCATGCGGCGATTGGGAAATGTGTGCGATAGTGCCCGAGCAACACCCCACCCCAGCTACACCTTTTATAACAAATGAAGTACAAATCCTACATGAAACCCGTGGCAAAGAGGGTGACTATTCAGAAACCTCAGCAAAGAAAAAAAGCAGATATTCTGAATATCCTCCCGGATGGCTTCATCAAAATCAGCGATTCGAAGACCCGCAAGTTTTACAAATAACCGTTTCATCTTGCTTCTCCATGGCCAATCACTGATTGATAACGATTATGGGCGATTCAAATCCAAAAAATAACCAGAAGAAAAAAGCACAGCAAAGCGCAAAAAAAGCGAGCAACCAAAAGAAGCCCGCTGCTCCGTCCGCTCCAGCCAAGAAGAAATAGATTTCTCTGCCTCCGGTCTCGCGAGGCACGGATGATTATCTTCCGCACTGCGTTAGTAGTGCCTGTTCCTCATTTCCGCCCTCATTGTTGGTTCTCAAATTGAGGGGCGGTCGGCATTGGTTGTATTTCCCTGGGATGAGCTTCCATCGGGATCGGTTGCACTTCCATCGGCCCCGATATCTGCCCCTCTGTTTTCTTGGGAAATCCCGGTGGTTTCTGCTGATAGTGGCCATGAAACAGCGAACACCCGCTCATCGCCAAAACAACGCCAGCCCCTATGAGCGGGAGAATTACTATTGGACAATTTTTCATAAATTCAGATCGATTGCAGGTCATAGCTTAATCAAAATCCACGGATCGTCTCTCCTGAATATTACGCCACCCCACTTGACCCTTGCGGCAACGCCCCTTATTAATATTGCTCTCCACAAAAGAGAAATAAGAATGAAAACAAAATTTCAACCAGACGCTGGCTGCACTTTGGGCAATCTTCCATGACGCCGGCTCCTGTTCTGTACGAAACCCACATGCACACCCCGCTTTGCCGGCATGCGGTGGGTATGCCCGTGGAATATGCCGGAGTTGCCGCGCGCCGTGGGCTTCGAGGCATCACTGTCACCTGTCACGCTCCCATGCCCGATGGCTATTCCGCTCCCATCCGCATGACTCCCGAGCAATTTCCCGTCTATGTGAAAATGGTTGCGGAGGCCGCCGATCTCTGCAAAGGCCAAACCGAGGTGCTCCTGGGCCTGGAGAGCGATTACTACCCCGGCGTCGAGCCGTGGCTGGAATCCCTGCACCAGCAGGCCGACTTCCATTACATTCTCGGCTCCGTGCATCCTCATGTCCCCGCTTACTTGAAACGCTTTTTCACCGGCGACGCTTTTGAATACCAGAAGACCTATTTTGACCACATGGCCCTCGCTGCGGAAACCGGTCTGTATGATTCCCTGGCCCATCCCGATCTCGTGAAGAACATGGACCCCGAGGCATGGGAGCTTTCCCGCATCATGCCCTACATCGGCAGATCGCTCGACCGCATAGCCGCCACGGGCGTTGCCATGGAGTTGAATACCTCCGGCATGAACAAGGCGATTGCCGAGATGAATCCCGGTCCGGAAATCCTGCAGGAAATCCAAAAACGCGGCATCCCCGTGGTGATCGGCGCGGATGCCCATGAACCGGGCCGCGTGGCGGACGGCTACGAAAAAGCGCTGAAACATTTGTCCACCGCAGGATTTCAGACGATCTCCTATTTCCGCGAGCGCATCCGCCGGGAAGTCAGCGTCGCCGAGGCGCTCGAGAGCCTCTCCTGATCCATTAATCCCATGGACGATCACACGGGTGGATGGTCTTTTAAAAATGGCTCGCGTATGATCCCGCAGCCATGACGGAACTCAAACGTCGCTTCAACATAAAAACATGCTGGCCCTGGATCCTGCTCATCCTGGCCACCTTGTTTTTTGCATTCCGTTATTTACCGGCGGCGTGCGAGAGCATCGTTACTTCGGATGTCCTGACCCTGGTGATTTTTTACCGGGACATTGTCGTGCAGGGGCATTCCGCGCACGGCTGGGTATGGGGCGGCGCTTCGTTTGAATTCCCCGACATGGCGGTTGTCTGGGCGTTGAATTTTCTGCTGGGCGATGGCATCACCGCCATGGCCACTGGCGCGGGTCTGTTTTTCGTTTTGTGGGTGGCGGGAGTCGTGTGGGTTTACAAGGCAGCTGGTGGACGCCAGCCGGGCGTATTTGCCTCCCTCACCCTCTTGTTTGCAGTGATTCTGGCCCATAGCCACGGTATTCTGGGGAATGATGGACTGGTGACGTTCATGCCCGTGTTTCACGCCGGCGCAGTCATCATGTCACTGGCCTGTCTCGCGATCACATTAAAAATCAGGCAGCAAGGTTACCGCCCGATATTCTGGCTCATGAGCCTCCTGCTCATTCTCGGCGCCTCTTCCGACCCCGTCTTTCTCGTGGTATGCACAGCCCCTGTGCTTTGTGCCCTGGCAGTGGCAGCACTCGTTTCAAAACAAATACGCCGCATCGATCTCCTCCTGGTCTGCAACATCGCACTTTCATCCGTCGCAGGCATCTTGTTAAGGCCCGTGCTTTTCCCCGCGCATATCAGCAGCGGATATACGCGACTCAATCTCCCGGGTGCAAAGAATTCGCTCCATGTGATACGGGAGGCCATGCAAACGCCGGGGCATATGGGGTTTGCGGTCTTGGTCGTGCTGGACATTCTTTTCGTGCTGTTCGCCATGGCGATGCTCATTCCATTCGCCCCGTGGAATCGCAAGCGCCTCTTACGCGGGCCGCTCCTGTTCATACTGGCATACGCCGCCTCCTGTGTGGCGATGAACTGGGGCGCCGCGATATTGACAGGCAACTACGCGGACATGTCCAACCTCCGGTACGTGACATTCTCGCTCGCATTGCCTCCCCTGATGTTTGCCGCGCTGGTTGCCGGGTCGATGCCCTGGGGGAAAAAATCCATCACCGTCCTGACCTTCGCAGTCACCATTTTTACAGTCGCCGCAGCGATTTCTTTGCCACCCGTTTCTTCGAACATCCGGGATGCGCAACTGGAAATTTCCACATTACGTAAAATCATGGCACAAGAGCATATCGAGGCAGGCCTGGGTGATTATTGGTCTTCGCACATGCTCACATACATGTCCGGGGGCGCTGTTAAAACCGCTGCCATTACATCGGATGGCAATCCCTACCGGTGGTTCAACAACATCCAGGATTATACCGGTTATGACAAAACCCAGGCTCCCCCCGCCTTCAGGTTCATCTACCTGGCCGGCCTTGATCCCGCCGGAATCCGGGCGCACTATGGGGAGCCCTCCAAAATCCTTTCCACGCCGGATCGCACGGATATTTGGATTTATTCACCCGTGCATGCGATCCATTACTCAGCCGCCTTCAACTGCATGGGGAACGACAGCAATTTTATAGATGTTAACACGTTTCATATCGCCGCGTCCGCCCTCCCTTCAATCACGGGAAAAAAAGAAGGGGATTCCATTATCGCCCTCGCCGGCAGGGATCAACAGAACACCATGATTTACGGGCCATATCTGCATGTCGCTCCGGGACGCTACAAAATCGATTTCACCTATGTCTGTGAAACCCCGGCAGAACCGGGCAAAGGATCGGCGTATGACTGTATCATTACTACTCCCCAAAAACAGATCATACTTGATCAAGCCCCCCTGCCATACGTGAAGGGGGCCCTCGGGACATTTACACGGGAAGTCACGGTCCCGGAACTAAAGTTTCCCGCGAGCCAATGCGCGCTTGAAACAAGAATAATATACAAAGGGTCAGGTGATTTGCGGATCGACAGCCTTACGATCACCCGCCTCGACACACCGTGATAGATTGCTGCTCCTCACCATCCCCCGGCTCATCCAACCCGGGTTTCTGGTAAAGATTTGAAATCGTCGCTGCCGCGGCATAATCTATGACATCATGTACACCATCACTGGGATTACAGGTCAGGTCGGAGGTGCCGTGGCACGCAATCTCCTGGCAGCAAAACTGCCTGTCCGCGCCGTCGTGCGCGACTCTGGCAAAGGCGCCGCATGGGCGGAGCGTGGCTGCGAAATCGCGCTGGCGGAAATAGGCGACGCAGCGGCCCTCACGAATGCATTCAAGGGAAGCGACGGCGTTTTCATCCTGCTACCGTCAAACTTCGATCCATCCCCCGGTTTCCCCGAGGTGCGGTCGATCGTTGCCACAGTAAAGTCCGCTCTCGAAGCCGCATGTCCTGCCAAAGTCGTGTGTCTCTCGACAATCGGCGCGCAGGCAACCCGCACGAACCTTCTCACCCAGCTCACCATCATGGAGGAAGTCCTCGGCGGCCTCTCCATGCCCGTCACCTTCCTGCGTCCCGCATGGTTCATGGAAAATTCCGCGTGGGACGTCGCTCCGGCGCGTGAAAATGGCGTGATCTCCAGCTTCCTGCAGCCGCTTGACAAACCAGTGCCGATGGTCGCCACTGCGGATATCGGACGCACCGCAGCCGCGCTCCTCCAGGAGACATGGGATGGCCGGCGGATCGTCGAACTCGAAGGCCCCCGCCGTGTGACCCCCAACGAAATTGTCACAGTCTTTTCCGGTCTCCTCGCCCGACCCGTCCGTGCGGAAATCGTGCCGCGCGAGACTTGGGAATCCCTGTTCCTATCTCAGGGAATGAAAAACCCCGCACCGAGGATCGGCATGCTCGACGGCTTTAACGAAGGCTGGATCGAATTCGAAAACGGCGAAGCAGGTTCCCGGAAAGGAACGACCGGATTGGAAACTGTCCTAGAAGCACTCATCAATCGCAAAGACCATTAGAGCATCTTTGATTTAATCTGTCGCAGCCCCAATCGTTGAGAAGCGTCTATTGCGACCCGCCGGGAGCGACTAATTAACACGAAAGTGCTCTAGAGACGTGATTTCTTCGACTGCCTACAAGTCCCATCGGGACGACCGATAATAGGCAGGCGATTTATCGCCTGTTATACCACGATCAATACGGCAAGTCCCATCGGGACGAAAGAGAGGGTTGTCACCACCCACTTTTTATCATGCACTTTGTTCCAGCCCCAACGGGGTGCAATGTGATAGCTTGGGGTGAAGCCCCAAGGAAGGGCGTGCCTAAAGTTCCTCCAGCCCTGTAAGGGCGGCACAATTCTCCTTTGAATCGCAGATCAAAGCGCACAACAGGTTTCAAGGACAAGAATCCATCAACTGCTCTTTGGACCTTCCCTCGATTCTTCCGCGCTCGAAAATTCCTCCACAAACCAGTCCTCCACCCTTTTGCGCGCCCAGGGCGTTTTCCGCAAAAAAGTGAGGCTCGACTTTATCGACGGATTCAACTGAAAACAGCGTATGGGGATGCGCCAGCCCATCTCCTCCCAGCCATGCCGCTCTACGAGCCGGTTAAGAATATTCTCCAGCGTGATGCCGTGCAAAGGATCGCGCGGATGCGAAGGCTGCATGGGAAGAAAATCTATAAACTCAAATGCCCGGCGCCGACTCGGTAAATATCCACGACTCCCCTCACGAATCCCGGCGGGCAAACATTAAATCCCACTATTTACCACGGAGAGCAGCAGGCGAAGCCTTTGGCTTCTCTTTTTTTGGTTTCTTGACTTCCTTTTTCTGATTCATTCCTTTGCCCATAATAATCTCCTCGTTGTTGTTGACCGCCAGATTTGCCGATTTGGCCACAATTTGCAATAGAAGACACGCTTATCATTCCGGCCTGCAAGCGAAACATCAAACCCGTTGGGCACTGCGAATGATGTTGTAAATCTCCTTCGCACGATCGATCCGGTCAAAAGCTGATGGAGCATAACGACCGGTCCCCGGCCATGAACCGTTCGGAAAAAGACAAAATTAAGGGATGACGGGAGTCCGTTGAGGAGACTAGGATGCAAATGCGGTCAAGTGGCAGCGTTGGAAATTCCAGCTTTCATTTCATCCTGTAGCAACTCCGTAAAATTAAACTCATGAGCAGGCACATTTATCTTTCTTGTATATCAGTCGTTGTTTTCGGGCTCAGCGCACACGCACAGTTGCCTGCTGCGAGTGTAGCGGCGTCCCCCGCGGCCGCCCCGGTTCAACACAGCCTGAGTATGGATGTGAAAGCAGTGGGCAGCGGCGGCACAGGGAAAGCTGTTCGTGCGGGCTTCAAAGACACGACGCTCCAGGGGCATCGCACGGTTCTGGCAGTCGAGGTGCGGAATTTCAACCAGCATCCTGATCAGGCGCATGTAGAGTGGTATTTCTTTGGGGCCGGCCTTGGAAGTTCGAAAGTGTATGTTTTTGACAGTTCGGGGTCCGATATAACACTGCAAGCGGGCGGCACGGAGAAACTCGACGCAGCTTCGAGGGAATTGACGACAGTAGTGAAAAGATCGATGTCCGTGGGGCCCGTGACGAATGGCGTCCAGGTCACCACCCTCACCCGCGAGGAAGGTGGCAGCACGGTGAAAGGATGGCTGGTCAGGCTGCTGGCAGATGGGAAAGTAATCCAGATTATAGGTTCCGCCTCCAAATACGAAGAATTGGGAAGGCATGATGCGGATCTTCAGGCGCTGAAACAGCAAGCACAGGGGCAGTAAAGCCGGGACAACGCCACGGCTGGCCTTTGAGATAGGTGTTCCCCAAATCCTCGAAGCGAGTTGACGGCATTCCAAGCCACTTCCAGAGCTTTCAGAATGGCTACCCCGCATGGATTCGAACCATGAATAACGCCTCCAAAGGGCGCTGTGTTACCGTTACACCACGGGGTAAATGCAAGCAGGTTGTTTTTAACCACTTACAGATAAAAGGCTGCACAAGTTCCACAAGACGCCTTCATTCCTGACCTCCAAAATAACGCATACTAAAGGCAGTGGCGTCAATATTTTTCGATTAATCCAGAGAATTCCATCAGGTCTTTCTGGTTCATGTCGGATACAGCCCAGAACGTCATGCCGGAGTGGTTCCAATTCACCAGATTATACCCGTTCTTCGCAGCAAGCTGAAGCTCTTCCCCACTGCCGGAGGACGGCCAGATGAAGATGTTGATGAAATGTTTCTGCTTTTTGTAAATCAGCACAGCCACGGTGCGGCCGCCAATGTAATCCAGTCTTCCTCCCTCTAGGGAATATCCTTGCGCTGCCAGATCATTGACCGGAGGCGCGAAATCAAGCTTCCCGTCGAACCATGGTTTCACAGTGTGCTGGTCGGTTGAGACGACATCGATAAGGTGCGTGGCAAGCAGGGAGCGGACGTGGCTGGAAGCGAGTTCCCCGACAAGCAAATCACGCGCGGAATGTTGCTGGAATTGCATGGCCAGGAAAAAGCCGAGCACGAGCGAGGCGGCCATGGCGAGACCGGTTGCCAGCGGGTTCCATTGCCAGCGGTGACGCGTGATCCGCGGCTGCTCCGCCTGCACGGCCTGACGGGCGGAGTGAAGAATGCTCTCGCGCAGGTCGGACGGCATCTTGAAATATGGCGCGCTGGTGGCAACAGCCTTGCCCAGCACGATTTGATTCTCCAGCGTCCGTTTGCATTGTGCACAGGTCTGGATGTGTTTTTCGACTTCGAGGCTCGTCATCACATCGAGTTCCCCGTCTCCGTAGGCATGGAGAAGGTTTTGGATTTCTTTGCAATTCATACCCGGCCTCCTGCTGCTGGCTTTTCGGTCAGGATTTCCTGCAATTGTTTGCGTGCGCGGGCCAGACGCGACATCACGGTGCCGATCGGCACTCCGGCGACATCCGCGATTTCCTTGTAAGAACAATCCTCAAGCTCCCGCAGGACAATGATTTCGCGGAACTCGACCGGCAGTTGCTCGATCGCTCCACGGACTGCCTCAATGTTGGCGCTGCGGGAGAACAGGAGCGCCGGGTCCACTGAGGGATCTTCCATCGCGAGCAATTCCTCGTCGCCCGCCATGCTTACCTGGTGCGGGCGGTTTTTCTCGAGCCAGTTGTAAAAAGTGTTTCTCACGATAGTCAAAAGCCACGCGCGGCTGTTGGTGCCGCGGAATCCGCTGAAAAATTTAAGCGCGCGCAAAGAAGCCTCCTGCACCACGTCCCGCGCATCCTGATCGTTGCCGGTGAGCCAGCGGGCAAGGTTGTACGCAGCATCGAGATGCGGCAGGATCGCCTGCTCAAATTGTATTGGTTCGTTTCCATTCATAGGCGCCCGGCCCCCTGCATCGTGTTCCCACAAAAAGCCGGACCGTGCATATCTTGGTACCAGACCGGACTTTCATCTGTTTTATTCCCGCAAAAAAAAGTTCGCACGTCTAGGGAATAAATTCCGGTCGCCTCCGGTTGGAGAAAGTGGAAGAGCGCCAATGCTCCGCCAAAACAAACACCAAAAAGAAAACATCATTATGAAAATCAATAGAACCCGTCATATCAATCTCATCACCACCGCAGCCATGACCTGCCTGCAGGCCATCAGCTGCATTCAGGCCCTCAACTGCAGCGCCAATGCCGCACCGAAAAAGGCGCTGCCATGTGCTGAAGGAAACAGCTCCTCCATGTCCGCCGGCAGCAAGTCGAACCTGGATGAAGCCGCCAGGGCAAATCACAATTCACTGGTTCCGGCGTCCTTCTACGAAAGCAATCACGCATTCAGCGGATCCTAGTTTTCACTCCCGAAAGGAAGGGCGTTTCTCATCTTTCGAGAAAATAAATCGCCGGCCGGGGAATAAAACCCGGCCGGTTCCGGTATGGATACATCGGAAGGGCATCCCTGCCCTCCCAGACTTAAACAAACAAAAAACAACATTCAAATTATGTCAGATCATATTTTACACAGTCACAACGAGGATCACATTGACCGCCGCGGATTTCTCAAATGCATGGCCTGGGCGGGTACTGGCGTGCTATGGACGGTGTGCGGCGGCGTCTTGGCGTCGAAGCTTCTGCGACCCACTGCTGCAGGCGCGGCGGAAGCGGTCGCAGGCGCGGATTTCACATTCGTGCAGATCAGCGACAGCCACATCGGCTTCAACAAGGATGCGAACAAGGACGTGATCGGCACGCTCAAGGAAGCCGTCGCAAAGATCAAGGCCCTGCCCGCTCCCCCCGATTTCATCCTGCACACGGGCGACCTGTCGCACCTCGCCGAGGCGGAGGAATTCGATACACTGGAGCAGGTGTTGAAGGACACCGGGGTGAGTCGCGTGTTTTACGTGCCGGGCGAGCACGATGTGCTGGGCGACAACGGCAAACAGTATCTCGAGCGTTTCGGCAAAGGCACGAAAGGCACCGGCTATTACAGCTTCAATCAGAAAGGGACGCATTTCATCGGTCTCTCAAATGTTGTGAACATCAAGGAAGGCGGCCTCGGCATCCTGGGAGACGACCAGCTTGCATGGCTCGCGGATGATCTCAAGGCCGTTGCAAGCAGCACGCCTGTCGTGGTCTTCGCCCACATCCCCCTCTGGGCGGTCTATCCGCAATGGGGCTGGGGTACGGACGACAGCGAGCGGGCTCTGGCCCTGCTGAAACGCTTTGGCTCGGTGACTGTGCTGAACGGCCACATCCATCAGACGCTGAAAAAAGTGGAGGGCAACATCACTTTCCACACTGCGATGTCCACGGCGTTCCCGCAGCCCGCACCAGGCACGGCGCTTAAACCGGGGCCAATGAAAGTGGATGCCGGAAAACTCCGTAGCGTCCTTGGCATCACGGATGTGAATTACATCGAAGGCTCCCACTCGCTGGCGATTGTGGATTCACCGCTGGGTTAACCCTTTATGCGCATATTATGGATAAAACTTTCTGGATTAGAATGCACGGGGGGAGCACCCATTTCCCTATCGCCCTCGTCCTTACCTCCGCGTTGTTTGACATGCTCGGTTACGTGTGGCCGGCGCAAACCCGGCGGCGTGAGTTCCACGCCGTCGGATTCTACCTCATCGTGGGCGCGGCGCTCACCTCTTTCGGGGCGGTCCTCTCGGGGCTCGTCATCAGCAAATGGGTGATCGCCGGGACCGGGCTCACAACGAAACATCACCTGTTTGTCTGGCCTGCCTTTGCCTTGATGATCGCGCTGGCTGTCTGGCGCATCATCACGGGGCACGAGACTTCGCGCCGGGGCTTTGCCATTTATCTGGCTGCCATGGGGCTCACATCCGTGCTTATCGTAGCCGCCGGATACTGGGGCGGGGAAATGCTCATCGGGAGTTGATCGCGGAATGAAACCATTTGTAAAACGGATGCCGTTTGAAATCATGGCCGCGCTTGTTGCCGTTCTTGTCTCGACCTTCGTGCTCGGGGCCACACTCGGCTTCGCCATGCTGATGCATCGCTACGCCGCAACCAGCGAGCCACCGCCGGTCACCATCACAGCCTTGCCGGCCAGCGCCCTGGCCGGGCAGGGTCGCCACCTTTACCTCATGAATTGCGCACACTGCCATGCCGATGACGCTACCGGCGACGAAGGCCCGGATTTGCATGGTGTCAGGAAATCCGATGAGCGCATTGCCGGCATGATCCTCAACGGGGTCAAGGGGGAAATGCCGAAGTTCGGCCAGAAATTCAATGACAGGGACGTGCGTGCGCTGATTGCCTACATCCGCACACTCAAATAGGCCGGAATACCGCGCCTTGCAGAACGATAATCACTGGGCATTAAACCCACACAAATCAAAATATGAATACAATTGCGACATTCGTTTCCGGGCAGGATATGCTGTTTATTTTCCTGATCGTGATGGTGCTTTTCGGCGCGAAAAAATTGCCGGAACTCGCCAAAGGCATGGGACAGGCCGTCCGGGAATTCAACAAGGCGAAGGAGGCGATCGAGAGCGAAATCAGCAAACCGTCAAATGAAGCAGCCGCCCAGCCGGCGCCCAACCAGCAGTCCCGCACTGTTTCACAGGAAGCATTGCTTTAGCTCTGCCATCCAGTCCTACACGCGGTGCAATCGGTTTTTTCCGGTCATCTCCGGCGGCTGCCCCACTCCCAGCAGGAACAGCAGCGTGGGCGACACGTCGGCGAGGATGCCGTCCTCGATCCGGAATTCCTTCGCTTTCTCCGCCACGTAAATGAAATGCACAAGGTTCGTCGTGTGCGCCGTGTTCGGCGTGCCGTCCGGGTTCCGCATCACTTCGCAATTCCCATGGTCCGCCAGCAGGATCAACTGCCCGCCCAGCGACAGCGTCTTTTCCACCACCGCTTTCACGCACGCATCGATCGTCTCCACGGCCTTGATTCCCGCCTCCACCACTCCCGTGTGGCCGACCATGTCAGGGTTCGCAAAATTCAGGATCACCAGGTCGTAATCCGGCAGCGCGGCCACCACTTTCTCGGTGACCTCCGGCGCGCTCATCTGCGGCTTGAAATCATACGTCGGCACGTCCTTTGGCGATTGCACGATCGACCGCTCCTCACCGGGAAACTGCCGCTCCACTCCCCCGTTGAAAAAATAAGTCACGTGCGGATACTTCTCCGTCTCCGCGATCCGGAGCTGCTTCAGCCCCGCCGCGCTCACCACCTCGCCCAGGATGTTCGCAAGCGACTGCGGGCCAAACGCCACCGGGCAGCCATACGTCTTGTCATACTCTGTAAGCGTCACGTAGTGGACAGCCGGAGTCACCTCGCGGTCAAATCCGTTGAAATCCCTTTGCAGGAACGCCATGGAAAGCTGCCGCGCCCTGTCCGCGCGGAAGTTGATCCAGATCACCACGTCCCCATCGCGCACCCGCTGCTCATTCCCGTGCGAGAAAATGATCGGCTGCAAAAACTCATCCCCGCGCGGCTCGTGCGTATAAGCCTCCGACACCGCAGCCGCTGGCGCCATTTCAGATTGCGCCCCGCGCCCCAGCACGATCGCATCCCACGCCAGCTTGTTGCGGTCCCAGCGCTTGTCGCGATCCATCGCAAAGTAACGCCCGATCACCGTGGCAATCTTCGCCCCGGTGCCATTCACCTGCGCTGCCACCGTCGCCAGGGAATCCGCCCCGCCCGTCGGCGAGGTATCGCGCCCATCCGTGATCGCATGGATCAGGATGTCGTCCACACCCGCCTTGTGAGCCGCTTTCGCCAGCGCGACGAGATGGTTCTGATGGCTATGCACCCCGCCATCCGAAACCAGCCCGAGAAAATGCAGCCGGTGCCCCTTCGCCTTCGCAAAAGCCTCCTGCAACACCGGGTTCGTGTCGAACTCCCCATCGATGATCGCCTTGTTGATCCGCGTCAGGTCCTGGTAAACGATCCGCCCCGCCCCGAGGTTCAAGTGCCCCACCTCGCTGTTGCCCATCTGCCCTTCCGGCAGCCCCACATCCATCCCGCTCGCACTCAGGGTCGCATGCGGGTATGTGGCATACAGATGATCATGAAACGGCGTCTTCGCGAGCAACGTCGCATCGCCATTCTCCACCGCCCTGGCACGCCCGTCAGGATTAATGCCCCAGCCGTCGCGAATGATGAGAACTACGGGATGTTTTGACATAGTGCGTGCATTTCAACCACGTCCCCCCCTTCCCCTCAAAGAAAAAAGTTCCAAAAGCCTTCTTTCTTACCGCCTCCTCTTAATAAACCCACTTTTCCCAGCTGCCAAAACCCACAATTCACAGCATAATCACAGAATTTACGCAAACCACTTGACAACATTCGACAATTTCTATATAGTAAATTCAAAGTTAAAAATAAATAAATATTACCACCTGACAAATGATCAAAAAATAACGGTTTTAGACAAAACCTTTGAACCAGGAACACGAAACCAGAAACTGGCACCCCTTGGGTGCCCATCCCACTCAATCCCGGTTTATCCCACCAAATCCCACTCAGAAAAACTCCAAAAAACATGAACGAAGCCCTCTTCACGGATACGCTCTCTTTTCGAGATCCTCTTCTTTCCGCCCTCCGTCTTTACTTCTATCCGGCCTGATCCGGGTTAATCCGGGTAAATCCGACCAAATATCACCTATGTGCAAACCGCACTCGCCATCTTCGTTCAACATTGGACGTTGGAAGTTCAACGTTGGACGTTCGCTTCCATCCCTCCCCCTTTGCGCTCTTTGCGTCCTTGGCGGTAAATCCTCCTCAAACCTGCCCCAATATGCTCCCCACGGAAAATAGCTTTCGTTTCCCCAAGACCAGTGATAAAGCCTTTGCCCCATGCAATGGACTGAAAAAGAGGAAAACGCGATCACAGTTCTCACCCTCACAGGCGAGATCGATCTACAGCATTCCCCCGAGCTCCGCAAAGTCCTTCAGGAAAAGATCAAAAAGAGCTGTCACGCGCTCGTCATCGACTTCGGCGGCGTGGAATACATCGACTCCTCAGGTCTCGCCACACTGGTCGAGTACCGCCGCGACTCCCGCAAATACAAAGGGGAACTCGCCCTCATCAACCTCACCACCCGCGTGCGCACCATTTTCGACCTGGTCCGCCTCAACGAAATCATCTCGATCTACCCGACCCTGGCCGAGGCTGCCACGGCACTCCAAACCAAATCCTGAGTCCCCGCGCTTGAAAAACTACTTCGAGTTCGTATTCAGCATCTTGTACTGGGTGTTTATCGCTCCCCTCACCGGGAAGCCTTTCCGGATATCACATGTCTTTCGCCAGATGGTCCATATCGGCGTCCGGGCCATCCCCATGGTATCGCTCACGGCATTCAGCATCGGCGTGACGCTCGCCATGCAGGCCGCGCATGAATTGCAGAAGATGGGTGCCAGCATCTATGTGCCCGATCTGGTGGCGGTCTCGCTCCTGCGCGAATTGGGCCCGATCCTTATCGCCGTCATCGTGATCGGCCGCAGCGGTTCGGCGGTCACGGCGGAACTCGGCACCATGAAGGTCTCGGAGGAAATCGAGGCGTTGAATATCATGGCGATCAACCCGATCCGCTTCCTCGTGGTGCCCCGGGTCATTGCCATGATGATCATGCTCCCCTGCCTCACCGTTTTTGGAAATTACGTCGGCATCTTTGGTGGCTGGATCATCTGCCATTTCGCCCTCAACATGACCACCGGGGGCTTTATCCTTCGCGCCGTCAGCAGTTCCCACCCCTGGGATCTCTATTCCGGCATCATCAAGAGCGTCGTCTTCGCCTGGCTCATCATCACCATCGCCTGCGAAACCGGCATGAAAGTGGAAGGCGGCGCCGAGGGCGTCGGCGAAGCCACCACAAACTCCGTGGTCTATTCCCTCCTCAGCATGCTCATCGCAAACGCAACTCTCACCGCCGTCTTCTTCTTCGCATGAGCGATCCCACTCCCATCATCGAAGTCACCGATCTCGTGCGCAAATTCGGCGAGCGCACGGTGCTGCGCGGTCTTTCGTTCAAGGTCTTCAAGGGTGACACGATGATCATCATGGGCGGCTCCGGCTGCGGCAAATCGACGCTTCTCCGCCACATCAACGGCGCGATGAAACCGACCAGCGGCTCGATCAAGATCTTCGGCGAGGAAATCACCGGCATGAACGAGCGCCAGCTCGCCCACATCCGCCGCCGTTACGGCATGCTTTTCCAGAGCGGTGCGTTGCTCCAGTCGATGACGGTCGGAGAAAACGTCGCCCTCCCGGTCACCGAGCACGGCAAACTTGATTCCGACATCGTGGAGTTGATGGTGAAGATGAAACTCGAGATGGTCGGCCTCACCGGTTTCGAAAACCTCAAGCCCGCCGAGATCAGCGGCGGCATGAAAAAACGCGTTGGCCTGGCCCGCGCCCTGGCGCTCGATCCCGAGCTGCTTTTCAGCGATGAACCGACCTCCGGCCTCGACCCGATCATGACCGCCGTGGTCGATAAACTGACGCAGGACCTCACGCAACGCCTCGGTATGACGGCCGTGGTTGTGACGCACGACATGACCAGCGCTTTCCGCATCGGCACGAAGATGATCATGCTCGGAGCCGGACCGAAGCAGGGCACGATCATTGCCAGCGGCACGCCGGATGAAATCCGCAACAGCACGGACCCCGAGGTGCAGCAATTCATCCGCGGCGAAGCGGATGGCCCCGTGCCATTGAAACTTTCAAAAGACGATTACATCAACAGGCTTCTGGGCAACCAGGAGCGCATCGGAAAGGGAAAACATTGAAAAAGAACCTGTCGGATTATTTCGTGGCTCTGGCCGTGATCGCATGCAGCCTCGTGCTGCTCGCTGCGTTGACCTTTGCGCTCTCGGGCTACCAGTTGAAAAAACCAACGCGCACTCTCCGCATCGACTATCTCGATGTCACGGGCATCAATCTCGCATCGCAGTTGCGCTACGCGGGCGCGCCAGCCGGCCATGTGATCGCCATCCACGCCCTCAGTCAACGGGAACGCCTCGCATCCATTAACAAGGATACCAATGCGGCAAACGCCGTCCGCGTGACCGTGGAAATCAACGAGGACGTCCCGCCCTTGCCCGAGGATGTGCAGGCATCGATCAACGCCGACACATTGCTGAGTGAAAAATTCATCTCCCTCACCGCGGGATCTCCCGACAAAACTCCCCTCGCCAGTAGCGCTATTCTGCAGGGACATCCGGGCGGACTCGACGAGCTCATGAGCAGCGCCCCCATGTTGTTGCAAAAGGCAAATGAGTTGATCGCAAGCCTGAACGGTGATGCGAAAGACATCGTCCCCAGGCTCGACGGAGTCCTTGATACAGCCCACAAGGCAGTCGAGGCAGGCCAGACTTTCCTGAACAACGCCAATTCGCTGATAGCCGACAAAGGCAGTCTGCGTGTGGCTATCGACAATGTAAACGACGCCGTCACGAAGTTGAAAGAGGTGGAGAAAAACCTGAATGACGTGCTCGGCAAGGCCGGCACATTCGTGGGCAACGCGAACCAGGGCCTGGACGGTCGCCTGAAGGAACTCAGCGTCGTATTGCAAAACCTCAAGGTCGCCACCACCTACCTCAAGGAGTTCTCCAAATCCATCGGCGAAAAACCAAACCGCGTGATCTTCAGCGGCAAACCCACCCAGCTCCAGCCCGAGTCAAACATCCTGAAAACCCAGCAACCCCTCCCCGCCAGGCCGCCCGGGTCGCCGACGCCACAATAGCCTCACTCAAACCAGGTATCGTCGTGCGAATAAGGAGGCGAGCAGCAGCAAAAAAAATGGAGCGGCGTTTCCGCGACGATAGAATGCCACGCGCCTGCTGGAATAAGGATCGCATCGCCCGGACCGACCGTTTGAGTTTCATCACCGATGGCCATTTCGCCACTGCCTTCGATAATGAAATAAAACTCCTCGCTCAACTTATGATAATGCCGTTGCGTCCGCGAACCCGCAGGCACCACGGCCTCGGCAAGGCTCTGGTTTTGCACCGGGGCATTGGTCCGGTCGAGAATGCTGCGGATGGTGGAACCATCTTTGGTGGTAAATGGCTTTTGTTTGCCGATGCTTTGAACGATCATTAAGAAAATGACTATGAAATATTTTACAGGATGCACAGCCCTGATTACCGGCGTGACATCGGGAATCGGTCGCGAATTTGCCTTGCAGCTCGCGCCATACGCACAACGGCTCATTCTCGTCGCCCGCCGCACTGACCGCCTCGAATCGCTCCAGCGCGACCTCATCCAGATCAACCCGCAACTCATCGTGCATTGCCAGTCCGTCGATCTCGCCGATGAAACGCAGATCGACACTATGGTCCAGTGGCTGCGAACCAGCGATTTGAAAATAAACGTGCTCATCAATAACGCAGGCCTCGGCGATCACGGCGATTTCGCCGGAGCCGACTGGGGAAAACTCAAAAGCATCATTGGCGTAAACATCACCGCTCTTACCAGGCTCACACATTCCGTGATTCCGATGCTTCGCGAAGCCCCGCGCGCAGCCATCATCAACGTGAGTTCCATCGCCGGCTTTCTACCGCTCCCCCACACCGCGGTTTACGCCGCGACAAAAGCCTACGTCACCAGTCTCTCAGAGGCACTGCGCGCTGAACTGCGCGACACCGGCATCTCGGTGACCACTGTATGCCCCGGCCCCGTCGATACGGAATTTGGCGACGTCGCGGAACGCGAAGGATCGCGCCACACCGCGCCTCCGGCAGTATTGAAAATATCCGCCGCCCAAGTCACCCACGAGGCATTGATCGCAACCGCAAATGATCGCGCGCGCGTGGCTCCCGGCCTGCTCACCACTATCGCTGCCATCATAATATGCGCGCTGCCGATGTTCGTCATCCGCTTTCTCATCAACCGCGTCGCCAGTGAGAATCAATAATCCGAGATGCGTGTTGAACACTCGCCGATTTTCCGTTATTTCGCACAAACCATGATTGATTTTACCAGAATTTATTACGTCATCTTCGCCCTGCTCACCATCGCCGGTGGAACCATGGGCTACGTAAAAAAGCGCAGCGTCGTATCGCTCGTCGCAGGGGGAGTTTCCGGAGTGCTTCTTCTCTGGGCCGCTTATCTTATCCACTCGAAGCTCAACGGCGCCCTCATCCTCGGCCTCATCGTGTCGGTGCTGCTCGCAGGCCGTTTCATTCCCACCTACCTCGAAAAGAAGACGCCGATCCCGGCCGGCCTTATGTCGGTTCTCAGCCTCGCAGGCATCGTCGTGACATTGCTGGCGTGGTATAAAAAATAGCACATGAAGCGGGAGGATTTCATCCAGTGAATCCGCGTTTTCTCCGCGGGGCGGCAGCCCTCAGTCTCGCACTGCTTTTACTGGATGGCTGCAAGGTGGAACACGCTCCCGAGCCGCCGGTAGCGACTCCGACACCCGTCCCCACGCCGACACCGGTTCCGATTCCCTATGTGCCGTCGAAGTCGATGGAGACGGCAAAACTTTTCAGCGGCATCCAGGTCCATGCATCGGTCGAGACCGAGAGCGGCACCACCGCAAAGGATGAACGCAATTCCCCGTCGAGCTACACGCTCGAATTGCAACTTAAGGTCAAGGTGCCGAAGCCGCATTCCGACCTGCAGGAATTGCGCAAGCTGAACGACAACCTGCCCAAGCTCCTCCCCTGGCTGGAGGCCGATCTCCTCAAGGCAAAGATATCCCCGTTCTACGACGACTTCTACAGGCTGAAAGTCAACGCCCTCCGCCGCGATCTCCCGCGCCTCGACCAGCTCATTTCGCGCCAGCATTTCTTCGATTGTGAGACCGTGCTGGAGTTGCAAAACCCAGCCACCAAGCGGCGCGCTCTCTTGATCCAGGCCTCCATGGAAGTGGACACCGACGGGTCAGACAGCGATCGCGTGCCAAATGTGGATGGCTCCTCCAGCACGTATCAGCCGATGACGAGCTACAAATGGACAAAGACGACGACCACGGTAAATCCGTTCCTGGCCAGCAGCGCAGACCGCTTGAGAAAGTACGAGCAGGAATTCGCCTTGAAAACCACCAACCCGGATCGCAGCAACAGTTTGCGCGACGACATCATTCCGGAAGCGCGCTATGTGGTGGCTCAATTGAAGAAAAACAGCTTCCTCGTCGCTGCCGATGATCCTTACATCTCCCTCCCCGGCTCGCTAATGTCCCAAAATTACGAGCCCTACACGCCTCGGATCGGCGATTACTGCGTGGTGATTTATAATAATGCACTCTACCCCGCGATCGTCGGCGATGCCGGTCCCAACTACAAAATCGGCGAAGCCTCACTGCGCATTTGCAAGGAAATCAATACCCTCTCGAATGCAAACAACCGGCCCGTGAGTGATCTCAAGATCACCTATATTGTTTTCCCTGATTCCGCCGACAAACCCTTCGCGGCTCCCGATCTCGATAAATGGCATGCAAGCTGTGACAAACTTCTTACCGAAATGGGCGGCTACACGGGCGAACTGAAAGCCTGGGAGAATTTGACCAAGCCCAAACCCACTCCGACGCCACCCCCTGTTCCATCTCCAAGCCCCTCGCCTTCTTCCACGCCTGGCGCTTCCCCATCATCACCTTCTCCCTCTTCTTCGCCCACTCCATCTCCATCACCGGCAGCATCTGCGACACCGATCACCTCAGCTTCGCCTGTCACATCACCCGCAGCCACGGCGTCGCCTTCTGGCGTTCCAAATTCGCATTAACATCATTAATTTTTACCCAACTATGAAAATCCTGGTAATCGGCAGCGGCGGGCGTGAGCACGCACTGGTCTGGAAACTCAAGCAATCCCTCCGCGTCACCAAAATATTCTGTGCCCCCGGCAATGCTGGCATCGGCATGCTGGCGTCAAACGTTCCCATCCCGGTTTCCGATCTGACCGGATTGCTGAAATTCGCAAAGAACGAAAAAATCGATGTCACCGTCGTGGGCCCGGACGACGCCCTTGCAGCCGGCATCGTGGATCTTTTCCAACAAAATGGACTTCGCATTTTCGGTCCTGCACGCGCAGCCGCTCGCTTTGAGTCATCCAAGATTTTCGCGAAGGAATTCATGCAACGCCATGGCATTCCCACGGCGGCATCAGGCCATTTTTCAAAAAGCGAGGATGCACACGCCTTCTGCCAGAAAATGAAATATCCCGTGGTGATCAAGGCTGATGGTCTCGCGCTCGGCAAAGGTGTGGTCATCGCCGAAAGCTCCGATATGGCGGCGAAGACGATCTATCGCATCATGGAGAAAAAGCAGTTCGGCGATGCGGGGAGCAATATCGTGATCGAGGAGTTTTTGCAGGGCCAGGAATGCTCCATCCATGCGCTCGTGGACGGCAAAAACTATCTCTTGTTCCCCAGCGCGCAGGATCACAAGCCGGTATTCGACAATGACCGCGGGCCCAACACCGGCGGCATGGGGACATTCAGCCCCGCGAACATCCTCACTCCCGAAATCGAGGAGCGTGTGCATCGCGAGATCATGCAACCCTTCATAGCCGGCTTGCAGGCCGAGGGCATCGTTTACAAAGGCCTTCTCTACCCTGGTCTGATGCTGACGAAAGATGGCCCCAAGGTGATCGAGTTTAACAGCCGCTTCGGCGACCCCGAAACCCAGGTTTTTCTGCCTCGCCTGAAGACCGATTTGCTTGATCTCATCGAGGCAACCATTGACGGCAATCTCGATGCTCAGAAAATGGAATGGGACGATCGTGCCGCTGTCTGCGTGGTGATGGCCTCAGGTGGTTATCCCGGTGATTATAAAAAAGGCCTGCCGATCACGGGCCTAGAGCAATTCAAGGACAGCGAGGACGTGATCATTTTCCACGCGGGAACAAAGCTTGAGAACAACCATGTGGTTACTGCGGGAGGCCGTGTCCTGGGAGTTACCGCGCTGGGGAGCAACCTCCGCGCGGCGCAGGCACGAGCCTACGAAGCAGTGTCCCATATCCATTTTGAGGGAAACCAATATCGAACGGATATTGCTCAAAAGGGTTTGGTCAGCTAGATTAGGAGCAACTCATCTATGAGTATCAAACCCCTCGCGGTATTTCTCTTCGTCTTCTGCGCCTTGGCGCATGGTCGTGGGCTTTTCGCGGAGTCCGCATCTCCTACTCCGGAAGCCCCTCCTTCTGCATCCGCGAGTCCATCGCCAGCAGCAAGCCCGGCGCCATCCATATCAAAAAAAGCGCCGGCCACACCTGCAGCATCCCCGGATCCCCGCGCCATCATCGACGGGCTTTCACAAGGGGATTTGGATAACGCTTTGAATCTGCTCAAGAGCAATTACATCAACCCCTCCGCCCTCAGCGATCAGGAATTGAGTCGCGCCACCCTGCAAGGTCTGCTCGACCGGCTCGCTCCCGGTGTGTCGGTCTTTTCGCAGCCGCCGCAAAATTCGGAGCCCAGCCCGTTCCTTGCAGAAATTCTGGATGATCGCATCGGCTACCTCCGCCTCGGATCACTTGTAAAAGGAAATCTCGACCAGATGGATGCCGCCCTTCAAAACTTCAATGCCAGGACGTTGAAGTCCGTGATCCTCGATCTGCGGGACACTTCGGCAAGCAGCGATTTTGACATGGCTGCGGAAGTGATCAAACGCTTCGCACCGAAGGGCAAGGTTCTTTTCACTGTGAAGAAAACGAGCGCCAAGCAGGAGCGGATCGTTACCTCGAATCAAGACCCCAGTTTCCAGGGATTGGTCGTTGTCCTGGTTGACAAGGACACATCGGGTGCCTCCGAGGTGGTGGCAGCCGCGCTGCGGATTTTTGTCAACGCAATGATCGTCGGCCAGAATACTCCCGGGCAGGCCGTGGAATTTTCTGATCTCGCTCTGCCGAGCGGAAAAATCCTGCGCGTAGCCGTGTCCGAGGTGGTGCTTCCCGGCAATGTCTCCATTTTCCCCAATGGGGTAAAACCGGATCTCGCAGTCGCCATGCCCGGGGAAACCAAGCGCGAGATATTCAAGCAAAGTCGGGAGAAAGGCGTCAGCCAGTTTGTCTTTGAAACGGAGCGCTTGCACATGAACGAAGCTTCCCTCGTCGCCGGCACGAATCCGGAACTGGATGCGCTCCAGGCCGCTCAACGCGTAAAATCAGCCGACCGCCCCAAACCGCAACTGCACGATGTGGTTTTGCAGCACGCCGTTGATTTGATCACCTCCATCGGCATCTACGAAACAAAACCCGCTCAATAGTGCCGCAGCGTTAGTGCCCACCAAAAAGGTGGCGGATGCTTCTGAAAATATTGCCGGGAGCGGCTTGGATAGCACGTACCGGCGCAGGCACTTCGGAAGGTGCCGGTTCGTAGGTGGGCAGCGCCGTGGCCGGATAGCGCTGGCTTGAGGCAGCATTCATGACATCCACCCAGATCGGAAGCGCGAGAGCGCTGCCGTAACCATGTGACATGATTGTCTCCGGCTGGTCGAGCCCCACCCATACGCCGCAGGTCAGCGATTTCGTGTAACCGACAAACCAGGCGTCATGATATTCGTTCGTTGTGCCGGTTTTGCCTGCGGCAATCTTGGTGAACCCCAACGAACGCGCACCCGCCGCAGTGCCGCGCTCGAGCACTTTTTGCAGCACAGTGGAAACCATAACGCTAATCCTCGGGGAAATCGCTGGCTGGGCCGCTACAATATGCGGCGCCTGGTAGAGCACATTCCCGTCGCTATCATCCACGCGCTCGATGATGTAGGTCTGCTTGTGAAGCCCTTCGTTCGGAAAGACCATGTATGCTGTGGTGAGATCCGTGACCGTCGTTTCAAAGGAACCGAGGTAAATGGCGGGCACTGATGGAATTTTTCCAAGGCCCACCGCCAGTGCCGTGGCCTGCACTGCGCTGATGCCCGCCATGTTCCCTACGCGGGCGCTCATGGTATTGCGCGACTGGATCAATCCCTCCTCGGCCGGCAGCAAGCCTTTGAATGTGCCGTCAGAGTTTGAAGGACTCCAGTTTCCCCCGCCCTGCAATTCACCCGGACGGATCTGGGCATCGTCCACCAATGTTGAAGGATTCACCCCCGTGGCAAATGCGGCTGCGTACACAAACGGCTTGAAAGTGGATCCCACCTGCCTTGGAGAAAATAGCGCGCGGTTGTAATCGCTATCCTCATAATCCCGGCCACCCACGATGGCGCGGATACCGCCGGTACGGTTGTCGAGCGCGATCAGCGCCCCTTGCAAGTAATTCGTCTTGTCCCTCGCCTCGCGCATTTCAGCGGTGTAGTCCGATTTTTTCGGATGCGGATAGCCGGGCCGCTGCTCCACCTTGCGCAATTCATTGTCCACTGCCGCCTGCGCAACTTTTTGTAACTGGGGATCTATTGTGGTGTAAATCTGCAGCCCCCCTTCGTCGAGTTGTTCGTCAGTCAGCACAAGGCTGAGATCGCGTATCACCTTATCCATGGCATAGCTATCCTGTGAAGGTGTGGGAGCATGCTTTGCGATCGATATCTTCTCTTTTTTGGCAGCCTCCGCCTTGGAACTGCTGATCATCTTTAACTCCACCATGCGGTCCAGCACCGTGTCCCGCTGGGCAAGCGCCCCCTTCATATTTTTAAACGGCGAAAACTTTGTCGGCCCACGGATGAGTCCGGAAAGCATTGCCGATTCTCCCAGCGTGAGATTCTTCGCATGCTTTCCGAAATAAGCCTGGCTGGCTGTCTCAATGCCATAGAAGCCGGGGCCGAAGTAGATGCGGTTGACGTAAAGCTCGAGGATCTGCTTCTTGGTGTAATTCCGCTCGATCCGCAGCGCCATGAATGCCTCAAGCAGTTTGCGGTTCAGGTTTTTGCCCCCCAGTGGGAAACTGTTGCGTGCGAGCTGCTGGGTGATCGTGCTCGCTCCCTGCTGGGCGTGCATATGGATGATATTGCGCACGATGGCGCGCGCAATGCCCTCGGGATCGACTCCATGGTGCTTGTAAAACCGGGTATCCTCCCGGGCAAGCAGGGCATCGATGAAATTCGGCGACACATCCTCCAGCCCCACGATCACCCGGTTCTCCTTTCCCTTGAGACGGCTGTAATACTTTCCATCCATGTCGTAAACCGCGGAGCGTTCGTCCATGTGCTCTACGCCCTTAAGATCGAACGTCTCCGCCCAGACGCCATAGACGATGCATATCGTAATAGTCGCCAGCAGCGCATACACGACAAGCCACGTCTTGAAGTAACTTTTCTTTTTTCTGGTTTTTTTTGCCACTTGCGGAGGACCGGGAGGAATTCTAAAAATTAGGAGCTTGGATACTGCAACCGTTCAGCCACAATTCTGTCAACAAACATCCACCGGTGCAAATAGACATCCTTACATTATTTCCAGGCATCTGCGAGGGAGCGCTCACAGAGAGCATGATGAAGCGCGCCCAGGAGAAGAATCTTGCAACAATCCGCGCCCATAATCTGCGCAATTGGGCAAAGGACAAGCACCACGTCACAGACGAGCCTCCTTATGGCGGCGGCCAGGGAATGGTATTGAAGGCGGAGCCGATTTTCGAAGCAGTAGAGGAGATTAGCGGGGAAAGAAAACCGAAAGTCATCCTCATGTCGCCCGCTGGGCGAACCCTGACTCACAAAATCGCCCAGGACTATTCCAAGGAAGATCACCTGGTTATCATTTGCGGGCATTACGAAGGTGTGGACCAGCGGGTGATCGACCACCTTGTGGATGATGAAATCTCGATTGGCGATTACGTACTCACCAATGGGGCCATTGCGGCCATCGTGTTCGTGGATGCCGTGGTGCGCCTCATTCCCGGCGTGCTCGGCGATGATGGCTCCGCAGCCGATGACTCCTTCGCAAAGGGGCTGCTGGAATTTCCCCAATACACCCGCCCTGTAGAATACCGCGGCTGGCGCGTGCCCGACATCCTGCTTTCCGGCAACCACGGCGCAATCGCCAAATGGCGCGCAGAGCAATCGCTCGAAAAAACAAAACGCAACCGGCCTGATTTGCTGGAAGGTGAAAAGCCGGGCAATTAATTCCCAGCTACTACCTTTCTTTTCTTCACAAGCTCCGCAGCCAGATTGATCGCCGCAATCATGCTATCGGGGCGGGCAATGGCTTTCCCCGCAATCTCAAATGCAGTGCCGTGGTCCGGGCTGGTGCGCACGAACGGGAGGCCAAGCGTAACATTCACCCCCTGGTCGAAAGCGTGAAGTTTCAACGGGATCAAGCCCTGGTCGTGATACATGCAGAGCACGCCATCGAATTCGCCGCTTACGGCCCGGTTAAAAATGGTATCCGGGGAAAGAGGCCCGGCAAATGCAGCGCCGCGAAACTGCTCGGTCAACTTCAAGACAGCCGGTGCGATAATTTCGATTTCCTCAAGACCGAGTGCGCCGGATTCGCCCGCATGGGGATTTAAACCCGCAACCCCAATCCGGGGAGCGCGCTGCCTGTAAATGCGCAGAAATTCCGCGAGCAATTTACCGACTCTGATAATCTCAATTTCACTCAGCAAATCGGAAACGTCTCGCAACGGAACATGCGCCGTAACCAGCGCCACCGTGAGCAAGCCGCCGGTGAGGAGCATGGCAAAATCCTCCACCCCGCATCGATGCGCAAAAAACTCGGTTTGCCCCGGAAATGGGAATCCGATCGCCTGCATGCGGTGCTTGTGAATCGGGCCGGTGACAACCGCGGAAATTTCACCCGCCAGCGCGAGCTTTGCTGATGTTTCGAGCGCTTCAAATGCAGCACGGGCGGTTTCCCCGGTGGGCTTGCCGGGAATGCAAGCGGGCATGCCGCCGATGATGCGATATGTGAAATCCGGATCGAGCTTTCCGGAATCAAGCGCCTGCCGGATAATCTCAGGACCTATACCCGCCGGATCGCCGGGTGTGATGCCGATCACCCTTGCCGCACTATCAGCCAAGTTCATTTTAATAATTCCGACTCAAATCGCATGCAATGCACGCGTGCCGCATGGCGGCTACCACGCTATAGCCAACGGACCGTTAGAAAGTCTTGATGTAGGCTTTCTTGCGGAGCTTGGCCATCCATTTCTCCTGCTGCTGCTGCCGCACATCCTGCGTGAGTTTCTTTTCGATGTCGTCCCTCACCTCTTTGAACGCCTTGACGCCGCCATTCTTTTTGGCATCGACGTAAAGGATGTAATAATTGTCGCCCGAATCCACCACGCCGCTCATCTGGCCCGCTTTCAATCCGAACGCGATTTTTGTGAGTTGCTCGTTCAGTGTCTTGCGGTCGATCCAGCCCCAGTCTCCCCCGGGGTTTGTGCTGTCCTGCGAGTAAAGCTGCGCCATGTTTGCGAAATCAGCACCGGAAGCGACCTTCTGGCGGATCTCCTCGGCGACAGCTTTCTGCGTCGCATCGGTGGCCCCCTGTTTCTTTAACACGATCATCCGCAGCTTCACCTGGTCCGGTGTGGCAAACTCATCGTGATGCTTGGCATAGTATTCCTCGACATCATGCGGAGGAATGATGAGCTCGGACTTCAATTCCTTCTGGCGCATCGCCTGCACGATGATTTTGTCCTGCTCGATCTCGCGGTAATGGTCCAGCGTATAGCCCTGTGCATCGAGCGTGCGGATGAATGCCGCCCTGTTGCCGCCGAATTGTTCGCGGATGATTGTCTGGACGCGATCGTCCACGACGTAATCAGGGATATTGTATTTGTTCTTCTTGAATTCCTGCAAAATCAACTGCCGGTCGATCAGGTCATTCACTGCGGCCATGCGCGTTTCCATCACCTTTTGCTGCAAGGTCTTCGGATCGTTGGCGTAGGTGTGCCGGAGCGCATCTTCACGGGCGGCGACAAGCTCACGCACCTGCGAGAAAGTGATCACATCACCATTTACCACGGCAGCGAGGCCATCCAGCACTTCCTGGTGGGATTCCCCTGCCTGGGGATCCTCGGCCCGCAGCGACTCCACGGACGGCAGCGCGATAAAGCAGCCGGTCAACGACAACAGCGTGAATTTCTTGAGTAAAGTGAAACGTGACATGATTTGATGATTCCCCTGTTTTTTCCTGTAAAGCAGCGGCAAATCTTAAATTCACCCGCCCCATTGTCAAGTGGCGAAACATTACATGCGCAACCAATTGGCTGCGAGGGCATTAGCTTCTGCCTATTCCCCGATGATCTTCACCAGCGCACGCTTGCGCCGCCGCCCGTCAAATTCCCCGTAAAAAATCTGCTCCCACGGACCAAAATCCAGCTTCCCATTGGTAATGGCGACGACCACCTCCCGGCCCATGATCTGGCGCTTTAAATGGGCGTCGGCGTTGTCCTCCCCGGTCCGGTTGTGATCATAGCCGCTCACCGGCTCATGCGGAGCCAGCTTTTCCAGCCACGTCTCAAAATCGCGATGCAGCCCTCCCTCGTCGTCATTGATGAATACGGACGCAGTGATGTGCATGGCATTCACAAGACAAAGCCCTTCCTTGATGCCGCTCTTTTTCACGAGACCTTCCACGGTACCGGTTATGTTCAAAAAACCGCGGCGATTGGGCACTTCAAACCAGAGATGTTCAGTCAGCGATTTCATATTTTTGGACGATAAAAAACCTACCGGATTGGTGTTGAAATACTTACCTCAACAAGCTCACCACGTTCCTGATGCACAGCGGACTCCATACGAGCAACGGATGAAGCGGGACCCAGAGCTTGATCTCGCGCCCTACCGTGGTATGGGAGCTATTCGAAGGCAGGATCATCAGGTCGAGCGGCGTCCAGATCGAGGTGAAATCAATCGTGCCCAGCGTGGCCACGTCACCGTTGAGATCATTCAGGAATTCACTCCCCGGCCGCATCTGCCTGCAGCCGCTGTTCGCGATAAGACACGCCCACAAGCTGCCGTGGTGCGGCGCCCCTAATGTAATGAATCTCTCCACTCGGCTTAGGCCGCCCATGCGTTGCAGATAATAACGGCACACCAGTCCACCCATGCTGAAACCAACCAGATCAAATTTTTCACCGGGCTTGAGCGTCGCATTGATAAAGACCGAGAGCTGGCCGGCCAGTTCATCGAGCCCGACCTCCCCAAAGCTCGGGGCCAGCGTGGGTGTGTAAACCGTCCGCCCTTCCCTGCGCAGAGAGGCGGCCATCTGCTGCATTTTCCGCGAGGTGTCCTTGAAGCCATGCACGAGCACCACCGGGCATTTCTGTGGGGAAAGCGCCACCGCTTCCGGACTGGTGCTTTCGTTCGATGCGAGGCCGGGTATTGCAGAAATCATCATCATGAGCGCCACAGGTATTAGTAGATGGCGGCCTTTCATGCGTGGATCATGGACCAGAAACACATCCTCAACCAAGATGAAAATACAAATAGCAGACGCTGTTCACTAATGAATAAATCGTGCCTATCCGTTTTGTTGACAATGATTCCTCAACGTTATTTGAAAACTGATCGGTGTAGCGTCCTCTGTCCCCAGCGGATTTACGCGTAGCCGCGCGCAACGCCATGCGCTGGGGACAGCGTTCTACAGCAGATTGTTTGTCGCTTCTCTCTCAATTGATTTTGTCAACAAACCGGAGAAGCATAGAACAAACACCTTGTATTTAGGATGTACACGCTTCATATTTCTGTCGTTACAGAAATTACAGAATAAAAAGATGAATACCCTATCTCCAGTTCAGCAAAAATTCATCCTCCACTGGGGCGAGATGGGAACCAGGTGGGGCATTAACCGTACTGTCGCGCAGGTGCATGCCCTGTTGTTCATCTCCGCCAGGCCGCTTGCAGCCGATGAAATCGTCGAGGCACTGTCCGTGGCTCGCTCAAACGTAAGCACCAGCCTCAAGGAACTCCAGGGCTGGGGCATCGTGCGCGTGGTGCATCTCCTCGGAGACCGTCGCGACCATTTTGAGTCGATGCGCGATGTCTTCGAAATGTTCCGCATCATTGCCGATGAGAGGAAGAAACGCGAGATCGATCCGACGCTTGCGATGCTCCGCGAGTGCGTGGAGGAGACTGCGAAGGCGAAATCCGGTGAGGACAAGATTACCAGGGAACGCCTGGAGGAAATGCTCGGCTTTTTCGAATTGATGACGGGATGGTACGCCCAGATGCGCCACATCCCCACCAAGCTGCTGCTCAAGGGCGTAAAGCTCGGCGACCAGGTTTTCAAATTGCTCGGATTCATCAAAGGCTGATTTTTTTACCCATAACTTTCATTTATTTCTGAAATGACAGATACAACGAATACAAGCGGATCAGTTTACCAAGTCAGCCGCGCGCGTTGTCTGGGCTGGATTCCTTTGATCATCCTGCCGTCACTGGCCGTGATAACCACCCGGCACCTGCCCCCATGGCTGTTCATGTGGGCGCTGGCCATTGCGATTTTCGCCGCCTGCAAATGGTTTACGTGGTGGGAGGTGAGCGCCGCGATGGCGGAGACGATCCCTCCAACACCGGCACGCTCCCTCACCTACCTCTTCCTCTGGCCGGGGATGGACGCGCATACGTTCCTGAATCCGAAATCCCGCCCCATGCGGCCACCTGTACGCGAGTGGCTTTTCGCAATTCTCAAAATCATCTTTGCCGCGCTGCTCATCTGGGTTGTCCCTCAAATGTTGCCACCCCGGCTGTTGCTGCTTCGCGGCTGGATTGGAATGACGGGCCTGATCTTCTTTCTCCACTTCGGGACGTTTCATCTGCTCTCCGTGCTGTGGCGGAATGCCGGGGTAAATGCCGAGCCGATCATGCAATGCCCGGTCATCGCGAAGACAGTGGGCGAATTCTGGAGCAAACGCTGGAACCGGGGCTTCAACAACCTCGTGCATGACTATATTTTCGAACCGCTGCACGACCGCCTTGGCGTGCCGCAGGCCATGCTCCTCACATTTCTGGTATCCGGGTTGATTCACGAGGCTGCCATCTCCGTGCCCGCGAGGGCTGGCTACGGGCTGCCGACTGTTTACTTCCTTCTGCAAGGCGCCGCCATCCTTGTTCAGCGTTCACACTTCGGCAGGCGCACCGGCCTGCGACGCGGAGCATTGGGCCGCATGTTGACTCTCTTCGCAGTCGCAGCACCGGCCTATTGGCTGTTTCCACCGCCGTTTATCCGGCACGTCATCATTCCATTCCTGCAAACCATACACAGCCTATGAAACCACTCGAACTCCTCCTGCGCATTGGCGGCGTGCTTCATTTCACCATACTCATCGCCAGCGCCATGGCTCCCCGCGTGCTCGACTGGCGGGCAAATCTCGCGACGCTTCACCCTTTCCTGCGCAGGTTGTTCTGGGTTTACGGCGTTTTCATCGTCATGACCATCATTGGATTTGGCACGCTCACATTACTGAATGCGGCCGCGATGGCTGCGGGCGAACCCGTGGCCCGCTCCTTGTGCGCCTTCATTGCAATCTTCTGGCTGGCGCGGCTCGTCGTGCAATGGTTCGTCTTCGATTGCCGCCCGTTTCTTACGAATCTTTTTTACACCGCCGGCTATCACGGCCTCACACTTCTCTTCATCTGCCTCGTCGTCATCTACGGCTGGGCCGCCATTTTTCCGCTGCCTCGATAAAATCCAACAACGCCCGCACACCTTATGGAAAGGAAATCAATATGATCAACCTCCTCGAAACCGGCCTGCTCCTAGCAGGAATTGGCCAGTGCATCCTTGCTCTCGTGAATTTGAATATCATCCGCATCATGGATTGGAAATCCGACGTGGAGCGAATGCCATTGCTGATCCGTGAAGTCTTCCACATTCACACGTGGTTCATCTCCATTACACTCATCATTTTTTCCACGCTGACCTGCCGTTTCATCCATGAGATTGCCTTGGGAAACGATCCAGTCTGCCGCTGGCTCGCATGCGCCATGGGCATCTTCTGGGCAATCCGCGCCACCTTGCAAGTCGCCTATTACAGCAGCAGCCATTGGCGGGGAATCCCATCGCGCACGGCAGTCCACATCATTTTGCTGGTTGTTTACAGCGGCTGGGCGGCTGTCTATCTCACCGCCGGATTAAAGAGGTAATTGGAAACGCTTCAGCCTGGAAGAAGACTGTCGCGATTTCACCGCGCCAGGTAAGCGCCATCCACCGGGTAATAGCCGCCATTTGCAAAAGTAGCCTTGTCGGAGCTTAGCCAGATGATTAATTCTGCAACTTCCTCCGGCCGGCCAAGTCTCCCGGTCGGTTGCATTCTCTCAAGCATTTTCCTGGCCTTCGGGTGGATCCCGTCAAACAATGGCGTGTCGATGAAACCGGGCGCGACTGCGTTAATGCGAATACCCGTGTCCGAATACTCCAGCGCCGCAGTCTTGGTAAGTCCCACCACCCCGTGTTTTGCGGCAACATAGGCACTGGAAGAGGCGAATCCCACCGTCCCGAGAACAGAAGCCGTGTTTACGATCGATCCTCCCCCTCCTTGCAACAGCATTGCCCGAATCTGGTATTTCAGGCAATAAAACACCCCGTTCAGGTTGGTTTCGATCACCTTGTGCCATTCTTCCACGTCCAGGTCGGCGATTTTGTTCAGCTCACTGACGACCCCGGCATTGTTGCACGCCACATCGATCCTGCCGTATGTTTCCACCGCCTTTCTCACCAGTTCCTGGCACGCCTCCGGATCACTCACATCGGCGTTTACAAAAGTGGCGTCACCCCCTCGCTCCTTGATTTTTGAAACCGTATCACCGCCCCCGTCTTCATTAATGTCGGACACGATCACGCGGGCTCCATGCTGCGCGTACAACAGCGCAGTTGCGTGTCCGATACCGGACGCCGCCCCGGTAACGAGAGCTACTTTGCCTGAAAAATATCTTTCCATTTTGATGGTCTCAATTAAACGGGCGGGCGGTGCGGAGTGTTCCATTTAAGGCCGTTTTTGTCCACCGTTTCATCTTGCCGATGCCAATGGTAAATCCGGGAGGAAGACACACTTCCGGTAATCGATGGTTTGTCGATGTCTTCAAAATTTAAGCCGGGGCTTCAAATCAATGGCTGGAAAAATGTCATCTCTTGGAAACGCTTGATTAGAATCACTGTTACATCCGAATTCTCAAAAATCCGCTGCATCAAGACCGTAATATCGACGATATTGAGCAATCCATACCGCTGGAGAAAAGCCGGAAAAATCCCCCGTCTGTTCGCAATCGACGAGGTAACTTAATGCCTCTGGGGCCGTCGGAGCCTTGGAGGCATTAAGAAAATCCTTGGTTGCTTGCAAACCTGCACCACATAAAAACTGGACCTCGAGGCCGCAAGACGCGTCAAAGTTTGATTGCTTTGCATCCCAGATGAGGAGGACATCGTTAATACTGCTCAAACTAAATAATAGAAAGCATAACACGCGAAGCATTTCTTCGCGTTCTTCGGAATGTCGCGCCAGGCCAATTTCTTCTCCTAAAAGACGGCGGATCTCGTTATGATCAGCGGCTGAAGCTGGCAGCCCAAATCTTTGTAGCACTTGCTCATAAGTCATAGCTTAAAGGTGTTCGATTCCGGCGGCAATAATCGCCTCCTGGTCCGCAGGATGGTAAATGCGTTCTTCGGGCAAACAAAGCTTGTCGAATGAATTTTGAAGATTCTCCCTCTGTTCGACGACGAAACCCGTGATGTCTTCAATGCCCAGCAATTCCTGCTCTCCATATCTGCGAAGTGTAACGCCACGAATTCCCAATTGGACTGCACGACGCTCAAGAGGACGCCCTTGGGGATCATGATCAGGATCCCACTGCAAGCGCACATCCGATGAAGTAACTGCATCCTGCCAATCTTTATAGCTCTTGAATCGGCTTGAATCGAAAGTCGAAGGAACCACGAGTTTAAGAAGCTCATCAAAAAATGAACGCTTAAGCCGGATAGCGAGAATGCGCTCCTGACCTTCCTTTGATGCCCAGCCCGAACGATACATCATCCAAAGAAAGTTGGGCTTGATCCAACTCATTCGACTATAACTGAAATCTCCACCGAAACACTGATTGTCGGTGGTGTGTTTGGCGATCCTGGGATTGTATGCCTGATAGACATGGATTGAGTCTGCATCAAATTGCGCCAGAATATGTCTGCCACTTTTCGGCCACTGACTTAATTGTTCGGAATAAAGGCGTGTGTCCATGGGAAATAGGCGACACTTCTATTCCGGCGCGAAAACTGAGAAGTATTTCTCAAAAAAGCGTTGCGGATCGACCTTCAACGCGACCTCATGTGGTCCTTCGGAATCAGCTTTCCAGTGGGTAAGACCTGCAAGCTTTTCACTTTTCAACTCCACATCTACGGTGCCGCGTTCAAAACCACACACCGTGTCATCGAACAGGGTTACTGCTGCGAGAGGGTCGTGAAAAGTAATGTGGTCCACATGGTTGAACCAGACCTCGGCAAAATCGAGCACCGGTCTTAACAGTGGAACCTGAAAGCGCTGGCGGACTTCCGGCGCGGACATGGTTACCTGCGTGGTCACATCCAGGCCGATGGAACGATGGATTCTCACTCCGGCATGATACACAATAGCGGTGGCGACAGGATCGAGCATGGCATTCCATTCCAGCGGCCCCACACCGGCCCGTTGGTTGGTAAATACACCGCACATCAGCACCAGGCTCTTGAGCAGCTTCGGAATTTCCGGGTCTGCCGTGAACAACGCCGCCACATTGGTCAATGGTCCAATCGCGAGGAGAGTGATTTCTTCCGGATGCGCGCGGATTGTCTGCCGCAGAAACTCCACCGCGCCGCCCTTGGGAAAATCGGTGTCATGAGGCCACCGCGTCAATGCGCTTGCTTGGGTGGCATGGGGCTGCCTTTGGGCAATAAGCACCGGCTGGTCCGCGCCCGGAAAAATGGGTATCTGCCGCCCTGCCACTTTGCAAAGGGCCGACGCCATGCGCGCCCGGTTTTCCACTTCCCCCGTCACGGTAGTGATCCCCAGCAAATCGCAATCCGGATTTGCCAGCAGATAGGCAAGGCAAACAGCATCGTCAATGTCAGAGCCTATATCGGTATCCAATAGAATTTTAATCGGCATAATTTATTCTGTTCTAGCGGTGGATTGCACTCCCGGCCGTTTCCTTGTTGC
>JBAVPB010000460.1:0-3905 GCA_049692655.1 Chthoniobacteraceae bacterium | reverse complement strand
AACCAGACCGGCGCGGCGGGCATTCTGCTTTCCTCACCACTGGTGGTGCAGGTGACGACGGGAACCTCGGGATTGCCACTGGTGAATGCTCCGGTGGTGTTTGCGGTGACGCAGGGGGTGGGACTGCTCGCGCCGGATAACAGCGGCATGTCCACAATGGCCGGCTCATTGCAGGTGGTGACTGGTTCCAATGGCTATGCGCAGATTTATTTCCAGCAACCGTTCGATGCCGGTTTTACGAGCACGGTGGCATCGTATGCGGGATCCAGCGAGGCGGATTTCAGTGAGGTGACGTTGTCGGATACGAATGCCCCTGTCGCGCCCAGCAACCCGGCTGCGATATTCCAAAGCGACGGCAGCGTGCTGGTGACATGGCAGGATAATTCCGATAACGAGACGGGATTCACGATCCAGAGAAGCGATGACGGGGGCGCAACATGGATTACAACAGGCACAATCACTGCAGATACCACGAGCTTTGTTGTTTCAGGCAGTTTAGCGGGAACCAGCGGCGTCAGCTTGTTTAATGTAATAGCGAACAGCCCCCTCGGGAATATTCCCGCCGCAGCGCCGGGTCTCGGCGCCACACCCGTTCCCACGATGGACTATGTGCCGATTGACATCAGCGGAAGTGTTGCGACCAGCGACGTGGGCTTGATGGCATTGGATGACAATAATAATGCGGCATTTGGATTCAGCAGTGGCACTACAATCCCTGCTTTGGGTGGCGCAAGCAGCATCTACCCTTTGGGCAACGCAACTGTATTTAATGTTTACACCTGGCAAAATGGCATCCTATCTGGCAGCGCTCAAACTACTACTTGCTGGAAACTATTGCCACCAGATCCGGTGTACCCTAATGATCCCTCTCCACCGTACTATGAAGGTCGGATTTATTCCCCGCAGGGACTTGAAAGCAACGGAAACATTTTCGGAACCCAAAATATAGGCGACGAAATTCCGGGCCCTATTGATACCTATGTAGGAGTATTCGAAAGCCAGAACGGTTCAATTACAGACTATGAACCGCCTAGTCCTCCTTATGTCCCATACTACAATAGTTCTTGGGACTGGGGAAGCGTTTTTACATCGGTTTCAGGCACCGGAGGCATTATAGCTGGTTGGGCAGACATACAATTGGGTAGTGGATCTGTCACTAATAGTGGTGGTTACTTCGGTTTCATTCAATCTGGCAGCAATTATACTGCATTTGATGCTGGATCGTATACCGGCGTAGCAATCCCTCCTAATTTTACCATAGTGCCTGCCTACTTCATACCATCTGCAGTCAATAATAGGGGCTGGGCCATTGGCACGGATATCAATCGCAACCCAGCGTTTACAAGTGGGACGACGGTGGTATCTTTGCCAGGTGACCTCGTTATAGCGCTCAACGATCAAGGATATGTAATCGGAGGCCAATGGGTGCAAGATCCCAATGGTAATTGGACGATTGCCAATGGTTATTTGTGGAATAATGGCACGCAGAGCGGAACCTCCATCAACGGTCTCCTGCCCGCGGCCTATCAAAGTCAAATTTCACAAATTTCCCCTGCATTCATCAGTAATGGCAGCGGAACAAATGCGAACGGCTATTATATTGTCTTTAACGCTCTGAACAAAGTGGGCAGTGGCACGGCGGCGCCGGGGATATTTTTGTTAAATGTGTCCGGTACCAATACTACGCTGAGCACGTTGATTCTGCCCAATGGCATCACTGCGATTAATAATTTCGTCGGCAGTAATACCATACAAGACTTCCAGGGCAAAAATAACTGCTCGGGTATCAACAAAAACGGCCTTATTTGGGGCGTCGGTGATCCGAATGGGACTGGCACTCAACATGCATTGATTTTTCCTCCTGTGGATATAAGCATTACCTACGGTTACGGCGGCACGCCTAACACTCCTCCCGATCGAGCAGGCGACATTGACTCATTGCTGGCGGGTTTGCCCGGCCTGATCTTGTCGAGCACGAACGGCGACGTAATCACCTATTGGTATAACGGAAAGGATAGTTCCGGGAATGCCAGAACGTGGACAGTGCAGACCTCATCCAACCAGGACTCATTCATCAGTGCGATCCAATCAGTTCCCTACCTCGCATATATGGGACACGCCAATTCCGGTCTTGGCATGGCGCTTAAAACACATGCTTCCGATCCTGATTTTGATTCGACATCAGTTCGAGGCCCTGCTAACTTTCTCCATTTTAACAACCCAACTCATCCATCCCAGACAGCTTTTTGTTGGAGATTTGCACATGGGTTATATTCCAACTTTCAGCCGGTCAACGCCCTGAACCCTCCTGCAACAGCCAACAACTACAAAATAAATGGGTTCCCGAATGGGGCATTGCTGGATTGGCTCAACCAGTCGGATAACTTGCGCTATCCCAACGACCAAGGGAAAGGGGATGGAGCGACATTCAATATAAGCGGCTCTGGATCAAACCTCCATCATTTCACACGAGGTGGATTGCCATTCATAGTTGTAAATACGAATGCGACGGCAATGCCAGCGCCCGGATACAAAATCTTCCTTGATAGCCAATGCTATTCGGCCCGCGATTACAGCGATGTTTTCAATCATGGATGTTTCATCGGAACTACCGATGAAGCAAGCCACGATGGAACTCCTGTTAAGGAATTCGTTAAAACTTTAATAAATGGCGGCAGTGCCAATGACATTATGACAGATTTCCAAGCCCCCGGTAACCAATTTAATGATTATGTGCAAAAGAATTTTTAAGATAGCTGTGCTTGTAATGGCGTTCCATACGCAGAACGTTTTCTGTCAAACAAACAATCTTAATCAGGCCGTGCATGAAAAGGTTGAACGTTACAGCGTTGCAGACCCCGAAGGCAAGGATTGGGAAAATACGAAGAAAGCTTTTGCAGGTCACCCCCAGGAAGAGCTTGCAAGTGCGCTCATCGCAGACTTGGACGTTGATCGTGGAGGCCAATCCAAAAACCGGACCCGCGATCTTGCGGTGACCAAACTATATCAAGCGCTGAACTTGCCTCCAACGTTCGTTTGCAAAGAACTTGAAAAGGATCAATCCCCTCAAAGAAAAGCGGCACTGATGACCATCCTTTACCGACAGAATACTGCTGATGTCACAGCGGCATTACTTCATCAACTCAAAGATCGCCGGCCTGCGGTCGAGTTTGATGCGTATAATTATGAAATGCCTGTGTATTCGATGAGGGTCTGCGATGTGGCTTGCAACATCCTCAGCAATACCTTGGAGCCAAACCGGTCTGGATATAGAATTGGCCCCAGTTGCCCATACGAGAGAAGAGATGAAATCATCAAGGAAACGCTCAAAGAGCTAAAACTCGATAGCTCTAAATAACACAAACCAACTCCGTCAGGCGGCGGCCAGGGGTGAGGTTAATACGACCTACCGCCGCCGGAACGATACGGGTGATGTGGCACGTATTGTTCCAGGGGGAGAGACACGGATTGCGCGGCGGGAGCATCCGTGGGATTGGAATCGGGCGGGGTGCTGGCGACGGGCGCAGCCGGTGCGGAGTCATCGTTGGCGTCATCATCCTCGACCAGCTCGGTAACCCTTTCGCCCTCGTTGGGGTGGTCGGCCCAGCGGGGCTTGAAATCATCCGTAGCCGCCACGTTCAATTTGAGGGAAGGAAAGCTGGCACCAAGTTTCAGGCAGGCGGCAAACTGGCTGTTTGATTTGAGGCGGGTTCTCCTGATTTCGGCGGACCTTACCAAGATACTTAGCCCGGAGGAGAGGACCAGTTCGACACCGCAGTGCTTGACCGGGAACTAGGAGTCAGGCGTCATATCTTGACAGATAGGTTTTTTGTGAAAATGAAAAATCAAAAGCATAAGGTGTATGCTGAGCTGGATGGCGGTAAATGTGAGCCATCGGATCAAGC
>JBAVPB010000459.1:0-34371 GCA_049692655.1 Chthoniobacteraceae bacterium | reverse complement strand
ATATTACCCTTGTGCACGATCGTCACCGACTTTTTGCCTTGGTCGATCGCATACTGGATCGCGGCGCGCACGAGCCGCTGCGTGCCTGTCTTGGACACGGGCTTGATTCCCACGCCCACGAGTTCCGGGGATTCCTCGCCGAAGCGGATCTTCTTAAATTCCTTCGGAAAAGCACTCTTGATAAATTCCAGCGTCTTCATCGCTGCTTCGCCGCCGGCCTGGAAATCGATGCCCGCATAAATATCTTCCGTATTCTCGCGGAAAATGACCATGTCCACCTTCTCGGGATGTTTCACAGGCGAGGGGACACCGGCGAAATACTGCACCGGTCGCAGACACACGTAGAGATCGAGCATCTGGCGGAGCGCCACATTCAGCGAGCGAATGCCACCGCCCACAGGCGTAGTGAGGGGCCCCTTGATGCCCACCAGGAATTCCTTGAACGCCTCGACCGTGTCGTCCGGCAGCCAGTTGTCGAACTTGGTCTTGGACGCCTCTCCGGCAAATACCTCAAACCACGAGATTTTCTTGCTCCCGCCGTATGCCTTCTCCACGGCCGCATCCATCACGCGCACGCTCGATGCCCAGATGTCGGGGCCTGTTCCGTCCCCCCGGATAAATGGGATGACTGGATTGTTCGGAACGTTTAAAACGCCGTTGCTGATGGTAATTTTTTGGCCGGCTGGTGGTGTGATATCTTTGTAGGACATGGATTGTTATTAGCTAATAATTGATTTTCCACAAGCCCTGCGAAATAATGACGCGAAGACCTGCGTTAATGCATTGATCAAATTCAAGGAAATGTGCATAACCAACACCAGCTTAAAAATCTAGTATGAAATATTTTTCCCTCCACACACTCATTCTCACAGGACTGGCCGTATTTTTGACCGGCTGCTACCGCGATTACGATCTGACCCGCAGTCACGATATCTATCGTATGCATTATAATTATACGCCTCCCGCACCGGCTCCCGATCAGGGCGTGCCTCCGCAGCCAGCTGCGCCTGGTGCCGCCGACTCCTCTGTCCCGGCGTCACAGCCTGCTGTGCCTCCTCAGACAATAACACGATAAGCCAGTTGCTTTTCCAGCGATTTGCCGGTGGAGGAATGCGCTTCCTCCATCGGCTGCACTGCACCCCGGCCAGTCGGGTGCGTGACAAAACTTTCTTGCACGCGTAAAGATGTGCGTCACATTGAATTGATCTATGCGAACCCTTGGAGTCGATTTAGCCGAAGAAATCCTCGAACTAAAACGTGAGCGGAATGCCGTCATTCTCGCGCACAACTATCAAGTGAAGGAAATTCAGGATCTCGCCGATTTCGTGGGGGATTCCCTCGGTCTCAGCTACCAGGCCGCCAGCACGGATGCGGACGTGATCGCTTTCTGCGGCGTGCATTTCATGGGGGAAACCGCTAAAATCCTGAACCCCTCCAAGAAAGTTGTGATTCCCGACATGGATGCCGGTTGCTCCCTCAGCGACTCCTGCCCGCCGGAAAAACTCGATGCCTTCCTGAGTGCTCACGCGGATAAAAACTACTACGTCGTCGCCTACATCAATTGCAGCGCCGGCGTGAAGGCGCTCAGCGACGTTATTTGCACCAGCGGCAACGCGATGAAGATCGTTCAGGCCGCCCCCAAGGATCGCAACATTCTCTTCGTCCCCGACCAGAATCTCGGCGCATGGGTCATGGAAAAGACCGGACGCCAGATGGAATTATGGAAGGGGAACTGTTACGTCCACGTCGAGTTCACGGCAAATTCCATAAATAAAATCAAAGAACAGTATCCCGATGCCCCGGTCGTGGCCCACCCGGAATGCACCTTCGCCGTCCGCATCCTGGCAGATGAAGTCTGCTCGACCGAAAAAATGATCACTTACTGCAAGCAATCCCCGGCGGAGGCCTTTGTCATCGTCACCGAGTCCGGCATGCTGCACCGGTTGCGCCGCGAAATTCCGGGCAAGACATTCATTGCCGGCCCCACCGACCAATGTGCGTGCGCCGATTGCCGTTTCATGAAGATGAATACGCTCGAGAAACTGCACGCCTCGCTGCTCAATCTCGAGCCGGAAATCATCATCCCCGAGCCAATCCGCGCCCGTGCCGAACTCCCCATCCGCAGGATGTTGGAGCTCAGCTTGTAGTTCCCGCACCCACCGCGCTCATTGATAGGCTCTATAATGCCTATTTTCCGCCCGGCATTTGTAAAACCGCCTTCTCCTGGATCTTCTCCTTCGCCGCTGAAAGCTGCGTCTGGAACACCTCCGCCAATGCCGTATCATCCATGATAATCATGTCCGTATCATGCTTTTTCTGGTCATCGTTCTGCCACGTTTCATTCCACCAGCAGAATCCCCGGATACCAGGCCAGCGGTTCGATAAAATATCCGTCAGCGCATCCTTCGCCCACGCTGCTGCCGAAATTTTCGGATGATGCTCCGCGCAGCCAAATTCCGCCAGGATCAACGGTTTCGCAGGTGCCAGCGTCTCGAGTCTTGGGACCACCGCATCCAGCAGATCGCGCAACCGCTCAGGCTCTCCCTCTTCATGCGGCTTCAGGAACCCATACGCACTCACTGCCACCCAATCGACATAATCATCCCCGGGGTAATAATTCTCCAGCCGGTTCCATCCCACTTCCGGTACATCGCTATCGTTCACATGCCACACCCACGTAATATTGTCGCATCCGGCATCGCGCATCAGCTTCACTATGTGCCGCCACGCCTGCACAAACTTCGCCGGTCCGCCGGCATTTCCGTTCCACTTCCCGTTCCAGGCAAACCACTCCCCATTGCACTCCGTGCCCCATTCCACCAACATCGGAGCGCCAAATTTTCTCGCGCCAGCCGCCCAGTTCCCAAGATCCGCATCAAATTTGCCCGCTATGATCGCATCGAGCGTGAAGGTTTTCTCCGCGTGATCCTGTGCAAAATCCGAGCGGAGCATCAACCGCACATAGGGGATTTTTCCGAGATCATGGATCCATTGGCACATGGCTGAGGGAAATGCCCGGCTCTCGCACCAGAAATCCGAAAAAAACACCCACGTCGTTCCCGCACCCGCCGCTTGCTCATACTTCTCCACATCTTTCGCGTTGGAATCATGCTCCGTATCGCTGTTCCTGCTGAAGTAAAAGCCGTGATAAAATCGTCCGGGTTGCGGCGGCCCGATGGAAGCGCCCTCGATCCGTTCCGTTCCACTCACCACACAGACCGCGAAAATAATAAGACGAAGAGCGCGCGAGGGATTCATGGGTTGTTGTTTGTCTTTTTGGAAAGCCGCATCCGAAGGGGAAGGGGAGCCCGCAATTTTTTTGAAAAACTGCACCGTGCTGGAATCGAACCAGCAACCTAGTGATTAAGAGTCACGTGCTCTACCAATTGAGCTAACGGTGCGTATGGGGCGTCAAATATGCACGGTAAAAAAATACTGGCAAGAGTATTTCCAAATTTCTTGGATGCATTTTTTTTAAACTATATCTTCACCCTCCTTTGCAAAAGTAGTGGAATATCCCCGCAACGGGATTATTTTCTCTGCAAGATGATTCCACGCATAACAGCAATCCTGGCGATTCTCTCAATCTCAGTCCTTGCCCAATCTCCAATGACTACACAATCAAACTCCACTCCTTCTGCAACCCCCGCCGCCGCGTGTAAAACCGATGGCCTGAAATCCGCCTGCGGATTGCCTTCCAATGCCGTGATCGACATGGCCAAAGCCAAGGTCCGGCACTCCGATGCCGAATGGCAGAAATTGCTCACTCCCACCCAATTCCGCGTGGCGCGGCAGCAGGGGACAGAGCCCCCTTTTCACAACGAATATTGGGACAACCACGCGGATGGCGTTTATTTCTCCATCTGCAGCGACACCCCGCTTTTCGACAGCAAGGATAAATTCGAGAGCGGCACCGGCTGGCCCAGCTTCACGAAGCCCATAGAGCCCGCATTCGTGGAGGAAACCACTGATTCCAGCTTCGGCATGACCCGCGTCGAGGTGCATTGCGCAGTGGACAGCGGCCATCTCGGACACGTATTCGACGACGGCCCGGCCCCCACAGGCAAGCGCTACTGCATAAATTCCGCCTCCATACGCTTCATGCCGCGCAAGGACTACGAGGCATGGCTGGCTAAAAAGGATAAGCCCGTTGCAGCAAGCGAAACAAAGTAACACACTCTGTATTCAGGAGAAAAGACGCCCCTGCGGCTATCAATTTACAGCATTGGCGTGACTCCGTGCAATTCGTCTGCTACAAACCCCGGCAATGACAAATGCCAACAACGGGGTGAGGGGAGTAGCATTGGTTTCAGGCAAAGTAGGCCACCTCTCTAAAAATCAGACTGGATCATACTCTTTTAAGGGTGTTTCCATGGAGCTTAATGGCACAAAATTTGCTCGATTAAGGAGCGATATTATCAATCCTTGCGATGCAAACCCAACTGAAACACGGTCTCATTCCTGAGATCATCAAGAGCATGCAGACCAAACGAATACTGCTCCTGGAAGACGACGAGGATTTCCGTAACATCATCAAGGAATTCCTCGAATCCCGCTTTTACGAAGTCAAGACCGTCCGCAACGGCGTCGAAGGCGTCCGGGAAATCATGGCCAGCGATTTCGAGGTCATCCTCTGTGACATGATGATGCCCACGCTGCCCGGCGATATGTTTTACCTCGCCGTCGAGCGCATGCGCCCCCATCTCTGCACCCGCTTCATATTCATGACCGGCTATAAAGGAGACGGCAAAATCGCCGATTTCATCAAAAAGGTGAACGGCACCATCCTCACCAAGCCCTTCCTCGTGGACGACCTCCTGGAAATGATCGCCTTCATCCAGGTCCGCTCGGACATGAAATTGTAAAAAGCCACGGCATTCAGCCTTCTCCCCGCACTCTCGTTACCAAACTCCGATTTGGTAACGCTATTGCTCCCGAAACTCTGTTTCGGCCAATAATTCATTCGCGTCGCGGACACTTGCCAGTCTTTAAGCTTGAGGCTTTACGAACTTGGTAGGCGGCACACAGTCTTGACTCAGTTCAGGAAAAGGCTGGGGGAGAAATACTCTCCAAAGGGCAGGGCACTATATAAAACCACTTGGAAAACACGCCAAATTCGCGGGGTTTTGAGGAACGTGGCAAAGCCCTCCTCAACTTCTCCCTCGACACATCTTTTGATGGCAACGCCATCACAGCCACAGCAGCCGTGGGTTGAGCGAGGAACGAGCGACACCCACGGAAAAAACGAAAACAAGAACCCGATCCTGAAAGGATCGCAGCCATAGTGAAAGCAAAAGATACGTGCAAAAAGGCCAGGACCGCGCCCCGCCGCCTACTTGCCCAGCCGCGCCTTTTCCTTCTTCGCCTCGCAATCCTCAGCCAACCGCTTCAGCTCAAAGCTCAATTGCTTCTCCAGACTCTCCACCTCATCGGCCTGCCCGGCCGCGCGGGCCTTCTTGATCTGGTCCTTCAGGAAAACCTCTTTCTCGGCCATCTTGGCCCTGAAGGTCGAATCAATCTCCGCAATCTCCGCCTTTTGCTTTTCCGTGAGCACAGCCGTCGGAGCCTGTTTTTCGAGCCGTTCCATCGCGAGTTCGTAAGCGGATTTCATAATAAGATTGCCTCCATTTTGCCCGTTGCTTTTGCGGAAGCAACTTCTAAAGTATCCATCCTCACGCCCGGCAAGCCCAGGCAACACGATTCTTTATTAGCAGTCCAACCCATGATCAAACTCCTTAGCACAGATTTCGACGGCACACTCGTCAACCACTACGAACAACCGGCGGTTTCAAAAGCCCTCTTTGACCTGTTTTTAAAATTACGTAAGAAAGGGGTCTTGTGGGCCATTAACACCGGCCGCGCCGTAAATCACATTGTCGAGGGACTCGAGGAGTTCGGATTCCCATTTCAGCCCGATTACATCCTCACATGCGAGCGGGAGGTATTCCGGAAGAAGGAGGACACCGCGGAAGGCTGGGAACCCTTTGGCGACTGGAATGAGCGCTGCACACGGGCCCACGATGAGCTTTTCCTCCAAGCCAAGCCTCTCATTAGTGAAATAAATAATTTCATTAAAAACGAAACTAAAGCGCAGCCAATAAACGACTTATCAGGAATTGGAATAGTCGCTTCAGACGAGGATGAGATGGCCCACATCGCCAAATACATCGACTCCCTGAGATCGAAGCTGCCGGCATTCCATTACCAGCGCAATACGAGATACATGCGCTTCTGTCACTCCGATTACTCAAAGGGAACCGCCCTAGCGGAATTAGGCCGCTTGGTCGGGATATCCAAGGACGAAATTTTCGCAGCGGGTGATCATTACAACGACATCCCAATGCTCGACGGTCATTTTGCAAAATGGGTCGCATGTCCCGCCAACTCCGCCGACGCCGTAAAGCAGACCGTTCTCAGCGCCAACGGCTACGTCGCCACCGCCCAATGCAGCGAAGGAATCGTAGAAGCGCTTAATTTTTTCATAAAATAGTAAAAAATCGCGCACCCACTTTCATAAAAGCGATCTACGCCAAATAGCATCGCCAATGTTTCAAATGAAAATCTACAATGCACTCCCAATCATCTTTATAGCAAGTTGATTATAATTCTTATCACGTATAATAAGTAATTACTTGGCATTCGTAGAATATTGTTTTTACGTAATTGTAAAATGAATGCAAGCGGTTCCTGATTGCGGTGTATGCCTGTTTTTGTGTTCCGGTTTTATTGCTCGCTCTAAACCGGTAATCGGATAGGAGATCGATCTCCAAAGGAATCTGGGCTCTGGCAGCGACCTTCTTGGGTGATCCGCGCCGCTCCGTGTATTGTGCCTTGAACCTGACTCAAGCGCCCATTAGACGTTGTAAGGCGACCCCTGGGATAAATGCAGCAGCCGGTTCTTTTTCTGAAAATTACGGAAAAACTACTCAATTCTCCTGAAATTATCTCTGCGGCATCCTGGGTCACCGCAAGTAATCCGAAGTCGCCGGTGCCGCGTTGTGTATTACCTGAAACCATGCGCCGTGCCGGTTTTGAGGATACGCGTGAACGCCATCCATATATCCGCGATAATCAGGTGTAAAAGAGTCGAAGTCCCTCTATTCGGGCGACGCGTCTGTGAGAATGGAGACTTGGTGAGAACCATTAAGGAGGTCGAGGGCGTGGCGACATTAGCTATAGGCGGAGCCGGGTGGATTAAACAGCTTTTGTCGTAGCCGGTCCAAAAAAACTCAACTAAACGCTGGCGGGTGTGAAGCCGAGGTAAGGTCTCGCGGTATCCCTCAAGCCCGCCAGAGGAGTCCCAAGCTTCCATGAATATCGGGTAAGAGTTCGTGGTCCGCCCTCATACCAGGCAAAGCTTGGGATGAGTATCGAGGCCACGACAGCAGCTCTTACACACAAAGTCTCATTCATCGACTTTTGGTCAGCCAAAAACCGCCCGATCTGACCATCGCAGCGACGCATCGGGACCCATTGAATCCGGTCATTTTCAGCACATCTGGGCTCGCAACACTGTAACGGCCTCAAACAGCCTGATTTCGTTGTGAATAAATTCCGGATTTTTCCTCAATCCGAATCCCATCCCGATTTAACTCACAAGTTATTCACAACAGAGAAAGCTCCTCAAAATCAACTGCATATCTATAACATCATACAATATATGTCATATAAAATAGACTATACTATGAATGTCTAATAGGCTCGAATTGAGCATGTTGCAGAAACCAAAGAAAACCGCAAATCATCCTGTTATCAACGAAATGGACGCCACGCACCGTGACCTCTCTGGAAATAAACGTCCCAGAACCGCATCTGTTGTGAACGCCGCGTGTCTTTTGATGCCGACATCTGCGCTGCAGGCACTTTTACTGGCGCCTTACGGCAAGGCAAAACGACATTTGTCCGGCCATCGTGTGGTCTATCGACTCATCCTTGCCAGGTTGATTGCTGCGCATCCCCAATGGCAAACCCATAGGCAAACCGGCGCTGGCTTGCTCGAGTCCGGGCAACAGTTGAAATCCAGAAAAAGCCGCTCAAAACCCCAAGTTAGGCAGAACGCGCTCTTTTCGGCCACGGGATCTGACGATCTGGCCCCGTATCTGAAAGCCTTGGCTCGCATCAAAAAGCTCATCGGGCTGATCGATGCAATTTCCCCTACTCTTGTTACCGAAGATGCGTTGCGGATAGCCAGGGACTTCGCCTGTCAATCTGCGTCTGACTGGGAATTACTCATTGTCACCGGACGCCATGCCGCCGGCGATCGCAACCAACGCCGACGCACGCCTTTCTCTGCAAATGCCGTAATTAAGCCCAGCTGCGCCAAGCGACCTGAATCAAAGAGATCGGCAAAACGCTTCAAATTCATGGCGGATTTCTCGCATCTGCGTCATTAAATTTCAGAAAAACCGCATAAAAGTAATTACTATTTACTATTAAATATATGTATAATTCGCTTAATTAGAAGTGATTAGGTAATATATAATATGTTTCTACCTGTTTAATTAAATATTCTATCCGTCGGATATACGCGCGCTTAGCTATTTTCTTTAAATGCATTCCACTGCGGAATTACGGCTTCATTTTCCTTAAATTCAGGCCAGCGTTCGTGCATCGCCTTTGCCAATACACCGGCAGCTTTGCCGATTGCCTCCAACTCCGCAAAAGGCTCAGTAGCTTCTTCCAGCCGTGACATCGCCACAAACACCGCTTCACGCATGGTCCAGCTCTCGGCCCAAATACGGTTCTCCCGGATGATATCCGGCGGGATCCAGGTCAGCATCGCCAGCGCCCGGTACGCACAAAGCGCAGCCCAGCCCCGTTCAAACCGCGCTTCATCCCGTGCCGCAGGGCAGGCTTTTGCCAGCTCTGTCCGGAAACACAGCCTCATTTCCCGGACGCAATCCAAAGGCAGCGGACACAAAATAGCCCAAGCCGTGATATCATAAAGCGCATGCCTGAAGCCTCCGTATTCAAAATCCAGCAGGAACGCCCGGGTTTTTACGTAAAGATTGTTAGAAGGCGCAGGATCGCCATGACTGAAGGCTAGGAATCCGTTGTCCTTGGAATAAATGTCTGCAATCCACTCCATGTCGGCCTCAAGTCCAGCAGACGGCACGCAACCCAGTGCATGGAACCAATCCACGATTTTTCCTCGATTACTCAGCCATTGCCGCGCCTCCTGCTGCCGGCCGAGCCCATTAGCCTCGGGGAGCCTGGCCCGGACAGCCTCAAACCTCTCCTCTTTCCCCAAGCTGGCGGTATGAAGCCGTGCCATTTGAATAGCCAGTTCCTGCAAGCCCGCACGGGCCGCCGCGCGATCGTTGCCCGAAAGAAGATCGTGGACGTTGGTTCCCTCGCCCAGGTCTTCGACCAGAAAAAACCTCGCCGCCACATCTCCACCATAAAACCGCGGCGCAATCCCTTCCGCTTCCGGCAGCCCGGATAAAAATTCAAGACTGGCCCAGTCGGAAAACCCCCGGGCCAGCTCTTCCTTGATCTGTTTGATGATCATCGAGGAAATATCAAGCCCGTCAGACTCCACCCGGCACCGCAAAGTACGGTTGCGCAGCCCATCCTTGATCACCACAGGAGCCGAAAAGACACATTTGCAACCCCTCGTTTGCTGGAACACTTGGGTTGCCTGACTCAATACCACGTCAAAATCATTGGGTTCTTCACACATTCAAATAGCCGCTGCAATCCAAGGTAAATGCCCTATTTTTAAATATTCCACACAGTTTACAAATAACTAAAAATAATTCTTGCCTTTCGACGCCTATTTTGATTAAATTAAAAAACAATGAAAGTCTGTTGTTAACAACATCGCTCCCGATGCTTTTCCTCCGTGAGCTTCGCGACCTTTGCGCTTGTATATCCGCTTTCAATAAATCGAGTTCCAATCAATGAATCTCAGCCGCAGCCCCGTTCAAAACACCCTTTTCTGCCAAATAAAGCCAATTTTTACTCTGTTGAGACCCCAAACGAAGCTAAAATAAACCCAAAAAACGATGAAATCTGTAGAAGAACATCTGCTTTAATCCAACCTCATCCAAGCGAGGCCCACATAGGAAATCCAAGCAAATCCAACGTAAAAATTCAAACAAAGCATCCGCCACAAGATCACTTCCTAAATGATAAATGTTACTTTCTAAATTATTTCCCCCTTTGCGTTCTTCGCGTCCTTAGCGGTAAATCAACTTCCTTAATTTCCCCACTTTATCCCACTCAATCCGGGTTTATCCCACTTAATCCCACTCTCCAGAATTACCTTTTCGACCAAAAAACCCCGATTCCTTAATGCCTTCTAATTATCTCCAACTCGAATCCCAGGTTTTGTCCTTGATGCATGGCCGGTCCGTTTCCGAAGCGGATTTCAACGCCTGCGCGCTCGGAATTTACCGCTTTCAGCGTAAAAACAACGCTCCCTATGAAAACTATTGCCGTCACACCGGCGCCTCCATGGATTTGGAAAGCTGGCGGGAAATCCCCGCCGTGCCCCAGGCAATCTTCAAGCAATTTCCCCTGCGCTCTTTTCCAGAGGAACTGACCGTAAAAACATTCCGCACCAGCGGCACCACCGGTGAAGGATTTGGCAGCCATCATTTCCAATCCCTGCGTCTTTACGATGAGGCAATCCTGCACGGTTGGGATTTTTTCAAGCTGCCCCGGTTGCCCCAGATCATACTTGCCCCCTCGCCTTTGCAGTCACCGCATTCCTCCCTCAGTCACATGATGGGCATCCTTCTCGCTCGTGCAAAAAACGGTTCGCAGCATTTCTGCATCACCGATTCCGGCGCGCTGCAATTCGACAAAATTCGCGATTTGATCAGTCAAGCCACCGAACCGCTTCTGCTCATAGGCACCGCCCTTTCATTCCTGCATCTTTTTGAAGCAGGCTCCCTTCCCCATCTTCCCTCCGGAAGCTTCGCCATGGAAACGGGAGGATACAAAGGCAGCGGTCGCGACCTTACCAAAGCTGGCCTTTATGCCCTTTTCGCAAAACACCTCGGGCTTTCCCCTGATTCAGTGATCAATGAATACGGAATGACCGAACTCTCCTCGCAATTTTACACCCATGGACTTGGGAATCCCCACAAGGCTTCTCCATGGCTTCGAGCCCTGGTCATCGATCCGGAGACTGACCGGGAAGTCTCGCTTGGCGATACCGGTGTACTGCGGATTTTTGATCTGGCGAATGTCGGCTCTGTCCTCGCGATCCAGACCCGTGATCTCTCCATTCGCCGGGAAGAGGGATTCGAATTGATCGGCCGCGATCCCGCAGCGTTGCCGCGCGGATGTTCCCGGGCTGCCGATGAAATGCTTTCAAGCACCACCCCTTTGCCATGAAGACCCTGGAAATCGCAAAAGCCCTCGCTCTCGCGGCGAAACAATTCCCACTCCTGGGCGAAATCAAGGAGCAGGATCTGCTCGACCTGATAAAGTGGGAGTTGGGACACGAGGAAATCCTGGACGGCTTTCAAAACTACACCAGTCACATGGCGATGGCTCTCGGCCCAGCTTCAGTACTGCACATTATCAGTGGAAACACGCCTCATGCCGGTCTGCAGAGCCTCATGCGTGGCTTGCTCCTGAAATCGCACAATCTCTGCAAAATCCCATCCGCAGGCTTGCCGGAAATCGGGCAATTCCGCGACGCGCTACCAGCCGCCTTGCAATCACGCATCGAGATTTCCCATGAACTCCCCGATCACTGGCTTGCTCAGAGCGACGCAGTAATAGTATTTGGCGACGATGAAACAGTGGAGCATTTCCACAAACTCGCAACGCGACCCGGACAGCGCTTCATCGCCCATGGTCACAAAGTCAGCCTCGGGATCGTTTTCGCCGACAGCCGGCTAGAGTCAGTTCCGCACGCCGCTCGCGATGTATCGTTATTCGACCAGCAGGGCTGCCTTTCCCCGCATGTCTTCTACGTGAAGGAAACGGAGGGGGTGGAAGCCCGCCAATACGCCGCAGCCTTGGCCTTGGAGATGGAGAATTTTAATAAAACGACGACGCGATCGAAAATATCCACCAGCGAATCCTCAAGCATCAGCAGCCTTCGCAATGAATACGAATTCCGCGCGGCAAACAGCGAAGGCGTGCAGGTTTGGAAAAGCGCGCAAGGAACGGACTGGACCGTTATTTTCAACAGCAACCCGAATTTCACTGCTTCATGCCTCAATCGGGTAATCTTTGTAAAACCGCTCCCGGCCACATTTTCGGAATTGCTCGAGCAAGTTCGCCTTCACCTGAGCACGATCTCTATTTGGCCCGCCACATTGGAAAATGCGGAGATCGCCGGCAAACTCGGCGCCACTAGGATCTGTCGCATCGGCCGGATGCAAAATCCCCGGTTCACATGGCATCAGGATGGCAGCCAGAATCTCGCTCCATTGGTGGAATGGATTGATTTCGAAAACTCAAAGGATTTGCCAGAATGAAAAAACTTAATATTGCCAGCGCAAGTGCAAGACCGTCATATTGTTGGAACCATGTCCAAGGAAGAATCGATCATCACGGAGGGCACCGTCACGGACGTCCTTCCCGGCACATTGTTCAAGGTGAATCTCCCGAATGGCACCAGCGTCCTCGCGCACATTTCCGGGAAAATGAGGAAACATTTCATCCGTATCGTGCCCGGCGACAAAGTCTCGCTGGAAATATCACCCTACGATCTCACCAAGGCGCGCATTACATTCCGCGAGAAGTAAAAACCATCGCATTGGATAAGCGCAGGTTGCGCTTTAAAACCGTTTATCTAGTGACGAATCAAGCCGCTTGCTTTTGTAAATAGCGACTGCCATGCTTATCAGAGTAAACACACCATTTTAAGGAACCATACATTATGCCGAACGAAACCATTCCCGGTCAGACCGCTTCCACGAAATTTGAAAGTGGTAAAACCCATGCCGTTCACGCTGCCGAAGATTTGAGGGCGGCTGCCGAAGCCAAGGCTCAGGAATTGCGCGCTGTAGCGGAAGCAAAAGCGCATGAATACCGCGGCAAAGCCGAGCATGCATTTGACGAAGCCAAAGTGAAAGCCCGCACCTTTCGCGAGGACGGCGAGCAATACATCCGTGAAAACCCGAGCCGCGCGGTACTTACTGCGCTGGGTATCGGTTTTGTACTCGGAATCATCTTCAGGCGTTAATTTCGCCCCGACTGCTATTTCTTGAATGGCTCTGCCAAGTACTCCGGGCGATGAGGGATTGATAGACCACCTGCGCGCCCTTGTGGCATCGTTGGTCGGATACTTTAGCGCCCGCTTCCAGCTCGTAGGTCTGGAATCCAAGGAGGCTTGCGGTCATTATCTGAAGATAGTGGCCTGGCTGATCGCCGCCTTTTTCGGGGTCGCTTTTGGCTATGTTTTTATATGCATTGCCGCCGTTTTCCTCATCAGCAGCGGCTTGAAGATTTCATGGATGTGGGTGCTGCTGGCATTCGGCATTTTGCATTTTGTGGTTGCTGGAGTTGCCGTCGCTGTTGCGCGGGCGGGATTCACAAAGTCAATGTTCAGCGCCACAATCGAGGAATTTAAAAAGGACCAAACATGGTTGAATACACCCGGGCCAGCGAAAAAGCAGAGCTAATTGCGGAGATTGAGCGTTCACGCGCGCGCCTTGGGCAAAGCCTCGACGGGCTGCGTCGCGATGCCGACATCAGCTCGCAGTTTAAAAGTTCCTTTTCCACTCATAAAGCCGCATGGCTGAGTGGAGCGGGCATTGCGGGCTGGATACTGTCGCGTCTCCCGGCCAGGAAAAAAAAGGCGAAGGTTTTCGTGGATAAAAAAGAAGAAGGCACGACATTAAAAAATGTGGCGGAAACCGGTATGCTTTTCGGCATTTTGAAACTAATATTTACACTGTTCAGACCTGCGATCATGGCATTCGCAACCAAAAAAATCACAGAAATTTCAACCAGGCACGCTCACTCTGAACGATGAATTCGTGATTCAGGAATTTTTCGATTGATTGTTCACCCAACGTCGTATTGCTTTCTCTAACAATGGCTGTCTCCCCTACTCCAACTGTTGCCACCTCCGAAGGTGCCGTTCACACACTCGATCACGTTGATCAATATCTTCTTATCGGGCAGGAATCCGGCGCATCTGATATTCATCTCGGGGTCAATGCCCAGCCCATTTGGCGCCGCTTTGGTAATCTTGAGCCGATCTGGCTGCAGGCCCCCAAGCTGAGCGTGGAGGATACAGAGCGTCTCACGATGAGTTTCCTCACAGACGCCCAGAAGCAGCTTCTCAAGGATCGTGGCGACGTGGATTTTGCCTATGCCACACAATTCGGTCGTTTCCGCACGAGTGTGGTGCGCCATCGCCTGGGCATGGATCTCGTATTCCGTATCATCAATACGAAGCTGCGGACGATGGATGAGATCGATCTCCCACAGAGCCTGAAACTACTCACCCAGTATCATAACGGGCTTGTCCTCGTGACAGGTTCGGTCGGCAGCGGAAAATCGACCACACTGGCCGCGCTTGTGGAGGAAGTAAATCGCACCCGTCACGATCACATCATTACCCTCGAGGATCCGATCGAATACGTTTTCGAATCAAAAGGCTGCCACGTCACGCAACGTGAAGTCCACACCCACACACGCTCATTCGGCGCAGCCCTGCGCGGGGCATTACGTGAAGATCCCGACGTAATCATGGTCGGGGAAATGCGTGACTTGGAAACAATCTCGCTCGCAATCACCGCATCCGAGACCGGGCACTTGGTCATGGGTACGCTGCATACTGCAAACGCGGCGCGGACACTCGACCGTGTGCTCGACGTTTTCCCTGTTGATCAACGTGAGCAGATCCGCGTCATGGTCAGCGAATCCTTGCGCGGCATCATCAGCCAGCAGCTCGTTCCGCGGCTGGATGGCAAGGGACGCGCTCTGGCGATCGAGGTTCTCATGAACACTCCCGCTGTTGCGAATACCATCCGCGAAGCAAAAACATTCATGCTGCCAGGCATCATCCAGACTGGCAAAAAACTCGGAATGAAGCTCATGGATGATTCGCTGCAAGATCTCTACGACAGGCAGATTATCTCCCAGGAAGAAGCCTATGCGCGCGCCGAGGACAAGATCCTGATGAAGCAGCATTTTTCGCATTAGCATTAATCAATTGTTTTACTTGGTTTAAAAACTCCCCTATGGCCTACATCGATCAATTTTTTGAATACCTCATCAAAGCTGGTGCGTCCGATTTTCACATGGCGCAGGGGGAGCCGCCAAAAATCCGCCGCCATGGCGAGGTAATGGCCATCCGTAACGAGCCGATCACCGCCGAGGAAGCAGCCTACATGCTGAGCGAAATCAGTGGTCCCGAACGCTGGGCGCGTTTCGAGGAAACCGGTGATCTCGACTTTGCGTATGAGATGAACGAGGACTCCCGTTTCCGTTGCAACTTCCTCAAACAAACGCGCGGCTATGGTGCGGTGTTCCGTCTCATTCCCACGAAGATCATGACTCTCGAGCAACTCGGGATTCCATCCGTCGTCAAGGAATTCGGTCATCTTCGCGGCGGTCTGGTCCTTGTCACCGGTCCGACCGGTTCGGGCAAGAGCACCACGCTTGCCGCATTGATGGATTATATCAATACGAACTTCCAGCGGCACATCATCACGATTGAGGAACCGATCGAATTCGTTCACAACAACAAGAAGAGCATCATTACCCAGCGCGAAGTTCCCGAGCATGCAGCTTCCTTCCCGATTGGTCTGAAAGCCGCCTTGCGCGAAGATGCCGATATCGTACTCGTGGGTGAAATGCGCGACCTTGAAACGATCCAACTCGCGCTTACTGCCGCCGAAACCGGCCTTCTCGTATTTGGCACTCTGCACACAAACAATGCCCGCAAAACCGTGGATCGTATGATCGACGTTTTTCCTTCCGATCAGCAATCCCAGGTGCGTACCATGCTCTCTGCATCGCTCAAGGGAGTCGTGGCGCAGTTGCTCTTGAAAAAAACAGCCGAAGTCGGCGGCGGACGTATCGCCGTCAACGAAATTCTCATCGCAAACAGCGCTGTCTCCGCCATTATTCGTGAAGGTGCCACGCAAAAATTACAGGATGTTATCGTCGGCAGCAAAGGCCAGGGCATGCAATTCATGGACGATGCCATCTGGAAGGAAATGCAGCAGGGAGTAGTCTCGCCGCATGAAGCCTACATGAAGGCCATCGATAAGAATCGTTTTAAAATCTTCCTGCCGCCCGAAGAACAGGAATTGGGGAACTCCGCAGGTTCCTCGGAATAATTCTGCGACTGGAAACCAGTCTGCGCCTTTGGACTAACCGGCCTGCCGGTAGGTTTTGGGACGTCGCTTGCTTAGCTCGATGATTTTTGATTCACCATTATCCACGGATAACAGATCCGGCTGCGACATTTCCTTCTGCCCGATGAAAAGTTCCCCTTGGAAAACCCCTCCCTGTTCGATGTTGATCGACTTGGCATAAACGGTCCCTTCGAGCCATCCCGTCTTGCCCACCGTCACAACACCCTCGGCCATGATCCGCGCCGAAAAGCGTCCATTGATCTGAGCGCTCGCCACCTTCACGGTGCGTGAAAGCTCGGCATCCGCTCCCTTTTCAACGATTAATTGCTGAGCCTCAATTGCACAGAACAGCATGCCTTTATACTTCATCCTTACCGTGTCACAGATCACAGTGCCGTGGATTTGTCCTTCCACGATCGCTTCGCTGCAGATGATTTTCTGGCAATTGAGTTCGCCTTTGGGAGTCACTTCAACGAAACCCTGCGTATGAATATTGCAACTATGGAGACTTGAGATTTTGAAATCCCGCAAGTCCATGTGCATGCCGCACTCGGTGCAGATGACTGATTTTGCAAGACCATCCACCTGCTGCGTTGCCTCGCACTTGTTGCAACGGACAATCTTGGTCGTCTCATGCCCCAGCAAAGCCTCTATTTTCTTGATGAAGAAATTACGCGAGGCCTCGGGCGGACCCGAAGCCTGCGTCTTCTCCAGATCGATGTGCCTGCTGCACTTGCGGCAATACGTGGACTTGGCGCTGGCAGGCTCCATCTGTGGAGTGCCGCAATGCGGGCACTCCACGCTGATCTTGCCTTTGTTTGCTTTAGGGGGCGATTTTTTTGGCACTTTTGCGAGAGACTAGTGTCCGCCCGCAGCTTGCTGTTTGCCTTCGGAACGGACGACTTCTGGTTGCTTCATTTGGATTTTGTTCGGGGTCACTTCGGACTTCCCGACAAATGTGGCGCCTTCCTCGATCATCAGGCGTGCGGCCTTCAGGTCGCCGATCAATTGCGCGCGTGTCTTCAATTCACAGCGTTCTTCAACGGTGATGTTACCATGCACTTTGCCAAGCACGGTGACAGACTTGGTCTTGATCTCGCCGCGGATCTCGGCATTTTCACCCACGGTCAGGATGCCGCTCGAAATAATCTCGCCTTCGATTTTACCGTCAATAACGAGTTCGTTTTGAAATTTGATCGATCCTTTGATTTCAACGTCGCTGGAAAGGATGTTTTTGGTATTGGTATTTTCAGCCATAAGTTTGTTTGGATTTCGTGTATTGTTTCGTCTGTTTGGTCTCTTACAGACGATCAGCGCCTGCAGAACGTAGTGAATTAAACACCAACACAGAGAGTTTGCAAGGGAGAGATGTCAAGGAAATGTCATAAAATTGAAACTCATGCGAGTTCCTCTGCGGGATAAGTCCAGATTTCGCTCAATGTCGGGTGGTAATGTGGTACGCGCGCCAGATCGGCTGCTGTCGAATGAAAATGCATGGCAACCACGATTTCGTGGATCAGTTCAGCAGCATGAGGACCGACTACTGCTGCCCCCAGAATTTCGCCTGACTTTTCCGCGACAAGCAGTTTTACAAATCCCTCGGTCTCCCCCATGACCAAGGATTTTCCAAGGTCATCGAAGGAATATTTTGCGCTTCGGAATGGAATGTTTGCTCGCGTCAGCTCCACTGCAGTTAGGCCCACAGCCGCCACCTGGGGTTCGGAAAAAATCACCGAAAGCTTCAGGCGGTAATCAGCTTTCTCTAGCTCGCCTGCGCTTGCATTTAGAATCTTTGCGGCGTTGCGGGCCGCAATCTCTCCCTGCTGGATCGCGATATGCACAGTCTCATGTGATGAGTCCACATCGCCACCCGCAAAAATGTGCGGCACATTGGTTTGCTGAAACGGACTGCATATCAGTTTTCCATGTTCTGCCGCGACGCCTGCATGCTCCAGATTGAGCCCGTGTAGATTCGGTACCCTGCCTAGTGCGCAAATAATTTGATCCGCTTCCACAAATTTTTCCACGCCCTGATGTTGAAACCAGACGCGCTTTTTATCCCCATTGCGCTCTGCTTTCAGTACGGCCGTCTTCAAAAAGACCTTCATTCCCCGTTTTTCGTTGGCTGATACAAGAGCCCCGGCAACGTCCGGATCCATGCCCTTTAATACCTGATCACTTCGCTGCACAATCGTCACCTGCGCTCCAACCGCCGCATAGTAATGCGCAAATTCCATGGCGATTGCGCCTCCGCCCAGCACAATCACCGATGAGGGGATACCCGTTGTGTCGAGTACAGCATCGCTGTCGAGAAAGCCCGTTTCTGCAAGCCCTGGAATGTTCACCTTGTTCTCCACAGAGCCTGTAGCGATCAGAAAGGTCTTGCCAATGATTCGCGTGGTTTCATTTTGCATGGACACTATTTCAAGAGTGTGCCCATCAACAAATGCAGCCATGCCCCTGATGAAATCGAACCCTCCTTTTTCGAGCTGCTCACGCCGGTGTCCTGAAAAATCGGCAATCAGATGCTCTTTGCGCGCCAGGATTTCATCGCTATGAACCGATATGTTTTCCGCCCGCAGTCCAAATTCCTTGGCGCGTCGGATTGTGACGAAACGGTTCGCAGACTCGATCAAAGTTTTGCTCGGCATGCAACCGTGCCAGATGCAAAGGCCGCCGACATTTTCGCCGCCTTCGATGACGGCAACTGTCAAACCCAGTGAAACAGCAGTCCTTGCAGCCGCGTATCCCGCACTCCCGCCGCCGATCACAATAAAGTCGTATGTTTTGCTCATTGGGCTGGAATCTACTGCTTGATTGCCACTTTGAAAATTTTAAATGCCGGATTTGATTGATGGGCATATTCAAACTCCAGGAAATCCGGCGCAGAATGGGGGCGCTCATCAAGAATTTCAGCCATGGAATGTAATGGAACCTCCTGCCCCAGCAAAGTCGATGATGTTTGTAAAACACGTGCCGAGTCATACGTAACGACATGCTTCACGCCGTGTGCGATCAAAATTTTTCGGGCCTCCTCCGGATCGTTCGTGCAATAAAATCGCGCAGTATCGACAATACCTGCCATCCCTTCGTGGGAACTTCCGGCAACCGCAGGCTGGCCGGACCAATAAGCCAGCGCCGGCGAAAACCACCACGGAGCGAGCAACGGCATCAGTTCCGTGCTTTTTAAATGTTCAGCAGCATCCCGCAGCAATATCTCATCCACCCACTGTTCGTGAATCAGAGCAAGCCGTTCATCGGTTGGAAACAGATCCTCATCCCATTCCTTGAGAACCGGCCAGAGGCATACGACAAAAACACACCAGCCAATCCATGGCTTGGGGAAAACTGCAAACTGGAACGGCAGGCTCATCACAAAGACAAGTCCGAAAAAATATCCCCAGCGGATCTGCCAAAGCGTCAGCCCGCATGTAAGAAGAGCCAAAAGAAAAATCGAAATCACCCGCCTGTCAACTCGGCATCGTAACAGAAATAAAACCGGCATTGCAACCAACCCGAACCCCACCCACCGATATAGCAATGGAGCTAAAAGAGTTGTGGATGACATCTCTCCGATGGTCTGCTCCCATCGCGAAAAATATTGCAGCAGCATTTGATCAGGGAATGAAAATGGCCACCCCTGGATGATGAGCGACAGTGCCAGGATTCCGGCCAGTGTAAAATACCCAGCCTTGCGTTCCGGCATCCACAATTTCCGCCGATCAAAAACCAGATACAGTAAAACGGTGGCCACCAGCAATATCGCCGGCTCATAAAGGGATGTCCACAATCCGAGTCCCCACGCTGCACCGCTTGCAATCCCCCACCCTCGCGATGGTTTTTGCGAGAAGCACCATTCCGCGCCGAGTGCGACCGCCACGCACAACATCTGGAGTGATTGATGGTCCGGCCTGCCCAATATGGTCCCGTGAACAAGAATCGGGCTCACCGAGAATAAAAACAACACCGCCGCTCCATACGGAAGCTGCGCCCTTTTCACCCACATCCACAAAAAAAAGACGATCAGCGCAGCCATCAACGGCGACACGAGCGCCCCGGCGAGATCGAGATAATTTGCCGTGAACGGTTTCAACAAGACCGCCATGATTGCGATGAGGTAATCAAACGGAGCTGTCGCATGAGACACGATGCCCTGCGGGTAATTTTCGAAACTGTGATGCCGGATGATTGTGAAAGGATGCTCCAGCACCATGCGCACGCGGGTCATCCTCGAATAACAATCCGCATCGACAAAATAGATCTGTCCACCAACAAAAATGCTGGCGAAATTATAGCAGCGCGCCAGCAGCGTCAGCGCGAGAAAAAAACAGAGCGACAGGATCGATTTCACCGCTAGGTATCCTTCCAGATGCTTTTTGGATTGTCCAACAACATATTGTGGTCAAGACCGAATGGTGTCCCAACCCCTTGGGGTAAACCCGATATTTTTTGAATAAAAAACGTTGTGTAAAGTGCCCGATAAGGTTACTTTTTTCGAATAGTTTTTCCCATCCTTTTTATGTCAGATTCCAACGACCTCCTTGCCGCCCCGAAAAGCGAAACCGCTTCCAAGAAATCCGATTACAACGCCGATGATTTGAGTTCATTAAAAGGACTCGAAGCCGTGCGGAAAAAACCCGGCATGTACATCGGCGGCACCGATGAACGCGCGCTACATCATTGCGTCTCCGAAGTGCTCGACAACTCGGTCGATGAATTTCTCGCAGGCCACTGTTCGCATATTGACGTCACCATCCACAGCGACGGTTCCATTTCCATCAGGGATAATGGCCGGGGCATCCCTGTCGATATCAATAAGGAAGAGAACATGCCCGGTGTGGAGCTAGTGCTTACCCGCCTGCACTCAGGTGGCAAGTACGGCCAGGGCAACTACGAATACTCCGGCGGCACACACGGCGTCGGCGCAAAATGCGTCAATGCCGTTTCAGAATGGTTCAAGGTAGAAGTGACTCGCGATGGAAAAATCCACGCGATGTCGTTCGAGCGCGGCGTCACGAAGCAAAAGCTGCACGTTATCGCCGAGGTGAAATCGAAGAAACAGACCGGCACGCTGATCACTTTCAAACCCGATCCCGAAATCTTCCACGAGACGATCGACTTCAAGGACGAGCGCCTCATCAGCCGCCTGAATGATCTCGCCTACATTAATGCACCGCTCAGTTTCACCTTCCTGGACGAACGCGTCGAAAACGCCCGCCCTATCCAGATCGTGCATCCGAAGGGTATTGAGGATTTCGTCGCACGCCTCGTAGAGAACAAGACTGTCGTGCATCCGAAGCCTATTTTGATCAAGGGCACTCGTGATCGCGTGATTGTCGAGATCGGCCTGCATTATACCGATACTTACAACGAACAGCTTTTGTGTTACACCAACGCCGTGCCAAATCCGGATGGAGGCACGCACTCCAGCGGCTTCCGTAGTTCCCTCACCCGGGCGATTAACCAGTACGCGAAGAACAATAATCTCATCAAAGACAAGGAGCCCGCGATTACCGGCAACGACGTACTGGAAGGTCTGGCCGCCGTGGTCAGCATCAAGCATCCCGATCCCCGCTTTGAGTCCCAGACCAAGGTGAAGCTTATCAGCCCCGAGGTGGAGAGTATAGTCACATCGGTCAGTTACGAAGGCCTGATGCTCCATTTCGACCAGAACCCGAATGTCGGCAAACGCATCATCGAGAAATGCCTCATGGCCGCCCGCGCCCGCGAGGCCGCCCGCAAAGCTCGCGAGACCGTCCGCAAAGGCGCGCTCACCGGCGGCGGTCTTCCCGGCAAGCTGGCGGATTGTTCCGAGCGTGACCCCACCCTCACCGAGCTCTACATCGTCGAAGGCGACTCCGCAGGCGGTTCTGCAAAGCAGGGACGCGACCGCCGTTTCCAGGCGATTCTTCCCATCAAGGGCAAGATTATTAACGTGGAAAAAGCCCGCCTCGACAAGGTGCTGGCCAACGACGAAATTCGCACCATGATCACCGCCGCCGGCACAGGCATCGGCGCAGGTGGTGAAGGCGCGTTCGATATCACAAAGCTCCGCTACGGTCGCATCATCATCATGACGGATGCCGATGTGGACGGCTCTCACATCCGTACTTTGCTGCTCACCTTCTTCTACCGCCAGATGCCGGAACTGCTGAAGCAGGGCAAAATCTATATCGCCCAGCCTCCGCTCTATCTCGTGAAACGCAAAAAGCGCGAGGAGTATGTGGATGACGATGACCAGTTGAACAAAATGCTCATCCAGTTCGGCTCTGACGAAGTGAAGCTGAAAAACCTTGCTGACGGCAAAAGCTTCACCCCTGTCCAATTCAAGGACATGCTTGATCTGTTGAAGAAATTGGATCGCTACAGTAATTCAATCCGTCGTCACGGAGGTGATTTCGAAGCCTACCTTGGCGAACGCAATCCCAAGACCAACGCTCTGCCGAAATTTCTGGTACGCGTGCGAGAGGGAAATACCGAGTGGGTCACTTACTTCCCGACGGATATCGAAGTGAGCCAGTTTAACAAGGAAAACCCGGACTTGAATTTGTTCGGTGTAACAGCACCCACCGAGACAAGCGGTGATGCCGACCTGGTATTGGAAGTCCAAAAGGAAAAACCCGCCAAAAAGGCTGACGGCGTGCAGCGTCGCGCCAAGTTGGTGGAGCTCTACGAAAGCGACCAGGTTGAAAAACTGATCGCTGACCTTGGCAAGAAAGGCCTTAAAGTTGACCACTACTCCAGCAGCGACAAGCCCATCTTTGAGCTTACCGAGGGTGAAGGCGACAAAGCCGTGGTCCATCCCGTTTTCTCGATTCCCGAGATCCTTCAAAACGTGATCGAGATCGGGAAGAAAGGTCTTTCAATCCAGCGATTCAAAGGTCTTGGAGAAATGAATCCCAAGCAGTTGTTTGAAACTACCATGAATCCCGAAAAACGAAAAATGTTGAGAGTCGAATTGGGGGATGCCGTGGAGGCTGACAATATGTTTGTACGGCTCATGGGCGATATCGTCGAGCCACGGCGCCAGTATATCGAGGACAATGCGTTGAACGCCCGCCTCGATGTATAACAAAATATCCAACCCCGCCCAAACTACCCTCACGTTCGCCGCTAAATAAGTCATGTATTCCCAAAACGAAAAAGTCCAACCCGTAAACGTCGCCGAGGAAATGTCGAAATCGTTCCTCGACTACTCGATGTCCGTCATCATTTCGCGCGCTCTCCCTGATGCCCGCGACGGCCTCAAGCCTTCCCAACGCCGCATCCTGGTCACGATGAACGATCTCGGCGTCATGCCGAACCGCAAGCATATCAAGTGCGCGAAGATCGTCGGTGATACGATGGGTAATTATCACCCGCATGGCGACCAGGCGATCTACCCCACCCTCGTCCACATGGCCCAGCCGTGGGCAATGCGTGAAATGCTGGTCGATGGTCAAGGAAATTTCGGTTCCGTCGAAGGCGATCCCCCGGCATCCATGCGATACACCGAGGCCCGCCTCCAGCACCTCGGCGCCGCGCTGATGGACGACATGGACAAAGACACCGTGAATTTCGTTCCGTCCTACGACGAGCGTCTCATGGAGCCGACTGTGCTTCCCGCAGCCTTCCCTAATCTCCTCGTCAATGGCGGCACAGGCATCGCCGTCGGTATGGCCACGAACATCCCGCCTCACAATCTTAGCGAATGCATCGACGGCATCTGCGCACAGATTGAAGATCCTAACATCACGATCGAGGGACTGATGGTCTATATCAAAGGCCCTGATTTCCCGACCGGGTGCGTGATTCAGGGTAACGCCGGTATCAAGCAATACTTTGAAACCGGCCGAGGTTCCGTGCGCGTGCGCGGACGCATGCACACCACCGAGGTGAAGGGTGGTCGAGAGCAGATCATCATTACCGAGATTCCGTATAACGTAAATCGCGCGGAACTGGTGAAACGCATCGCGGAGCTGGTGAATGAAAAAGTCCTCGTCGGCATCAGCGACGTGCGCGACGAAAGCGCCGAGGATACCCGCGTGGTCATCGATCTCAAGCGCGATGGTAATCCGAAGATCATCATCAACAGCCTTTTCAAGCACACCGCGCTGGAATCTTCCTTCAGCTCAAACATGCTTGCCATCGATCATGGCAGACCGAAGCTCCTTTCGCTCAAGGACGCGATCACCGCATACATCGAGCACCGCCGTGAGATCGTGCTGCGTCGTACGCGCTTTTTGTTGAACCAGGCAGAGGTCGAAGCCGAGAAACTCGAGGGCTTCCTCATCGCCCTGGCCAATCTTGATGATTTCATCAAGATCATCCGCGATTCCCGCGACCGCGACGATGCGAAGGCGAAACTCATTGCCCTTTCCTGGACGCGCAAGAGCGTCGAGCAACTCGGTATCCTCATCCGTAGCGAGGCCCGTCTCATCGAGGGAAGATATAAGTTCACAGAAAAACAAGTGACCAGCATCCTCGACCTGCGTCTCTATCAACTCACCGGCCTCGAGCGCGAGAGCGTGAAAAAGGAATACGACGCACTTGTCGAGACGATCAAGGATCTCCTCGATATCATTGCCAAGGAAGCGCGCGTGTTGAAAATCATTACCACCGAACTGCGGGAGTTGCAGAAAAAACACGGCACTCCCCGCCGCTCTGAAATCGGTCGTGCCGAGGGCGAGATCAGCATCGAGGACATGATCGCAAACGAAGGTTGCATCATCACCATCACCCACAACGGCTTCATCAAGCGCACCGCCGTCAGCGCCTTCCGCGCCCAGCGCCGCGGTGGCAAGGGTGTCATCGGCATGACCACGCGTGAAGGCGCCACCGAGGAGGACTCCGACGATTTCGTGGAGTATCTCTTCACCGCAACGACGCACGATTACCTCATGTTCTTCACCCAGTCCGGACGTTGTTACGTGGAGAAAGTGTACGAGATTCCCGAGATGAGCCGCTCCAGCAAGGGGCGATCCATCGCAAACATCCTGGAACTCCGCTCTGAGGAAAAAATCGCAGCCACCATTCGCATCCAGTCAAAAGTTACCGGCACCGGACCAAACGCAGTGGACAATACGTGGGATGAAAATCTCCATGTCATCTTCACTGCCCGTTCCGGCATCGTGAAAAAATCCAACCTCTCGGATTTCAAAAACATCCGCAAAGGCGGCATTATCGCTGTCCAGATCGAGGAGGGCGACAAGCTCATTGATGCCAAGCTGACCACCGGCCAGAACGAGATTGTGCTCATTACGAAGGACGGCATGAGCATCCGCTTCAACGAGGATGAACTCCGCGACCAGGGCCGCAACACGGTCGGCGTCTGGGGCATCCGGCCCGACAAGGGCGATCACGTCGTAGCCACCGCGCTCGTAAGCTCTGATTCCACATTGCTGGTAGCCGGCGAAAATGGCGTGGGCAAACGCACCCCGTTCGACGATGAAAACGGCCCTGTTTACCGCATCCAGTCCCGCGGCGGCAAAGGTGTGATCACCATGAAGACCGGCGACAAAACAGGCGACGTGGTTGGTGCCCTCACTGTACGCGATGCAGATGAAATCATGCTCATCACCACTAAGGGCCAGATGGTCCGCACTCGCGTGAAGGAAATCCGCGAAACGAGCCGAAACACCATGGGCGTCATCCTTATTCGTCTTCGCGACGGTGAGAAGCTGCAATCCATCGCCCCGGTTGTCAGCGATGGTGACGAAGAGGAAGAAACACCCGAAGCATAGAGTCAAATCGTTGGCGGAAGCATATGAAAACGCGTGGTCGCGGTTTTAGAATAAACCCGCGGCCACGCAGCTTGGACTTGATAGTGGGATCGCGTCGCTCAGCGTGCGATGGGAAATGCGTCGCCCGTCCAAACTGTGCGGATCCCTGTAATGGTGCATGGCCGACACGACCACTGCGTAAAAAACGCCTTAAACCATCCCTAGCTTCTTCTTGCCCTCTTCAGTGATTTTATCGGGAGACCACGGCGGATCCCAAACCACTTGCACGTCAGCATTCGCGACGCCACTTAACAGGAGAATCTTCTGTTGCGCTTCTCCGGCGATGATCGGTCCCATTCCGCACCCGGGGGCGGTCAATGTCATTTGCACGGCAATGTTTGCGCCTTCCGGCGCTTGCTTGATATCCAAATGATAGATCAAACCGAGATCGACAATATTGACAGGAATTTCCGGGTCGTAGCAGGTCTTGAGAGTCTCCCATACCTGCTCCTCGTTGACAGGGCCGGACTCCGCGCCGGACTCGACCGGTGCGGGCGCCTGGTTTTCCCTTCCGAGTGCATCGGCAAACTCGGCGTCTATTCGATAAAGACCGGCTTCACTGGGAACCAGCACCGTAAAAGAACCGCCCAGCGCCTGGGTGATAATGACCGATGTGCCTTTTGGCAGCATGAGCGCTTCGCCTTGGGGGATGCGGGTGGCTGTAACCTCACGCTTGAGAATTGTTGCAGAGTCATTCATGTCTTAGTTTTCCGGGACTTCACCTTTTTCAACTCCACCACCAAGAGTGCTGCCCAAGACTCCTTGCGCCAGAAACTGCTCTACAAGCAGCAAGCCCCCTTCGCCCGCGCGTTCCACAGTCTTGAGAAGGTCATTCATCGAGGAGACTTCTTCAATTTGCTCACGGATGAACCAGTGCAAAAACGTGCTGGTAATGTGATCGTTTTCTTTCAGCGCAAGGTCGTAAAGGCCATTGATCGCCTCAGTCACCTTGATCTCCTGGTCGAGGGAAAGTTTGACAGCATCCTTGGCAAATTTGAAATCTGCTATGGGTGCTTCGATTGCCGGAATCACAACCTGGGCGCCGGCATCGAGGATAAACTTCATGAAACGGTGCGCGTGTCCCCGTTCCTCGGTGGACTGTTTATAGAAATGCATGGAAAGCCGCGGCAGTGATTGGAAATCAAAATGAGCGCCGATCGCATCATACTGCAGGGATGCGGCAAATTCCATTCCAACCTGACCGTTAATTGCATCGATGATTTTTGGAGAAACAAGCATGTGGTTATAGTACCTTCGCAAACAGAATCATGCAAGCCCGCTCGCTGAGGCCGCGCATGATTTCCGGAGTCCTATTATTCGTCCCGCAACCCTGGAATATGTGCATACCCCACAAACGCCGCGTGTGTCTGTTTCGCCGGATCGCTCTGCATTGCATTTGCATTCGCCTTGAAATCAAAAACGCTCACACCCCATCGTGATTTCCCATGGTAGCTCCGCCCATCCGTCGAGCCAACCATCACTGCCTTATGCGTTCCCTTCTCCGTGCCGAGATAAATCATCGTATGGGTAATCGGAGGATCCTTCTCGGAGGCATAAGTTCCCGTCCAGAAAAGCAGATCACCCGGACGCAAATCAGCCAGCTCAAATGAATCAATGTGTTTGCTCAACACCGCCTGGAATGTCTTCGCCTTGCGTGCCCACGCATACTGACCACTCGCATCGCGAGGCACATCGTTGAACCCATTTTCCCGAAGCACGTAATAGACGAACCCGGAACAGTCCATCCCTCCATTTGCCGGATCAGCCGACCCATACGTGTAGGTGAGATTGTCACGCGTCAAGGCGAGTGCAGATTCCAGCAGCTTCTGCACTCCGTCCGGCTGCTTGTTAAACTCGGCAAGTTGGTCGCTGGCGATTGAAGCATTCGGCGCGCTATTGGCTACCCCTCCCGTTTTTGGAGCGGATGGTGCAGGAGTGGATTTTGGGGTAGGCGACGGAGTTGATTCGTCCTGCGTGTTTTCATCTTCTTCAACAGCCTTTTTATGAATCTTCTTCTTGGAAGATGAATGAGGCGTCTCTTCTGGCGAAGCGGTCGGGCTCGTCTTTGTCTCGTCTTTGTTTTCTTTCTCTTCCACCTCTTTTTTGGAATCCTTTTTCTTCGTGGAGGGATGCGCTGTCGCCTCTGGTGAGGGAGAAGGTCTTGATTCGTCCCCACTATCATCCGCCACCGTCGCCTTCTTTTTCTTCAATGGCATATGGGCAGGCTTTGGCTTGCTCAAGTCTTCATCGGAAGCATCCGTATGCCGGACGACAGCCTTGTGCCTATGCCTATGAGACGTGGGAACAGGCGTAGGAGTCGGTTTCACGAACTGCGCAGACGCATGCCCAGTGAACAAGAGCACCAAAATCAGAGCCAACCATTTAACCTTCATCAATACAGAATCGTTTCAAACACGACATTAAGCGTATCCATGTATGTTTGACATACTTTAACAATGCCCCGGAACCTATTAACGTTAGTTCTTGAGCGAAGCCCCATCAGAGTCATCCATCAAACCGGCTTGCTCAACTCCTCAAGCAATGCCTGGTTCAACCGGATACCCGCCTCGAAATTCTCAATCGGAAAATTCTCATTCGGCGCATGCGCCCGGCAATCCGGCAACGCCAGTCCCAACAGTAACGTCTCCGAACCCAGAATCTTTTTAAAACTCTGCACGATCGGGATGCTGCCCCCCTCCCGGATCAACGCCACCTCCCGCCCGAAAGTCTTCTGCAAAGCTCGCTGCGCCGCCATTCCGTCCGTGGAATGGGGATTCATCACATACGGCTCCCCGCTGTGCCCGCAGGTGATTTCGAGCCGCACTGCCGGGTTGAGATTTTTCAGCAAATGCGTCTTCACCTTTTCCAATACAACATCCGGCTGCTGGTTCGCAACGAGCCGGAAAGTTAGTTTAGCAAACGCCTCGCTCGGCAGCACCGTCTTGGTCCCCAATCCCTGGTAACCTCCGCCGATGCCATTAATCTCCGCAGTCGGACGCGCCCAGGTGCGTTCAAACGCCGTATAACCAGACTCGCCGAAAAGCTGCGACACGCCGCTTAACTTGATCAAATCCTCGTCGCGTAGCGGCAGGTCCGCCCACGCCTTTTTCTCCCAATCCTCTATCGGCAAAACATTGTCGTAAAAACCTTCCACCAGGACATGGCCGTGATCGTCGTGCAAAGTCGCAAGCAGCCGCGCGAGCATCGTCACAGGATTCGCAATTGTCCCGCCGTAGATTCCCGAGTGAAGGTCTGTCGATGGCCCCGTGATTTTCAGTTCCATAGCGGCGATCCCCCGCAAACCATAAGTCAGCGTCGGTATCCCCTGCCCGATCATTCCGGTATCCGAGACGGCTACGATATCGCAGCGTAGTTCCTCCCGATGCAACTCCAGGAAACTTTCCAGGTGCGTGCTTCCGCATTCCTCCTCTCCCTCGATGAGAAAAATGAGATTCACCGGAAGCTCTCCGTGCTTCAAGGCTTCCCTCACACCGAGAATGTGGGCCATGATCTGCCCCTTGTTATCCGTCGCGCCCCGGGCAAAGATTTTTCCTCCCTCGATATGCGGCTCAAACGGCGGATGCGTCCACAGACTCAGCGGATCCACCGGCTGCACGTCGTAATGTCCGTAAATAAGCACCGTGCGGAGCCCCGGCTTGTGTTTGTTCCTCGCAACGACGATCGGATGTCCGGCAGTCGGGTGCAATTGCACCTCGAGCCCTATGCTTTGCAAAAGCTCCACCAGCCATCCCGCACATTGTTTTACTCCCTCCGCATAAGCGCTGTCCGTGGAAACGCTGGGAAACTTCAAAAAATCGACGAGCTTTGAGAGTGATTCATCCATGGGCAAAAGCTACTGTTGTTTCCGCAATTGCGGAAAGGAAAAAGGGTGCTCTCTAGCCCGCTTGAAGCCGCTCGCTGTGGAGGTCACCAGATTTACCGAAACTCTCCGCGACGCTCGGCACGGCTGCCGCATTTCCAGTACCGATAATATCCGAACTCTGGCTCGAATCCTCACGCTTGGAAAATTTCACTCCGACGAGTTTGCTTACGCCATGTTCTTCCATGGTCACGCCATAGAGCAGATCGGCTTTTGCGATCGTGCGCTTGTTGTGCGTGATCACCACGAACTGGCTCTGGGCGACGAAGCGATCGAGGATCTTGATGAAGCGGTTGATGTTTGATTCATCGAGAGGCGCGTCCATTTCGTCCAATACGCAGAATGGGGATGGCTTCACCATGTAGATCGAGAAGAGAAGAGCCACGGCGGTCATTGTCTTTTCACCACCCGAGAGCAGGGAGATTGATTGCAATTGTTTGCCGGGCGGCTTTGCGATGATGTCGATGCCGCTTTCGAGTGGATCGGATTCATCGGTGAGTACCAGGTTCGCCTTGCCGCCGCCGAATAATTCCACAAACATTTCCGAGAAATTGACGCGGACCTGCTCAAAGGTCTCCGCGAATAATTTCCGCGTTGTCTCGTTGATCTTCGAGATCACGTCAAGCAACTCCGCCTTGGATGAAGTAAGGTCGTTGTTCTGCTGCTCAAGGAAGGTATGGCGCTGCTCGAGTTCATCGTATTCCTGGATCGCCTCGAGATTGATCGGCCCCATGGAATCGATGCGCTGGTCCATATCCTTGACGAGCGATTCAACGAGCGCCCAGTCTATGCTCTCGCCGGTTACTGCCGCGTTGACGGCTGCTTCTTCATTTTGCGTTTCCTCTGGCGTGCCGGCTTCGGCAGTCTCCACGGCCTCGCCATTATCGGAACCTTTCTTCGGCCGCTTGCCCTGATCGCGAAGCGTGCAAACGAGAGTGTATGTGTCGGGCTGGAATTCGCGGATATCGATCTGGTAACGACGCATGACATGATCCGCCAGGTTTTCGACGCGCAGTTGGATCTGGGTTTGTTTTACCTCCTGCTGCCCGCGCTGCTCATGACAGTCGTTCAACTGACGGCGCATGATTCGCAATGTGGATTCCTGGGATTCCACCGAGGCCGTCACAGCCATGCGTTCCTCCACCAAAGCCTGTACTTGCACGTCGCCCTCTGCCCATTCACCGCGCTTGGCTTCGATTTCGCCCTGGATGCGTTCGGATTCCGCTGCGAGATTCTGCGATTTCCCATGATAGCTCTCAATGTCGCGATTGCGCTGCTCGATCAGCTCCCTCAACTCCAGCAGGCGGGCCGTCATCGGCTGACGCTGGTTGCTCAAGCTGTTCTGGCGCTGCTTTTCCGTGGCGACCTTGATGCGCAATTCGTTCAATTCGCCACCAGCTTCCATTTCATGGGCGCGGAGCGCTTCGAGTTCGCCCTGCAATTGGCTGAGCCGTGACTGTGAATCCTCAAGGGTGCTGCCGGAGCTTGCGAGTTCGGTTTCCAAGGCGTGCAGCTTTTCCTCGGCATCAGTGCGGCGTGTCTCGATGTTGCCGCGTTCCCATTGAAGGTTCTCTGCTTTCCTGCGCGCTTCGGCCAGTTCCCTTTCCTGCATCGCGGACTGCCCGCGCAGGGTGGATGCGGAGAGCGTGATACGCTGCACTTCCTCGCGTGACTCGGCGAGATGCACCTGGGCGAGTTCCAATTGATCCGCGATCTCACCACGCTGTGTCGAGATCTGCTGGATGCGTGCGCGCACCGCCCCGACTTCGCCCTCCAATTGCGCGATCTGGTTTTTGCGATGCAATACGGAACTGACGGCCTCACCAGTCTGTCCGCCCTGGAGGATGCCTTCGGCGGTAAGCACCTCGCCATTCAATGTGACAAACGAAAGAGAGGCATTTTGAGAAAGGCGGATCGCCGTTTCGATATCGGACACGATCACGAAATCACGCAAAAGCGTGTGAACCAAAGGCCCGGTCTCCTCGCTGGATTTCACCTGGTCAACGGCCCATGCGACAGCGCCTTCGGGAAGCGCCTGGCGCTCACCGGAGGCAAGACTTCTCGTGCCCACGTCGCGCAATGCAAGGGAGGCGCGACCGAGCTTTTTCAGCGACAGCGTTTTGATGACGGCTCCCGCGACCGTCGAATCCTTCATGATGATCGCCTGAAGATTCTGCCCGAGCGCTGCTTCAATGGCGGAGATGTATTGCGGCTCGACCTCGATCTGCGATGCCAATGCACCCAGGATCGACGGCTTGAAGAACTCCGGATTATCGAGGCCGCGCAATACCGTCTGCGTGCCCGCAGCGAATCCTTCGCCTTCCTCGTTCAACTGCTGGAGGACCTCCAGCTTCGATTCCTTTTCGGCCAATGTGCGCTGCTCCACGGACAGTTCGCGGTCGATTTGATCCAGGTTTGCCTTCACGCTCCGCAGCGTCTCATCCGCCTGCACGATGTTTTCCTGCTGCGAGGAAAGTGCCACGGTGCTCTGCTCGAGTTGGGCCAAGGTATCGGAATGTTGCCGGGCCAGATCTTCAAGCGATGCGGCCAGCAAAGTGATCTCCTCCTGCAAAGCTCCGAGACGCGATTCGCTTCCGTCACGCACACCGATCACATTGGAAATCTCTCCCCGGAGTGAACCGATCCTGTTCTCCGCCTTGTTGATGGAGTTGAAGACCCCTTGCAGCGCGTTTTCCGCCTCGACGCGGCTGGCGCTTACCGAACTCAATGCCGCGATCTTCTCCTCGAGTCGCTGCTGTTCAAAGCTGAGCGTGCTGATGATCTGCTCGAGTTCGAGGTCGGTGTTTTGAATCTGGGTTTCCTGGATGAGCAACTTCTCCTCAGCGGCAGAGATGTCCTGCCTGTAACGATCGGCCAGTGAAGTGAATTCATTGATGCGCTCACGATTGAAGCCGATGCGGTTTTCCGCGTTGCTGATGTGGTTTTTGAGTTCCTGGACCACCTGACGGGCCACCATGAGCTGCTGCTCCATCTCATCCAATGTATGGCGCTGGGAGGAGAGTTCGGACTCGTGGGTTTCCACTTCCTGCTCGTGGTTGTCCTGCAGGAGGCGCAGGCGCTCGATCTCGGCAATCGTTGAGGCCAGGGACTCGTCGAGTGTTTTAAACTGACGATGGCTGAGATGCGTGTCGAACGTCTTCAAATCGGCGATCAACGTCTGGTAACGACGCGCCTTGCCAGCCTGACGCTGCAATGAGCCGATCTGGCGCTTCACTTCCTTGATGATATCGGTCACACGAAGGAGATTTGCGTCGGTGGCTTCCAACTTGCGCAGGGCTTCCCGCTTTTGAGACTTGAATTTCGTAATGCCCGCAGCTTCCTCGAAAATCGCGCGACGATCCTCGGGCTTCGAGCTAAGGATCAAGTCGATCTTCCCCTGCTCCATGATGGAGTAGGCGCTGCGGCCGATGCCGGTATCCATGAAAAGCTGATGGATGTCGCGGAGGCGGCAGGGAGTCTTGTTCAGCAGATACTCCGACTGACCATCGCGGAAAACGCGCCGGGTGATGCAGACTTCGTTATATTCCACGCCGAGTTCCTTCTCGCACTCGGCGAATGTGAGCGACACTTCCGCCATGCCGAGAGCGGCCCGGGAATCGGTGCCGCTGAAAATGACATCCGACATTTCGCCGCCGCGGAGGGCCTTTGCAGATTGCTCACCGAGCACCCAGCGGATAGCGTCGAGGACATTTGATTTGCCGCATCCGTTTGGACCGACAACGGCTGTCACGCCGCGATGGAAATTAAGCACCGTTTTTGCCGCAAAAGACTTGAAACCGAAGATTTCGAGAGCTTGGAGATACATAGGGGTTTTTCCTGTAAAATGTTGGTCAAATCATGTATTTTTGAAACCGATTAAGCAAGGGAAAATACCACAAAATGTGGTTTGTTAAGTTTGTCACCACTATATGTGGTATATGCAGGCCATTTTGGGGGTTATGTCTGATTAAGCGTTTTGGTACGCGGATGATAGGTTTTCCCAGCTATAAATAGGAAGCCCTGTAGAAGCTTGGAAAAGCCCGTTAGGAAATCGCAAACTATGGCTGTTTGCGCTTCGCGTCTTCCCGGAAAGAGGCGATGCCGAACATCACCGCTGCGACGCAGATGCAGCTATCGGCGACATTAAAGGCCGGCCAGGGATTTGCAAATTTGACGTGAAGGTCGAACAAAAGAAAATCGATGACGTGGCTGTGCAGGATGCGGTCGGTGAGATTGCCGAGGATGCCGGAAACCAACAACGAGAGTGCGGTGCTCAGTAATACACCATTGAACGCGCCGCGTTTGTAAAAAAAGCCGAGTGCTATAAGCACCGCCGAGGAGAGCACGATGAAGAATACATTATTGTTGCTGAATGCGCTGAAGGCTGCGCCGGTATTGACGAGGTAAACCAGATCAAAGAAACCGGGGATCACGGGCATTCCCGAAC
>JBAVPB010000458.1:0-5843 GCA_049692655.1 Chthoniobacteraceae bacterium | reverse complement strand
GCACCGCATCGCCCTCGCAGGCGCACGGGATGGTGTCGAACGGTTTGTTTTTCAAGGATCTGCGCAAGGTGCTTTTCTGGGAGCAATCGTCGGCGCTTGTGCAGGGCGGACGCATCTGGGAGAAATTTCGCGCGCAGGGCGGGACTGTCGGCATGATGTTCTGGCAGCAAAGTCTTGGCGAGGCGGTGGATCTGGTGCTTTCGCCCGCGCCGATCCACAAGCATGGCGGTGGGATGATCCAGGATTGCTATTGCGAACCGCGCGATCTTTATGCGCGGCTCATCGCCGAGGTCGGGCGGCCGTTCAATTTAATGAATTACTGGGGGCCGCTGGCGTCACGCAAGTCGAGCGATTGGATTGTCGATGCGACGCTCGCTGTTCTCGGGCACGGGGAGAAGGCGCCTGATGTTTTGCTCACGTATATTCCACATCTCGATTACGACTTGCAGCGTTACGGCCCGGACAGTCCGCAGGCGGCGAAGGCGCTGGAAGTTCTCGGCGGATATCTCGCGCGGTTGCGCACGCAGGCCGAGGCACAGGGTTACGATTGGTTGATTTTCGGCGACTACGCCATCGAGGCCGCGACGCGTGGGGCGATTTTTCCAAACCGCGCTTTGCGTGAAGCGGGCCTTTTTGCGACGCGGGACATCAAGGGGATGAACTACGCGGATTTTTTCACCAGCCGCGCGTTTGCGGTCACCGATCACCAGATCGCGCATGTTTATGCTCCTGACGTGGAAGCATGCGCGCAGGCGAAAGAAATTTTGCAAAAGCTGGATGGCGTGGCTGTCGTGCTCGACCGCGCAGAGCAGCAAACGCTCGGCGTGGACCATCCCTCCGGCGGCGATCTTCTGCTCGTTGCCGTGCAGGGTGCGTGGTTTGCCTATCCGTGGTGGAATGAAAAACGCGAGGCGCCCGATTTTGCGAGCCATGTGGATATCCACAACAAACCCGGCTACGATCCGTGCGAGCTGTTTTTTGGATGGCCGCCGATGAGTGTCAGTTCCGACGTGAATCGCATCAAAGGCACGCATGGACGCGGCGGGGAAGGGAATGCCATCGGCTGGAGTTCGTCGCTCTCTTTCGCACAACTGCCCTCGACTTTCCTCGAACTCGCCGGTGCAACCAAAACGTGGCTCGATGCTGAAAAATGAAACGGATTGACCAAAAGCTGGCCGTCTCATTTGAGTTCCCGGTCATTTTTACGCACCACGTTTTCGATCCGTCGAATGCTTCATTGGCCGATGCCATCGACCGCCTGCGTGAGGAGACAGTCCATCGCGTAATGGTGTTTGTGGATGGAAATGTGGCACAAGGCCGGCCGGAACTCATTGGCGCGATCACCGGTTATTTTCAAACTCACGCGCAAGGGCTTGATCTTGTCATGTCTCCGCAAATAATGCCCGGCGGCGAGGCGCTCAAAAACGATTTTTCCATCGTGGAGAAACTCACGAACCTCATGCTTGCCGCCCGTCTTTCGCGCCATGCCTGCGTGGTCGTCGTGGGAGGCGGCGCCGTGCTGGATGCGGTGGGTTTTGCCACTTCGCTCGTGCATCGCGGCCTGCGGCTTGTTCGCGTGCCGACCACCGTTCTCTCGCAGAATGACGGCGGTGTCGGCGTCAAAAACGGGATCAACTTCGCCGGCCAGAAAAACGCCCTCGGCGTATTCGCCCCACCATTTGCGGTGATCAACGACTTTGAATTCCTGACAACACTGGACGACCGCCAATGGCATGAAGGCATCGCCGAGGCATTCAAGGTCTCAATCATCCGCGACAGGCCATTCTTCGATTTTCTCGTGGAGAATGCCGCAAAATTTCACCAGCGCGATTCCGCCGCCATGCAGCATCTGGTCTTTCGCTGCGCCGAACTGCATCTTGACCATATCCGCACGGGAGGCGATCCTTTCGAGTACGGCCACGCCAGGCCCCTCGACTTTGGCCACTGGTCCGCCCACAAGCTGGAAACCATGTCGGCTTTCAAAATCTCGCATGGCGAGGCAGTTGCCGTTGGTGTCCTCCTCGACTCGCTCTACGCCGTTTCCAAAGGCTGGCTTACGCGAGAGGAGTTTTGCCAGATCCATTCCGCATTCAAGCAAAGCGGTCTTCCAATCTGGCTGGATGATCTGGAACGTGCTGATGACGCGGGGCGACCGAAAGTTTTCGAAGGCATCGCCGAATTCCAAGAGCACCTCGGCGGCAAGCTCTGCATCACATTCCCGCAGTCCATCGGAAACCGTCATGAAGTCCATGAAGTTGATCTCCTGGCTATGACGCATGCGATCAGGGATTTAAAGAATCTCTCCTCAGGAGCTTAGTCGCTTCGTTCTTCTGCACTTTTTTCTTGCTAGATCAGAGGTTTTTTAGCAATATGTAAATAGTTAACTAATGTAATATACACTATTTATATGAGGGCAATGATGCATTTACAAACCGACTTGTCGAAAAAGGGTAGCCACCAGTGTGAGTCAAAGCAGATCAAAGCAAAACAAAGGTAAATAATTTGCGGGTATGAATTCGAATTCGGGTAAATCCAAGGTAATCCAGGCAAAAATCCCTCAAATGAACCTGGATTCGATCACTTTTGGCGTTTTGCCGAATGTTTTGCTTGATGCGCGGTTTGCTTATGCCCAATAAATCTTGAAAGGGAAGAAAACACTATGGAGGGAACACAGAAACCGGATTACGTCGAAATAGGCTTCGATAAGCTCGAGAGCGACTTGAAATTTCTCATCGAATGTCTCGGTGAGGTGCTTACGGAACTCGGCCATGGGGACATGGCTGCATGGCTGCCTTGGTCGGACAAACCGCAACCTGCCGACGGCAAATTGCCGCCGCAGATCGGGCTGGTTTACTCGATTGCGTTCCAATTGCTGAACATGGTGGAGGAAAATTCAGCCGCCGCCATGCGCGTCCTGCGCGAGGAGAGCGAGGGGCTTTCCGCCGAGCATGGGCTGTGGGGGCGCGTCCTTGCGGTGCTGAAAAAAAATGGGACGTCCGAGGACGATATTGCCCGCGTGATGGCCCAAGTGCGCGTGGAGCCAGTACTTACCGCACACCCCACCGAGGCGAAGCGGCTTACCGTGCTCGAGCAGCATCGCGTGCTTTATAATTTGCTGGAGCAACGCGAGGTGTTGAACATCACACCTTCCGCCCGCCAGTCCCTGCGCGACCAGACGAAGGCCACGCTCGAACGCCTCTGGCGCACCGGCGAAATCCTGCTCACGAAACCGCAGATCTCCGACGAGCGGCGCAATGTGATGCACTACCTGCGCGATGTCTTTCCCGCAGTGCTGCCGAAGCTCGATGAGCGCCTGCGCTACGCGTGGGAGCAGATCGGTTTCGACCCGCAAAAACTTTCCGCTCCTGCGTCCGGGCGCAGCCCTCTTCCGCGCGTGAGCTTCGGCACATGGGTGGGCGGTGATCGCGACGGGCATCCCGGCGTTACTGCCGAACTGACCGGCGAAACGTTGCAGCGCCTCAGGCTGAATTCCTTGCTCACCCTGCATCGCCTGCTCCTGCCGTTGGCGGAGAAAATGACGCTTTCCGTATGGATGCAGCCCCCACCAAAAAAGCTGGTGGAAGCGCATCAAGACCTTCTTGCAAAACTGGGTGACCATGCACCGGCGGTGATGGCTTCCTACGCGGATGAGCCGTGGCGACAATTTGCGCGGCTCATCATTGCACGCCTGCCGTTGGAAATCGGCCAGGACCACAGCGCGCACAAAGTGAGCGAAGGTTCGCATGCCTACCGGTACGCGCACGAACTCACCGCCGATCTGCAAATCCTGCGCGATGCCCTCTGCGAAGTCGGCGCGAGCCGCCTGGCGGAGATGGATGTGCTGCCCGTGATGCGCGCAGTGGAGGTGTTCGGCTTTCACCTCGCCATACTCGATATCCGCCAGAACAGTCTCTTCCACGAAAAGGCATTGTCGCAATTGATGACTGCCGCGGGAATTGACGGCAGCGATTTCGGAAACTGGACGGAGACCGAGCGCCTGCGTTTCCTCGACCGCGAATTACGCTCTCCCCGCCCATTCCTGCATGCAACCGCATCCGCCGGTCCCGAAGCAGACACGGTGCTGGCCTGTTTCCGTGTGCTGGCCGCCCATATCGAACGCTACGGTACGGATGGCATCGGCGCTCTCATTGTGAGCATGACACGCCGGCTCTCCGATCTGCTGGTGGTCTATCTTCTCGCACGCGAGGCGGGTCTCACGCGTCTGCTGCCCGAAGGACTGGCCTGCATGCTTCCCGTGGTACCGCTTTTTGAAACGATCGACGATCTCGAGCGCAGCCCGACGATTCTCCGCGCGTTCCTCGAGCATTCCGTGACCAGTGAAAGTCTGCGCATGCAGCAAAAGGAGGGTGAGCCACTCGTCCAGCAAGTGATGGTCGGCTACAGCGACAGCAACAAGGACGCAGGCATCATCGCCAGCCAGTGGGCACTGCAAAAAGCGCAGGCTGGTCTCGCTGACATAGGACGCGAGCGCGGCGTGCTGATCCGTTTTTTCCACGGACGCGGTGGCACCATCAGCCGCGGTGCCGGCCCGACACACCGTTTTCTCGAGGCGCTCCCGCACGGCTCGCTTTCAGGCGATATCCGGCTCACGGAGCAGGGGGAAACCATCGCGCAGAAGTTCGGCAATCTCACGACGGCAACCTACAATATGGAATTGCTCGTGGCGGGTGTCGCCGCGACCACTTGCGGGCATCAGTTCGGAAAACCGGCCACCCACAAACTCGAGCCCATCGCCGAGCATCTCGCGGAATCAAGCACCCAGGCATACCGCAAGCTGCTGGAAACCGAGGGCTTCATTCCGTTTTTCCGCGAAGCCACGCCGATCGACGCGCTGGAGCACAGCCGCATCGGCTCGCGTCCGTCGCGCAGGACAGGACAGGCGAGTCTAGCCGATCTGCGTGCGATTCCATGGGTCTTCAGTTGGAACCAGGCGCGTTTTTATCTGCCGGGCTGGTATGGCGCAGGCTCGGCTCTCGCGGATTTGCTGGAGCAGCAGCCGGAGGAATTTGAACGACTGGTGGCAGGCATCAAGGACTGGCGATTTTTGCATTACGTCCTCACGAATATCGAGTCAAGCATCGCCAGCACCGACGTGGAATTGATGCACCGCTACGCCGATCTCGTGGAGGATCGCGCGGTGCGTGACCGGATTTTCGGCATGATTCTCGCGGAGTGGGAGAAGACCCGGACCATGCTGGAGAAACTGCGTGGCCGCCCGATGGCAGAGCGCCGCCCCCGCATGCTCAAGACGCTGCAATTGCGCGCCGAGGCGCTGCGTGTTTTACATTTGCAGGAAATTGAACTGCTCGTCCACTGGCGCAAATTGAAAAAGGAGGGCGATGAAGCTGGGGCCGACAAGATGCTGCCGGAGCTTCTGCTTTCCATCAATGCGATTGCAAGTGGCCTCCGGACGACGGGTTGATCGCGCTCAATTTTGCCGGGTCAGCCCCGCTTTCCCGCTGCGCGCGCAGGCTCAGGGATGCGCTGCGTTTTGCGAGCCGCCGTCCATTTTCATCGGTCACTAGCGGGCAGTGGTAGAACAATGGTGGCTTTGCGCCGAGAGCGCGGTAGAGCAAAAGCTGCCGGAAAGTAGAGGTGAGCAGATCCTCGCCGCGCACCACCTCGGTGATCTGCATCGCAATGTCATCCACGACCACTGCGAGTTGATAGGCGGGAATGTCATCCTTGCGCCAGATGACGAAATCGCCAAAGTCCGCGCCAGCAACCGCCTTTTGCGGCCCCAACCGCGCATCGTCGAACTCGACAATCTCGCCCTGCGGCACGCGGAACCGCCATGCGATTCCGCCCGGTTCTTTCACATC